>JASHOX010000097.1 GCA_030038415.1 Xanthobacteraceae bacterium
CGCACCATCGCGGCGGCAACGCTGGATGTTGAACCATTAGTCGCGCCGCCGTGGCGAAGGTTCAGTTTCGACATTCTGACGATCGTCGTCATTGCCGGTCTTGATCCGGCAATCCATGCGGCGTTTCAGCATGGACCGCCGGGTCAAGCCCGGCGGTGACGAGTAGAAAAATTAAACATCCACCTTTAGCGCGGCGATAAACGCTTCCTGCGGAATATCCACCTTGCCGAACTGGCGCATGCGCTTCTTGCCTTCTTTTTGTTTCTCAAGAAGCTTTCTTTTGCGCGTGACGTCGCCGCCGTAGCATTTCGCCGTCACGTCCTTGCGGAACGCACGCACGGTCTCCCGGGCGATGATCTTGCCGCCGATCGCCGCCTGGATCGGCACCTGGAACATGTGCGGCGGAATGAGTTCTTTCAGCTTCTCGGCCATGGCGCGGCCGCGTTGCTCGGCGCGCGTCCTATGCACCAGCATGGCCAGCGCATCGACCGGCTCGCCGTTGACCAGCATCTGCAATTTGACCAGGTCCGACGGGCGGTAGTCGGTCAGGTGATAGTCGAACGAGGCGTAGCCGCGCGACACCGATTTCAGCCGGTCGTAAAAATCGAACACCACTTCGTTGAGCGGCAGATTGTATTTCACCATGGCGCGGTTGCCGACGTAAGTGAGCTCCTTCTGCTCGCCGCGGCGGTCCTGGCAGAGTTTGAGCACGGCGCCGAGATATTCGTCGGGGGTGAGGATGGTCGCCTCGATCCACGGCTCCTGCATTTCCTCGATGTGGTTGGGGTCCGGCATGTCGACCGGATTGTGGATTTCCAGTTCCTGGCCGTTGCGCAGCCTGATCTTGTAGATCACCGACGGCGCGGTCGCGATCAGGTTGAGATTGAACTCGCGCTCGAGCCGCTCCTGGATGATTTCGAGATGGAGGAGGCCGAGGAAGCCGCAGCGGAAGCCGAAGCCGAGCGCCGCCGAAGTCTCCATCTCGTAGGAAAAGCTGGCGTCGTTGAGGCGGAGCCGGCCCATGGCGGCGCGCAGCGCTTCGAAGTCGGCGGCGTCGACCGGAAACAGGCCGCAGAACACCACCGGGATCGCCGGGCGGAAGCCGGGCAGCGGCGCCGCCACCGGTTTACGCTCATCGGTGATAGTATCGCCAACGCGGGTATCGGCCACTTCCTTGATCGAGGCGGTGAGAAAACCGATCTCGCCGGGGCCGAGCTCGTCGGTTTCGACGCGCTTGGGAGTAAACACGCCGACGCGGTCGACCTCGTAGCTCGCATGGGTGCCCATCATCAGGATGCGCTGGCCTTTTTTCAAAACGCCGTCGACGACGCGGAACAGCACCACGACGCCGAGATAGGCGTCGTACCAGCTATCGACGAGCAGCGCTTTCAGCGGCGCAGTGGCGTCGCCTTTCGGCGGCGGCAGCTTGGTGACGATGGCTTCGAGCACTTCCGGAACGTTCAGCCCGGTCTTGGCCGAGATCAAAATCGCGTCCGAGGCGTCGAGCCCGATGACGTCCTCGATCTGCTGTTTGACCTTGTCGGGCTCGGCGGCCGGCAGATCGATCTTGTTGAGCACCGGCACGATCTCAAGATCGTTGTCGATCGCCTGATAGACATTGGCCAGCGTCTGCGCCTCGACGCCCTGGCTGGCGTCGACCACGAGCAGCGCGCCCTCGCAGGCCGCCAGCGAGCGGTTGACCTCGTAGGCGAAGTCGACATGGCCGGGCGTGTCGATGAGATTGAGCACGTAATCCTTGCCGTCGCGGGCGCGGTAATTGAGCCGCACCGTCTGCGCCTTGATGGTGATGCCGCGTTCGCGCTCGATATCCATGGAATCGAGTACCTGCTCGACCATTTCGCGCGCTTCCAGCCCGCCGGTGAGCTGGATCAGCCGGTCGGCAAGCGTCGATTTGCCGTGGTCGATATGGGCGATGATCGAGAAATTGCGGATGTTTGCGATGGGTACCGCGGTCATGCGGCGCAGATAACATCGGGGGGAGCGAGCGGCAAGTGAGTGTCGGCGTTATGGCAATGATGGTCGCGAAACACCCGCTCATTTCTGCGAAAGCGGGAATCCAAGGCCACCTGATTCCGCGGCCTGGTCCCCGCTTCCGCGGGGACGAGCGAAGATTGGAAGGATTTATCGTTGCCGCCAGACGAAGGCGGCGCTGACCACGAAATTCCACACCGTGCCGATCAGCGCGCCGGCGAGCCCGGCCAGCCACCATTTGCTGTCATAGTCGTAGACCCAGGTGGCGATGCCGACATTGGAGACGGCGCCGATGGCGCAGATCACCTGGAAGCGGATCAGGCCGGTGACAAAGCGCCAGCCGGTCAGCCGCTGGTCGCGATAGGTGAACATGTTGTTGAGCACGAAATTCCAGGTGATCGCGGTCACGGTGGCGAGCGTCTGGGCGGCGCCGAACGCGAGCGCGGCGAGCTGGGTGGCGACCGACAGCGCGAGCAAGTGCACGGCAAGGCCACTCAGCCCAACCAGGCAGAACAACAAGAAGCGCGCCGAGACGGCGTCGTTGGTGAGCTTCGCCGTCAACAGCGCGGCGAAGTCGAGCGCGACCTTGCTGTCGAGCTTGCTTTCGCCGTGGCGGCGCTGGTGAAAGCTCGACGGCAACTCGACGACGCGCAGGCTGCCCGGCTTGGTCGCCAGAATGTCGAGCAGGATCTTAAAGCCTTGCGAGGAAATCGCCGGCGCCAGCGGCTCGAAGGCATCGCGCCGGATCATGAAGTGGCCGCTCATCGGATCGCTAAGATCGATGCCAAGCAGCCGGCGCACCAGCATATTGGCGAAGCGGCTGGCGCGGGCGCGCTGTTTCGACAGTCCCTCGGCGGAGCCGCCGCCCAGGTAGCGGCTCGCCACCGCCAAGTCGCAATCGCCGCTGCGCAAGCGGTTGAGCATGGCGACCAGCAGCTTCTCGTCGTGCTGCAGATCGGCGTCCATGACCGCGACATAGCGCGCCTGGCTTGCCAGCATGCCTTCGAGGCAGGCGCCGGCAAGGCCGCGGCGGCCGATCCGGCGCATGCAGCGGACGCGGCTGTCGGTCGCGCCGATGGCGCGCGCCACGGCCGCGGTGCCATCCGGCGAATTGTCGTCGACGAACAGCACCTCCCAATCGCAGCCGGCCAGCGCATGCGCGAGCCGTTCGGCCAGAATTGGAACGTTGGCGCGCTCGTTATAGGTCGGCACCACGACGCTGAGTTCCGGCGCCGGCCGCGGCGCGGAACCGGGCGCGCGCGTAAGCGTCGCGGGCAATATTGCAGGTGAACCGCCGTCCATGGCCGGCTGAGATAACGCGGGCCGCCGTAAAAATGCAATGCGCCGCGAATTGCCGCATTTTGGCAAGCTTGTAGCGCCGGCATTGCGATGGCATCCATTGCCGATGACAATTATTCGTCCTGATCCCGCCGCGCATTCGGGTCCGCAGATCACGGGCGGCGGCAATCGCCTCACCAAGGCGGCACAGCGCTTCGTGAGCGACCATAACGAGGGCGCCATTGTCGCCTGGACCCTTGGTGCCTTCGCAATGCTCTGGATGCTGTTTCACACCCTATCGCTGGCGCCGGTCGATCTGCGCGACGACGCCTCCGAGGCGGCGCTGTGGGCGCAGCATTTTGCCTTCGGCTACAAGCATCCACCGATAACCGCGTGGCTATTCATGGCGTGGTTCGCTGTTTTCCCGCGGGCGAATTGGGCGATGCATCTCGAAGCCGTCGTCATTGTCGCCATCACGCTCGCGATTACCTGGCGGCTCAACCGCGATCACCTCGACAGGGCGCGCAGCCTGTTCGGCCTCGCCGCGCTCATCCTGGTGCCGCTCTACACCTACAAGGCGGCGGAGTTGAACGCCAACACGGTGATGATGCCGTTCTGGGCGGCAGCGCTGTTGTTTTACTTGCGGGCGCGACGCAGCTTGGGCGCCTGGGATTGCCTGCTTGCCGGCGCGTTCGCGGGCCTCGCCATGCTCAGCAAATATTGGGCGGTTTATCTTTTCGCCGGCATGGCGGTTGCCTCGCTGGTCGGCGCCGGGATGCGGCGATTCTGGCGGTCGCCGGCGCCTTTTCTGATGGCGGCGGGCGCCGCGGTCGTCATCGCGCCGCATCTTTATTGGTACGTGACTCAGGCCGGCGGCGCCGATTACGCGTTCATCCGACAAAGCGTCATGACGACCGACTCGTTTCGCACGGCGCTCGGGAGATCGGCCTATTATTGCCTCGGTGTGATCGCCTATGGCACGGCCCCGCTGCTGCTGTTGGCGCTGCTGCGGCCGGGCCGGGCCGCACTCGCCGATATCGTCTGGCCGGCCGACGAAGATCGGCGGCAGGCCTTAATTCTATTTGTAGTGCCGATGGTGCTGCCGGCGCTGGTCAATCTCGTGTCGCCGTACCGATTGACGCCGGATTGGACGCAGCCGAACTGGGCGCTGTTGCCGGTCGTGCTCTATGGCTCGCGTAAGATCGCGCTGGATGCCTATGCCGCAGCCGGCGCCAGGCTTGTCGCGCTCGCGGTCACGATCGTCTTTTTGATCGCCGCGCCGTTCATCGCCTATGCGCATTTGACGGCGGGGCTCGATTCCAATCGGCCGAGCTCGCAGGAAGTCGCGGCGATGGCGCAGCGGTTGGGCGGCAAGGCGGTCGCGCTCTATTGGGGCTCGCCGGACATTGTCGGCAATCTGGCGTTTTATTTGGCCGGCACGGATCGCCTGCAAGACGATCCGCTGTCCGATCTCGGCGGCTCCGAGATAGCGGCAGAAGGCCTCATCGTCGCTTGCCTCGACGACGATACGACGTGCCTGAAGACGCAGGCCGCGCTCGGCGGCGCCGGAGCCCGCACTGCCAACGGCACGATCAGCCGCAATTTCCTGGGCTTCTCCGGCAAGCCGATCGGCTTCCACGTCACCGTGGTGCCGGCGCAGCGCTGAGCGCCGGCGGCCGTCTCAATACCGGTACTGATCCGTCTTGTACGGCCCACTTACCGGCACGCCGATATAGGTCGATTGTTTATCGGACAGCTTGGTGAGCTTGACGCCGATCTTGTCGAGATGCAGCCGCGCCACTTTCTCGTCGAGCTGTTTCGGCAGCGTATAGACCTTCTTTTGATACTTGCCGGGATTGGTCCACAGCTCGATCTGCGCCAGCGTCTGATTGGTGAACGACGACGACATCACAAAGCTCGGATGGCCCATGGCATTGCCGAGATTGACCAAGCGGCCTTCGGAGAGAAGGATGATGCGCTTGCCGTCGGGGAATTCGATCTCGTCGACCTGCGGCTTGACGTTGATCCATTTCAGATTCTTCAGCGCCGCGACCTGAATCTCCGAGTCGAAGTGGCCGATATTGCAGACGATGGCGCGGTCCTTCATCTTGCGCATGTGGTCGATGGTGATGACGTCGACATTGCCGGTGGCGGTGCAGAAAATATCGGCGCGCGGCGCGGCGTCTTCCATGGTCACGACCTCGTAGCCTTCCATCGCCGCCTGCAGCGCGCAGATCGGATCGATCTCCGAGACCATGACCCGGCAGCCGGCCTGGCGCAGCGAGGCCGCCGAGCCTTTGCCGACGTCGCCGAAGCCGGCGACCATCGCCACTTTGCCGGCCATCATCACGTCGGTGCCGCGGCGGATGCCGTCGACCAGCGACTCGCGGCAGCCGTAAAGATTGTCGAACTTCGACTTGGTCACGCTGTCGTTGACGTTGATGGCGGGGAAGAGGAGCCGGCCTTCCTTCTCCATCTGGTAGAGCCGGTGCACGCCGGTGGTGGTTTCCTCGGTGACGCCTTTGATGGCCTTGGCTATCGTCGTGTACCAGCCCGGCTTGTCCTTGAGCCGCCGCTTGATGGCGGCGAACAGCACCTCTTCCTCTTCATTAGTGGGCTTGGCGATCACGCCCGGATTGCTCTCGGCCTGCATGCCGAGATGCATCAGCAGCGTGGCGTCGCCGCCGTCGTCGAGGATCATGTTGGGGCCGCCGCCGTCGGACCATTCGAAAATGCGGTGGGTGTAGTTCCAGTAGTCTTCGAGCGATTCGCCCTTGACGGCGAAGACCGGCGTGCCGCCGGCGGCGATGGCGGCGGCGGCGTGATCCTGGGTCGAGTAGATGTTGCAGGAGGCCCAGCGCACGTCGGCGCCGAGCGCCTTGAGCGTTTCGATCAGCACCGCGGTCTGGATGGTCATGTGCAATGAGCCGGCGATGCGCGCGCCGCGCAGCGGCTGCTCCGGACCGAACTCCTCGCGCGTCGCCATCAAGCCGGGCATCTCGATCTCGGCAATAGCGATTTCCTTAGCTCCCCATTCGGCGAGACCAATATCCTTGACCACGTAATCGGCGGGCGGGAGTTGCGTTTTCGGCTTGGTCGACGTGCTCATAACTGACTATCCTTCCGGGACGGATATGTGGGGAGGCCGGCGCGCTTCTAGCAGGATAGCGAGAACGCGGCAATAACACATAAAGATTTCTTTATATCGAGTACGGACGCCTGACGGCGCCAAACATTTCAGCAACATGGATCAAGCGGACGACAAACCGGTCACATCGCTGCGGCAGCTCGCAGCGGCGGAAAACGAATGCCGGCGTTGCCCGCTTTATCGTGACGCGACGCAGGCGGTGCCGGGCGAGGGTCCGAGCCGCGCTACTTTCATGCTGGTCGGCGAGCAGCCCGGCGACAAAGAAGATATCGCCGGCAAGCCGTTCGTCGGACCGGCCGGCCGCGTGCTCGATGCCGCATTGAAGGACGCCGGCATCGATCGCGCCCAGACCTTCGTCACCAATGCGGTGAAGCATTTCAAATTTGAAATGCGCGGCAAGCGCCGGCTGCATAAGCGGCCGAACAATTACGAGATCGAGCGCTGCAGGATCTGGCTCGACCATGAGCGCGAGTTAGTGCAACCGCGGACGGTCATCGCGCTTGGCGTCACCGCGGCGCGCAGCCTCACCGGCAAGACGCTGACGATTGCAAAAATGCGTAAGGTCCCAACTACGATGGCGGACGGGACCACGCTCGTCGTAACCATCCATCCCTCGGCGCTGCTGCGCATCGAAGACGAAGCCGACAAGCGTGCGGCCTATCAGGATTTCGTCGCCGACCTGAAAGCGGCGGCGAAGGCGGGGAAGCGTTAATCGCTTTGTCATCGTCCGCACGGCAAGACTGTTAGCCCGCCTTGGGCGCCTCGGCGCCGCGCGCCTTGACCACGCCAGCCTGGGTGAGCGCCGCCGCGATCTGCTGCATGCGATTGATGAGGTCCACGGCCGCGGCCGGCGGCAATACCAGGCGGCAAGCGGGATAGCGTCGGCCGGTGATCGCCGTGTTCGGTTTGACGTCGTCGAAGCGGGTCACGCCGAACTCGATGCGCAGGGTCTGGCCGTCAAAGATCAAGCCGGTGATCGAGTCGGCGAAGGTCTCCACCATATCGGCGCGATCGAGATAACGGATGGTCGCCGGTTGCCGACCGCCGTCGCCAGTCGCCGCAGAGCCGGCTGCGGCGGGTTTCGAGGCACTGCCTTTTGGCGCTGTCGATTCGGGACTCATTTGCATTGCCTCCTTCGGGCGGCTGTTTCGGCGCGATGTCTTTAAGTCCGGCGTTTTCTCGGGCGAAGCCTTGTTTCGCGATGCCCCTCGTTTCATCAGACAATCTCAAATCGGCGATCTGATCAATCGGCCTCGCCGAAGCGCGAGTCGATAAGCGCCGCCAGGGCCTCGACAACTTGGGAGGCTTCGGGCCCGGTCGCCTCGACGGTAATCGACGTGCCGGGCGCGGCGGCGAGCATCATGAGCCCCATGATCGACGTTCCGCCGACACTCTCGTTGCATCGCATGACGCGCACTTCGGCGTCGAATTTCTCGACCGTCTGCACGAATTTTGCCGATGCCCGCGCGTGCAGGCCTTTCTTGTTGCAGATGACGAAAACCCGGGAAACGACGCCCTCGGGCGAACTGCCCGCGTCGGGCGTGCCGGCGCTATGGGCCGGTTCGTTCATTTGCCGGTGAGCACCCGGCTGGCGATGGTGACGTATTTCTTCCCCGCCTCCTGCGCGGCGGCGACCGCTTCGGCGAGCGGACATTCGTCACGCACTTTGGCGAGCTTCACCAGCATCGGCAGATTGATGCCGGCCAGCACTTCGACCTTGGGCCGGCTCATCACCGAAATGGCAAGATTGGACGGCGTGCCGCCGAACATGTCGGTGAGGATGGCGACGCCGTCGCCAGAGTCGACGCGCCGCACCGCTTCGATGATGTCCCGGCGGCGCTCTTCGACGTCGTCGTCGGGGCCGATGGTGACGGCCTCGATCTGGCCTTGCGGTCCGACCACGTGCTCCAGGGCGGCCCGAAATTCAACAGCCAGCCGACCGTGGGTCACAAGCACAAGACCAATCATGGAACTCCCCGCGGGCGCGTCCCGGGTGCACCGCACGAAAGGGTGCACATCATGACCATCCGAAGCCTCGGCGCAAGGGGGATTCTGAGACAAATCTGAGGGTTGCTGCATTGCAGTAGAACAAGTCGCTTGTGCCGCGGCAGCGTTGCCGGCTCGGCCGCCGTTTATCCGGCAATCCCAGCCCGCTCGCAGGCGGAGTCTTGGACCATTATGGTTAACCAATCGCCAATCAAATGCCTCGGCGCCACATCAGGACGTTTGCGGACCGATCGCCGTGCCGGGTGAGTTGATGAGTGCGAGCACCGCCGGCAAGGCCGTCGCGCCCGATGCGACGGCAAGTCGCGGTACGTCAATACCGTTCAGTTCGATCGTTTGCCGATCCGGCAACCTTTCCGCGTCCACGGCGTCGAGATCGACCACCAAACCGACCAGCGCACACGGCTCGTAATCGCGCCGCAAAAGGCCGACGCCGCGCAGCTCGATCAGACCGGCGAGCGGCTGTGCCGGCCGGACCAGAAGTCGTCCGTTGGCGCTTTCCAGATGGACGCGATCGTCGCCAACGAGCCGGGCGAAACGCAAGCGGCCGTCTCGCGCCGCGTCGAGCAGATCAAGCACAAGCCGGGATTTGCCGGCGCCCGATGGTCCGCGGATCAGCACCGCGCGCGCGCCGACCAGCACGGCGGAGGCGTGAACGGTTTTGTCCGTCATCCTGAGGCGGCCGCGCCGCGGCCCTCGAAGGATGCAGCCCAAGTGCCTTGGCCGTCGCCCTTCGAGGCTCGCGGCGCTCGCACCTCAGGGTGACGGAAAGGATGCATCACATCGCCGGCAGGCGCACGATGAAGCGGGCGCCGAGCACGTTCGGCTCGCCGTCCGGTCCCGGCGGACCGGTGCGGTTCTCGACCCAGATCGCGCCGCCATGCGCATCGACGATCTGCTTGGAGATCGACAGCCCGAGCCCCGAATTCTGGCCGAAACCCTGGTGCGGGCGATCGGTGTAAAAGCGCTCGAAAATCTTTTCGCGCACGTCCTCACGCACGCCCGGCCCGTCGTCGTCGACGAAAATCTCGATCTGATTGCGCAGCCGCCGGCAGGTCACGCGCACCGTACCGCCGGGCGGCGAGAACGATCGCGCATTCTCGATCAGATTATCGACGATCTGGCCGAGCCGTGAATCGTGCCCCGGCACCTGAAACGCGCGCGTGCCGCCGCCTTCGAATTTCAGGCTGACTTTGACACCGTCGTCGCGCTTCACCTCGTTCGCGACCGCAACGAGCGTAGTGAGGAGCTTGGCAAAGTCGACCGGCGCAGCCTCCTGGCGCTGCAATTCGGCGTCGAGCCGGCTAGCGTCGGAAATATCCGAGATCAGCCGATCGAGCCGGCGCACGTCGTGCTGAATAATGTTGAGAAGCCGCCCCCGGCTTTCCTCAGTCTTGGCCACCGGCAGCGTTTCCACCGCCGAGCGCAACGACGTGAGCGGATTCTTCAGCTCATGCGACACGTCGGCGGCAAAGCTCTCGATCGCCTCGATCCGCGAGTAGAGCGCATTGGTCATGTCGCGCAACGTGCCGGAAAGGTGCCCGATCTCGTCGCGACGGCGGGTGAAATCGGGGATCTCGACTCGCGAGCGGATGCGGCGGCGGACGCTTTCAGCGGCATCGGCAAGCCGCCGCACCGGCTCGGCGATGGTGCCGGCGAGCAGGATCGACAGCACGATCATCACGCCGGCCGCGATCAGAAACACCTTTATGATGGCGAGCCGCTCGGCTTCCACCATGTTATCGATATCGGCGCCTTGGGTCGACAGCATCAGCGCGCCGCGCACCGCGCGGAAACGCTGCACCGGCACCGCCACCGAAACAATGACGTCGCCGCGCTCGTTGATCCGCACCATGCTGGAGTTCTGGCCGCTCAAGGCTTGGGCCACCTCGGAATAGCCCCTGCCGTCGTCGGCGCCGAGCTCGTGGTAGACTGGCAGATCGCCGCGGCCGAGCCACATGCGCAGAGCGATAAAGGCGCGTTCGAACAGGCCCGGCTTTTCCGCGGTCGGCGACGGCAAATCGAAGCGCAGCACGTCGCCACGGCCGAACAGGTTGCGACTGTCGACCAAGAGCACGCCGTCGCGATCGTAGATGCGCGCCCGCGTTTTGGTCGGCGAAACGAGCCGCCGCAAGATCGGCGCCACCCGCTCCGGATTGATCGGGAAATCGATGCCGTAGAGCGCGTCCTCGTTGGGGCCGTAGCTTTGCCCCGGCTGCAGATTTTGCAGCTTGTCGGGATCGAGCGTGATCGAGGAATCGCTTTCGACCGTCGCCGACGACGCGATCGCGCCGGCGATGATCTCACCCTGCACCAGAAGGCTCTGGATCCGCGCGTCGATCAGGCCGTTGCGGAACTGCGAGAGAAAGAGGATGCCGATGGAGAGCGCGACAAGCCCGGTGAGGTTGAGGACGACGATGCGCCGGGTCAGGCTCGAAAAGCTCTGGCTGATGAAGAACTGCCAGGCGCGCCGCAGCCAGTCGCCGACCCGCGCAATACCGCGGGGCTGCGAACGCAACTCCATGTCGTCGAGGCCGGCACTCTCGGCTTGGCTCTCGATCAGGTTCTCGACGCGGGGCTCGGCCTCCAGCGAGGCTTCGGAGGCTGCGCTTGCGCGTTCTGCAATTCGGTCGAGCACGTCGTCTGCCGGGGTTTCAATCATGCTTCGCCACCATGCGAGCATGCACGCCATTACTACCGCAGCTCAGCCGCCCAGTCAGCGGCCATGGTTGGCGGTCCAAATACCCTGCGCCCCACGGCCTTTTGCGCGTAACGCGCCAGTTATTCCTTGAAACGATAGCCGACGCCGTACAGCGTCTCGATCATATCGAATTCGTTGTCGCTCGCCTTGAACTTCTTGCGCAGCCGCTTGATGTGGCTGTCGATGGTGCGGTCGTCGACATAGACCTGATCGTCGTAGGCGGCATCCATCAAGGCGTTGCGGCTTTTCACCACGCCGGGTCGGCTCGCCAGCGCCTGCAGGATGAGAAATTCGGTGACGGTGAGCGTGACTGGCTCGTTCTTCCAGGTGCAGGTGTGGCGCTCCGGGTCCATCCGCAGGAGGCCGCGTTCCAGCACCTTGCTGTCGGCCTCCTTCGGCGCGGTACCGTCCTTGGGCTGGCCCCGGCGCAGCACCGCCTTAACGCGCTCGACCAAAAGTCGCTGGGAGAATGGTTTGCGGATGAAATCGTCGGCGCCCATTTTCAGGCCGAACAATTCATCGATCTCCTCGTCTTTCGAGGTGAGGAAAATGACCGGCATGTCGGATTTCTGGCGCAACCGGCGCAAGGTCTCCATGCCGTCCATGCGCGGCATTTTGATATCCAGAATGGCGAGGTCGGGCGGCGCGGTCTTGAAGCCGTCCAGTGCCGAAGCGCCGTCGGTATAGGTATTGATGCGGTACCCTTCGGCCTCGAGCGCGATCGACACCGAGGTGAGGATATTGCGGTCGTCGTCGACGAGAGCGATTGTCGGCATGGCGGCCTTCTTTACATGAGTCGGCCGCAAGCTTCACTAGCCCCGGCCCCACAAGCCTTTGAAACCCCATGTGGGGGCGGAAGTGTGACCAGACAAGGCAAAATCGGGGCAATTACTGGGGCATTGGCCGAAGCCCAGCCCATATGCAACGGGGCGAAGTGGCAGGCAAGGAACCGTCATGACCGAGGCTGATCCGGGCCAAAACGGAAAAACGAAGCGGCCTCTCCCCGGTTTTATGCCGGATCGCCTCCCCGAAAACGCTCGCGCGCCGGATTTCGACCCGAAATCGCTGGCCAAGGAGCTGTTGCGGGTGACGCGGGCGGGCTCGCTCGCGACCATCGACCGCAATACCGGACATCCCTTCGCTTCGCTGGTCAATGTTGCGACCGACAGCGACGGCGCGCCACTGATCCTGATCTCAAGGCTGTCGACCCACACCGCCAACCTCGAAGCCGACCCCCGCGCCTCGCTGCTGCTCACTGCCATCGGCAAGGGCGACCCGTTGGCGCATCCCCGCCTGACGCTGCTCGGCAGCTTCGTCCGGACGGCGCGCGACGATGCGAGGGAGCCGCGCCTGCGCCGCCGCTTCCTCGCCCGGCATCCGAAATCGGAGCTTTACGCCGGCTTCGCCGATTTCTCGTTCTGGCGGCTCGACGCCGTATCCGCGCATCTTAATGGCGGCTTTGCCCGCGCCGCGGACCTGACCGCCACCGACGTGATAACGGATGTGTCCGGCGCGGACGAATTGATCGAAGCCGAGGCTGGCGCGGTCGCCCATATGAATGCGGACCATGCCGAGGCGGTGCAGCTTTACGCCACAAAAATCTTAAGCGCTGCGGACGGACCGTGGCGGCTCACCGGCGTTGACCCTGAGGGCCTCGACCTCGCCTGCGGCGACTTAACGCTGCGGCTTGCCTTTGCCGAACGTGTCACCACCGCCCAACAATTGCGCATGGTGCTGGTCGATCTGGCGGAGCGCGCGAGAAAGATTTGAGCCCGCTATCGGCCGCGCGTTTATTCCTATCAAGCCAATGCAGCCGCTTGTTTTCGCTGCAGTGCAGCGTCGGAACGGCTGCACTAGTTCCCGGTTAGGCTTGAGAGCGGGTCGGTCTTGGCAGAAGCTAGGATGCTCGATATAGGGTCGGCCGCTCGCCGGGAGTTAAGGAACGGCGGATGTCGCGGGACCGCTTTTGCGCCCCGCGCGGCCAGGCGGGTCATAAGCGGAGGCTAAAGTGCAAGAAACGGGAGTGAGGAACGGCGCTTACGGCGCCGACAAATTCGGCTTCAAAAACCTCGCCGGCGTGCATTGGAATTTGCCCGAAGCCCCGCTCTACGAGCATGCCATTCGCAACGGCGAGGCGACCATCGTCGCCGGCGGGGCGCTGTGCGCCGAAACTGGGCATCACACCGGCCGAAGCCCTAAGGACAAGCACACCGTCGTCGATGCGCTCACCGAAAACACCGTGTGGTGGGATGGCAATCGCAAGCAGAACAAGGAACACTTCGACAATCTGCTGGCGGATTTTATTGCTCACGCCAAGGGCAAGACGCTGTTCGCGCAGGATCTCTACGGCGGCGCCGACCCGAAATACCGCATCAAGGCGCGGGTATTCACTGAATACGCCTGGCACTCGCTGTTCATCCGCCAGCTTTTGATCCGTCCCAACGACGTCGAGCTCGAAGACTACGTTCCGGACATGACCATCGTCGACATGCCGTCATTCAAACCGGACGCCAAACGGCACGGCGGCCGCGACGGCTCCGATACGATGGTGGCGATCGATTTCACCCGCAAGATCGT
>JASHOX010000098.1 GCA_030038415.1 Xanthobacteraceae bacterium
CCGAACGGCGCCGGCAAGACCACGCTATTCAATCTGATCACTGGCATTTTTCCGGCCAGTTCCGGACAAGTGCTGTTGTTCGGCCGGGACGTCACGTCCTGGCCGAGCCATCGTCGCGCCGCGCTCGGCATGGCGCGCACGTTCCAGGTCACGAGCCTGTTTCCGCGGCTCACCGTGCTCGACAATGTTTTGCTGGCGATCAAAGGCCGGCGCGCGTCGAAATTCGTGATGTGGCGATTCATGTCGTCCTATCGCGAGGTCTACACCAAGGCGATCCTGCTGTTGCAGGACGCTGCGTTTCTCGACCGCAAGGATGTCGAAGTGCGATATCTGTCGCATGGCGAGCAGCGGCAGCTTGAAATCGTGGTTGGGCTGGCCGGCGATCCCAAGATCCTGCTGCTGGATGAGCCGGCCGCCGGCCTGTCCTCGGGAGAGACCGCCGAGATGGCCGCGTTCTTGCGCAGGCTCGATCCCGCATTGGCGATCTTGCTGATCGAGCACGACATGGACGTGGTGTTCGACGTCGCCTCGGAGATCTCCGTCCTGCATTTCGGCGAAGTGCTGGAGACGGGCACGCCGCAGCAAATTCACTCCAGCCCGCGCGTGCAGGAAGTCTATCTGGGGACCGGCTAACCCGATGAGCATTCTGGAAGTCGAGGACCTCCATACTTATTACGGCAACGCCTATGTCTTGCAGGGCCTGTCGCTGCAGCTCGAGCAAGGCCAGATTCTCGGCCTGCTTGGCCGCAACGGCGTCGGCAAAACCACTTTGGTCAATTCGATCATCGGGTTTACGCCGCCGCGGCGTGGTAAGATCTATTTCAAGGGTAACGACATCACCGGCCATTCGTCATTCGCCATCGTGCGCAGCGGCATGGGATTGGTGCCGCAGGGCCGCCGCGTGTTCCCGACGCTCAGCGTCGAGGACAACCTGTTGGTCGCCGAGCGCAGCGCGGAGCGTCACGGGTGGAACCTGGCCCGGGTTTACGCGCTGTTCCCGCGGCTGCGCGAACGGCGCCGCCAGCGCGCCAAGACGCTGTCCGGCGGCGAGCAGCAGATGCTTGCCATCGGCCGCGGGCTGATGACCAATCCCGATTGCCTGATCATGGACGAGCCGTCGGAAGGGCTCGCCCCGATCATCATCCAGGGACTGTGGGAGGCCATCGCCAAGCTCAAGCAGGAAGGCCTCTCTATTCTTCTGGTCGAGCAGAACGCGGCGCTAGCGTTGAAACTCGTCGATTTCGTCCACGTGATGAGCAAAGGCCGCTTGGTCTATTCGGGACGGCCGCAAGAGCTTTGGCAGAACGACGATATCAAGTCGGGATTTTTGGGGATTTGAAACCAGCCGCAAACGTCAGGGCCGCCAGTTGAGCTGGACGACTTTGTTGCCGCTCGCCTGATTATACTGGATGGCCTGCGCCTTCATGCCCAAGATCGACTGTGCGCTGCCCAGCGGACACTGCACCGAATCGTGCTGCACCGCTGCGCGATCGAGCGCGCGTGCAAACTCGGACTCGATCGTTTCCATCGATTCGTCGTCCGAAAACGGCGGCGACATATAGACCGCGTGCTGGGCGGGCGAGACGGCGAGACAATATCGCCAATCGGCGGCAAGGGCACCGTGCCCGCACAAGCCGCCGATCAGAACGGCCAGCCCCAAAAGCTTCGAGCGCAGCAGCATTGGCATGATCCCGAAAGCGAATCGATTGCCAAAGAGTAGCGAACGGGTTCGCCTTTGGCACTGTGACTTATACGAAGGATTGTCGCATGGCCCGCATCAAGGGGCGGCCGTTATCGCCGATTCCTAGAACTAGAAGGGGGGAGTGCGGTGTTAGTAGGCAAACGGCTTTGCAATGCGAGGAGCCGACGATGAAAGCGATATTATTCGGCTTGGCGGTCCTGGCGGTCAGCGCCGCAATGGGCACAAGCGCGCAAGCGCAAAATTATCCCTGGTGTGCTTTCTACAATACCGGCGATCAGGCGGTGAATTGCGGCTTTGTCAGCCGCGAGCAATGCATGGCGACGGTGAGCGGCATTGGCGGTTTCTGTATGCCGAACAACACCTACCAGCCACTGCCGTCGCGGCGGCGCTAGAGTTCGCGCCCTCCGGCGCTGAAGCCTTCCGGTTGAGCAAGGCGGTTCCGCCGCCCCGGGATGTTCTTGACTCTGCTCCCTAAGCCGTTTCGGATGCGGGGAGGGCAGGAACACACATGATCAAGAAATTTCACGTTCTCTATGTCGGGCAGATCGAGCTCGACAATGTCGGACTTGGCGGCACGCCGGCCAACGAGCGGCGTTATTCCGATGAGCGGCTGCGCGAGGCCTTCTTCACCGCGCGGGATGTCGCCCAGCTCATGGACGAGCTCGGCTTCGACGTCTTGTGGACGGCGGAGCATCATTTCCAGCGCGAGGGCTACGAGGTTTTTCCCAACCTCATTCAGCTCGGGCTGTGGCTCGCCACGCAGACCAAGCGGCTGAAATTCGGCTGCGCCTTCAACGTGCTGCCGATGTGGCACCCGATCCGCATGGCCGAGGATTACGCCATGGCCGACATCATCACCGACGGCCGCGTGGTGTTGGGCGTCGGCCGCGGCTATCATTCCCGCGAGGTGGAGTCGTTCGGCGCGCCGTTGCTCGACGCCGAGAAGAACCGCGAATTGTTCGAGGAGCAGCTGCGGCTGCTTCTGACCTGCTTCAACGAGCAATCGTTCCACTTCAAGGGCAAATATTACGAGGCGCCGCCGCCGGTGGATTACCGCGGTTACAAGCTCAAGGACATCACGCTGGTGCCGCGGCCGAAGCATCTGCCGGTGGAAATCTGGATGCCGATCGCCAGCGGCAAGACCATCGAGTTGATGGCGCAATACGGGCTGAAGGCGATGGTGACGCTCAACGGCGAGAAAATCCTCGACGACGTCATTCGCGCCTACCACGCCGCCTGTCTCAAGCACGGCCGCAACAAAAAGCTCGGCGAGGACGTGATCTGGGGCGCCGGCGTCTATCTCGCCTCTAGCCACGACGAGGCGATCAAGAAGCTCGAGCCGGCCCACGACGAGCGCTTCAAATGGTTCGCCCCGTTCGGCTTCGTGCGCTACGCCGACGAGCAGGGCCGCACCTGGGGCACGCCGGGCGCGCCGACGACGGTGCCGAAGCTCAGCGACGGCGTGAAGCAGAAAGCGTGGTTCTGCGGTCCGCCGGCCGAGGTGATCGACGGCATCAAGTCGATCGAGGCGAAATATCCCGGCCTCGAGCACTTCATGATCCACTGGGCCGAGGGGCTTGCGCCCAAGGAGTTCAAGGAGCAGCTGCGCTGGTTCGCCAGGGACGTGATGCCGGCGTTTCGGTAGCGCGGGTTATTTCTCCAGCCGCGCCACGATCTCGACGTGCGGCGAATAGCGGAATTGATCGACCGGCGTGACCGCCGCGATCCGGTAGCCGCCGTCGATCAGAATTCGCACATCGCGCGCAAAAGTTCCCGGATTGCACGACACCGCGGCAATCACCGGAACGCGGCTTGCCGCGAGCTCGCGCGATTGCGCCTGCGCGCCCTGGCGCGGCGGATCGAACACCACAGCGTCGTACCGGTTGAGCTCGGCGGCGAGCAGCGGGTTCTTGAACAGGTCGCGCCGCTCCGCGGTGACCGGCTTCAAGCCTGAGGCCGTCGCGGCGGCGCGCTTGAGCGCGGCCAGCGCCGCTTCATCGTCGTCGACCGCGAGAACACGCGCCTTTTCGGCCAACCGCAGCGCGAACGGCCCGACGCCGGCGAACAGGTCGGCGGCGCTGTTACCGCCGGCGCAAGTTTCAAGCACGAGCCGCGCCAACGCCGCTTCGCCCTCGGTCGTCGCCTGCAGGAAGGCGGCTGGCGGTAGCGCTACAATCGCGGCGCCCATGCGCAACGTCGGCGAGCGCGCTTGCGCGATGAGCTCGGCATGGCGCGTCAGGCGCGCCAGGTTTTGTTGGGCGGCGATCCGCGCCAGCGCCGCGGTTGCGTGCGCAGTCAGCGGACCGGAGCCGCGCACGT
>JASHOX010000099.1 GCA_030038415.1 Xanthobacteraceae bacterium
ATCGGCGTCGATGTAGATCGCGATCATTTCTGACAGGAGCGGCCCGTGCTAGCCTTTGAAGGTAAGACGATGGTCTTACATCACTGTTGCTTTCGATGGAGAGCAAAACCCGATGTCCGCATCGCGTACGGTGCTGCTTGTCGGCACCACCAAGGGCGCCTTTTTGATTTCCGGCGGCAGCGACCGCAGCGGCTGGACCATCGGCGGGCCGTACTGCAACGGCTGGCCGATCAATCACATGATCGGCGATCCCGAGACCGGCACGCTGTGGGCCGGCGGCGGCGGCGATTGGCATGGCGCCGGCGTCTGGCGCAGCGACGACAGCGGCACGACCTGGGAGGTCGCCCGCCTCACCAAGGGGACGATGGACGACTGGGCCGCCAAGGATCCGAGCCTCGCCAAGATGATCGGCTGGGGCGAATCTCCGTTGCCCTTCGCCGACTCTTTCGCGCAAATCTGGTCGCTCTCTTACGCGCACGGCACGCTCTATGCCGGCACCAAGCCGGCGAGTCTGCTCGCCAGCAGCAACGGCGGCAAGGATTGGGTGAAGCTGAACGGCCTCACCGATCACCCGTCGGCCGGCAGCTGGACGCCCGGCGGCGTCGGGCTGACGCTGCACACCATCCTCCCCGATCCAAACAACAGGAAAAAGCTCTGGGTCGGCATCTCGGCGGCCGGCGTGTTCGCCACCGAGGACGGCGGCGCGACCTGGGAGCGCCGCAACCGGCTGTCGAACGCCGAAGCCGTCGGTCCCGCCGAGCATCCGGCCGGACCGCGCAACGGCGAGACCGGGCACTGCGTGCACAACATGATCCGCGCGCCGGGGACGAGCGACGTGCTCTACCAGCAGAACCATTACGGCGTCTGGCGCTCGGCCGACGGCGGCCGCAGCTGGAACGACTGCACCAAAGGGCTGCCGTCGACCTTCGGCTTTCCGATCCGCGTGCATCCGCGCGACCCGGACACGATCTGGACGCTGCCGCTCAACGGCGACACGGCCGGGCGTTTTCCGCCCGACGCGGCCGCCGCGGTGTGGCGTTCGCGCGACGGCGGCCAGAGCTGGCAGGCGATGCGGCAAGGCCTGCCGCAAAAAAGCTGCTTCTTCACCGTGCTGCGCCAGGCGATGGCCGGCGACGACCGCGACCCGGCGGGCATCTATTTCGGCACCAACAGCGGCTCGGTGTTCGGCAGCACCGACGAAGGCGAGACCTGGCAGGAGATCGCGCGGCATCTGCCAACGATTCTTGCGGTGGAGGCGGTGGAGCTGGGGTGAAGTGAGACTGCCGACGGCACGCTCACACCCCTATAGCAAACTGTCCATCACGTGCTTCTAAGGGCCGGGATCAACTGGCGAAGCGACGCCGCGCATATCGTGCCGAAGACATGCTCGGCGAGTATGGAGTCAACAAAATCATTGCTCGCATCATCACTTGCAAGCCGCGGCGCAACGTAGAGACTTGGATCAAACTTGAGCGTGCTATGCTGCTAGCATTTCGCTCTCATTATGGGAGCGTTCCTCATTACAATGGGCAAGGAAATAAAATTCGAGAAAAGGATGAGTATCGATATTTTTCACGAGAGGTGATTCGAAAGCTAATTCTGGAGTTAGGTTAGAAACATTTGAGCCCGCTATCTCGGCTCACACCCTCTCCACAAAGCTATCCACCACTCGCTTCTCGCCGGCGCGGTCGAACTGGATCGTCAGCTTGTTGCCGTCGATGGCTGCGACGATGCCAGCGCCCTCATCTGAGGTAATTGGGCCGGAGGCTAAGCCTCGAAGAATACCGCCCTAGGTTAAGCCTCCGCTTGGGCTTCTGATTTTGCGGCTGGCATTCTAGGCAGTGCATCCCGGGGATATTCCATACGTGACGCTAATCCAAGCCATTCGGCCAATAGACCGTTGAAATGCTGCGCGGCGTCGACAGCGAAATAAGCCTGCAATGCTTCGAAGCATTGGACGATGTCGAAAACGCAGTTCTGCAAAATTAAAAGACCCGGCCAATATGATGCAGTGTCCATTACGAAATGACCGGGCTCTTCTTCATGAAGCTGTATTAGCTCAAGGCTATACATATCGAAGTGGGAAACAGAGCTGAATTGCGCGTAGATCGAATCATACCAAGGTGCCAACTCGTAATGACCTATAGGAAGTTCAGTGAGTCGCTGCAGAGAATCGCGCTTTGTTGCCATGGAACGCAGATCTAAAGATTCCCACGCTCGGAATTGTTCCTGCTGTTCCTTCGTGAGCGGCTCGATCACCCACTGTGGAAGGGGTCCGACGGTTCTCTGAAAATCGTCTCGCCTTGACGGGTCTCGCATCAGCGATCTTGCTTTGGCGTAGAAATACAAAAGGTACTTTTTATGCTCTTCGTCGTTCGGCTGCCTCGCCAACCACGAGAAACGTACCGCTTGCTCATAACGATCTCTCAAGAGTGACATGGCAGCATGCGTGAGCCCCCAACTGGCGTTTAAGCGCAAGCTAAGACTCATGACTTCCGAAATGTGCATCATTCGTGTCGCGAAATATTCGCGCTCGTTCGTTATTGAACGGCTCTGCCCGCCAGCGCCGGAGTGAAATTGCTCCCAAATTCTCTGTGTAAGTAGCAATAAAGCCTGCACGGGTGGCTTGGTTGTAAACGGACCAAGATGATCGAGCATTGTCAGTCCAAACATGACCTAGCCTCGAAACGGTTGCTAAAATAACCCTCGGGATATTTTCGACTCTCACACCCTCTCGACAAAACTATCCACCGCCCGCTTCTCCCCGGCGCGGTCGAATTGGATGGTCAGCTTGTTGCCGTCGATGGCCGTGACGTCGCCGTTGCCGAATTTCCGATGGAAGACGCGGTCGCCGAGGGTCAACCTGTCCATTATTCGGCAGCCTCGGCGGTTGCCCGGAGCGGCACCGCCGCTATGACGGCGTCTGTCGCGGCCTCCCGAAAGTCGTCGCTATTACGCAAGGCATCGATCGTCCGCGGCTGCGGAAATCTGCTGCCGGTATGATCCGACCAGTCCTCGGCGGCAAACTCCAGCACCTCGGCCGCCTTCCGGATCGCCTCGTCGATGGTGTCGCCCGCCGTGGTCACACCGGGCACGTCGGGGAACGACACGCCATAGCAACTGTCCGCTTGCTTATGGATCAGCGCGATGTAATGGGGCACGGCTTCAATCCTTCTTCCATCCCGCCTGCTTGTAGATGGCGCTTACAGTGCCGATCGGCAAATCCGATTTCGGATGTGGCACGATCACCATGCGGCGCGGTTGCCGATGGACGAATTTGTGATGCGATCCCCGCACCGACACCTGCTCGAAACCGTCCTGCCGAAGCCGGCGGATGATATCACGGCTGTCGCGGAGCACGCGAGACCCCTCCTCGATGCCACCGTCTCAGTACCGTATCACACCCTCTCCACGAAACTATCCACCACCCGCTTCTCGCCGGCGCGGTCGAACTGGATGGTCAGCTTGTTGCCGTCGATGGCGGTGACGTTGCCGTTGCCGAATTTCCGGTGGCAGACGCGGCCGTCTACCGCTCAAATTCCCGCGACATCAGCTCATCGAATGAATAGGGGCAAGTCTGGGAGAATGTGCCTTTCTCAAGCCCGGTTTCCAGAGCCGCTTCGACGCGCGCCCGGCGGTAGGCGCGCGCAATCGCCTCGGCTAGGCGCGGCTTGAGCCCGGGATTGTCCGATAGCACATTCTCGACTTCAATTCGCTGCGCCTCAATCGACAGCACCCACGAGCGGCTGCGGCGCCGCGGCTGTTGATCCCACTTCAATATGTGCCTCATCAATACGCGCAGCGCGCTTTCCAGCTTGTTGAACTGTTCTCGCCCCAAGCTCTCGATCTCCTCCGCGAGGTTTTCCCGGTCGAGCGCATCGATGCGGCCTTCGCGGATGAGCCGCGCCTGCTCCATCAGCCAGGAATAGAAGTCGCGTTCGTAATCGGCGCGCGCCGGCGCTTCGGGCACGAGACCAACGTGGTTATCGTCGCCGTTTCGATGTCCTGCCATCGGGTTTACCTCGCAGGGATGTATAGCAGAAATTGCGGCTGTCGTCTCTTCCCGCGGACTGCAAGCCGGGCAGCATGGAAGGCGGAAAGCCGTGGATGGCCGGGACAAGCCCGGCCATGACGGCGCAGAGGCTCACACCCTCTCCACAAAACTATCCACCACGCGCTTTTCCCCAGCGCGGTCGAACTGGATCGTCAGCTTGTTGCCGTCGATCGCGGTGACGTTGCCGTTGCCGAATTTCTGATGGAAGACGCGGTCGCCGAGTGAGAACGCCGAGACGGTGCCGGTGGACTTGGCGACCAGTTCGCCTTCGATGGTGAGCGGGATGCGGGGTTTTGTGGGTGACCGCGAGGCCCGAAGCCCCTCACCCTCGCGACCCCCTTCGGGGCTCGCTCGACCTCTCCCCTCCGGGGAGAGGTGAGATAGGTCCTCGTCATCCGCGTCGTAGCGCGGCTCGCCGTCTTCTGAGAAACCGCCCTCGCCCTTACGGCCCTGCGCGCGCTGCCAGCCGGGGGTGTTGTAGCTGGAGCCGAACGAGGTGGCGGCGTCGAAGCGCGACGAGCCGTAGCCGCCATAGCCGCCGAAATTGCCGAAGCCGCCACTCCCCCCTTGCGCCTCGGTGACCTCGACATTGGCCTCCGGCAATTCGTCGAGGAAGCGCGACGGGATGTTGGTCTGCCACAGCCCGTGCATGCGGCGGTTGGTGGCGAACCAGATCTTGGCGCGCTTGCGCGCGCGGGTGATGCCGACATGGGCGAGGCGGCGCTCCTCCTCCAGGCCGGAGCGGCCCTGATCGTCGAGCGTGCGCTGGTTGGGGAACACGCCCTCCTCCCAGCCGGGCAGGAACACGGTGTCGAATTCGAGCCCCTTGGCCGAATGCAGCGTCATGATGTTGACGGCGTCGGCCTCGGCGGCCTTCTCGTTGTCCATCACCAGCGAGATGTGCTCCAAAAAACCCTGAAGATTCTCGAACTCCTCCATGGAGCGGATGAGCTCCTTGAGGTTCTCCAGGCGGCCGGCGGCGTCGGCGGAGCGATCCTTCTGCCACATGTCGGTGTAGCCCGACTCGTCCAAGATGATCTCGGCGAGCTCGGTGTGCGGCAGCGTTTCGCGCTGCTTGCGCCAGCGGTCGATGCAGTCGAGCAGGCCGCGCAGGCTGCCGCGCGGCTTCGGCTTCAATTCGTCGGTGGCGACCATGGCGCGGGCGGCTTCGGCGAGCGGCACGCGGCGCTTGCGCGCATGGTCGTGGAGGAGCTGCACCGTCGCGTCGCCGAGCCCGCGCTTCGGCACATTGACGATGCGCTCGAAGGCGAGATCGTCGGCCGGCGAATGGACCACGCGCAGATAGGCGAGCGCGTCGCGGATTTCGGCGCGCTCGTAGAAGCGCGGCCCGCCGATGACGCGATAGGGCAGACCGAGCGTGACGAAGCGGTCCTCGAATTCGCGCATCTGGAACGAGGCGCGCACCAGGATGGCGATCTCGTTGAGCGCGTGGCCGCCGCGCTGCAGCTGCTCGATCTCCTCGCCGATGGCGCGGGCCTCCTCCTCCGAGTCCCAGGAGCCGGTGACGGTGACCTTTTCGCCGAGCTCGTCGTCGGTGCGCAGCGTCTTGCCGAGGCGGCCCTCGTTGTGCGCGATCAGATGCGAGGCGGCGGCGAGGATGTGGCCGGTGGAGCGGTAATTGCGCTCCAGCCGGATGATGGTCGCGCCGGGGAAGTCGTGCTCGAAGCGCAAAATGTTGTCGACCTCGGCGCCGCGCCAGCCGTAGATCGACTGGTCGTCGTCGCCGACGCAGCAGATGTTTTTGGCGGCGGGGGGCGCCTCGCAAGCGGCGCGCTCCTCCCTCTCCCCGCTTGCGGGGAGAGGGATGGGGTGAGGGGGCGTTTCCGCTCGCTCGGAGATTGGGGTCGCAGGCTCAGGCAGCTCCGGCGCCCCCTCATCCGCCGCGCCATAGCGCGTCGAAGACGCGCGTGAACGCGCTGATGGCGCGTCGACTTCTCCCCGCGCGCGGGGAGAGGTTTTCTGCGCCAGCAAGCGCAGCCACAGATATTGCGCGACGTTGGTGTCCTGATATTCGTCGACTAGGATATATTTGAAGCGCGCCTGATATTGCCGCAGCACGTCGGCGTGCTCGCGGAACAGCCGGATGTTTTCCAAGAGCAGATCGCCGAAGTCGGCGGCGTTGAGGATTTTCAGCCGCTCCTGATAGGCCTTGTAGAGCTTCAAGCCCTTGCCGTTGGCGAACGCCGCGCCTTCGCCGGACGGCACCTGCTCCGGGGTGAGGCCGCGGTTCTTCCAGCCGTCGATCTGCGCGGCGAGGAAGCGCGCCGGCCAGCGCTTCTCGTCGATGTTCTCGGCGTCGAGCAGTTGCTTGAGCAGCCTGATCTGGTCGTCGACGTCGAGGATGGTGAAGTCGCTTTTCAGCCCGACCAGCTCGGCGTGACGGCGCAGGATTTTCACGCCGATGGAATGGAAGGTGCCGAGCCAGGGCATGCCCTCGACGACATGGCCGACGATGTCGCCGACCCGCGCCTTCATCTCGCGCGCCGCCTTGTTGGTGAAAGTGACGGCGAGGATCTCGCCGGGGCGGGCGCGGCCGAGGCTGAGGATATGGGCGATGCGCACGGTGAGCACGCGGGTCTTGCCGGTGCCGGCGCCGGCCAGCACCAGCACCGGGCCGTCGAGCGTCTCGACCGCCAGCCGCTGTTCCGGGTTGAGCCCGGCGAGATAGGGCGCTCCGCCGGGCGCCGCGGCCCGCGCGCGCGCCGCAATGCCGCCGGGCGCCGGCACCGGCG
>JASHOX010000016.1 GCA_030038415.1 Xanthobacteraceae bacterium
CGCGGCGACCGAACGTTGCCGGCCGCCGAAGCCACCGACCACGACGCGTTCGCCGATCGAGGCCGCGGCCGAGTCGCCGATGTCGAGCGCGGGCACGTCGAGCTTGGCCAGCGCCTGTACCAGGCCGAAACCGGTCTCCTGATCGTAGCCGAGCACGTGTCCCGGGACCGAGCGGCCGTCGTTCAGCGTGATCCACAGCGTCTCCGCCTCGGTAATCAAATACCCGACGGTGAGGACGAGCCCGTTGCCGCGAATGAACACGCCGTTGCCGGCGCGTTCGGTGCCCAGCGTCTCCGCCGTGAATGCATCCGGCGGCACGATGGAGCGCAAGCCCACCACGCACGACAAAACTTGCTCGAGATCGTAGCTATAGTCTTCCGCTTTCGGTTGCGCGGAGGATGGCACCTTCCAATCGCTCACGGATGGCATTGCATATTCCTTCGCTCGCAGCGCTCGACTGCAGGAGCTTGTAGCCGAGTCAGCAACATCCGGACAAATCCGATTACCGCATGCCGCATCGTTATAAGCAATTTGTCCACTGGAGAGCCGCGGATCAAGCCCTTGCCTGGCCGCGGTGGTCGACGTCACGACAGCCCGGCATTGAGGAATTCCTTCGACCATTTTGCGTAGTCGGTCTGACGCGTGACCTGTTTCATCAAATCCGGCGACGCTATGCCCTTGAGATCGGCCGGCGGCGTGCCGGCGCGCAGCGCTTTTAGCGTTTCATGCACGGCGTTGACCGCCGCCATGAACGGCATGTGGCCTTGCAGGCAGACGCGGACATTGCGTGCGGAAAGATAGTCGAGATCGTAAAGCTCGGCGCCCGCGCTGCCGAGAAACAGCGGCAGTTTCACCGTGGTGGCGACCGCGTCGAGTTGCGCACGCGTCTTTACGCCGACGAGAAACAGCATGTCGACGCCCGCCGCCTCATAGGCTTTCATCCGCGCGATGGTGTCCCCGATGCCGGTCATCGCCATGGCGCTGGTGCGGCCGACGATGACAAGCCGCTCATCCTGCCGGCCGGCGAGCGCTGCCTTCATCTTGCCGACGCCTTCGGCGATGGGAATGAGCGTTGCCCCGGTCGCGCCGTAGGGCGTCGGCAGCGTGGTATCTTCAATCGTCAGTGCGGCGACACCGGCGGTCTCCAATTCTTCTACCGTGCGCTTGACGTTGAGCGCATTGCCGTAGCCGTGATCGGCGTCGACCAATAGCGGCAGCTTGCCGGCGCGGTTGATGCGAAAGGCCTGCTGCGCGAATTCGGTCAGCGTCAGCACGATGATGTCGGGCGCGCCGAGCACCGTGAATGAGGCGATCGAGCCGGCGAACATCCCGGCTTCGAAACCGAGATCTTCGGCAATACGGGTCGAGATCGGGTCGAACACCGATCCGGGAAAAATACAACGCGGTCCCGCAATGATGGTGCGCAGCCGCTCGCGCCGCTCGGTCCAATCCATGCTGCAACCCCCGATCTTCGTGCGTTAACGATGCGATGCGTCGTTCTAGCATGCGCGGGTCTGAAAGACTTCTGCCGCGCGCGATGCCGCGGGCGCGCAAGCTTGCATGCAAGATGATGCGGTTGGAGCTGGCGGAGTTCCGGCCGCGCCCGCGCTACTTCTTGTTCTGGGGATTTGGCGACGAGGCCGCTTGCTGCTGCAGCGCCTGGAGCTTCTTCTGCAGATCGGGCAGGCTTGCCACCAGCGCGCAATTGGCCTGATCCTTTACCGCTTCCTGCTGCACCTCCGTCCAGCGCGCGTCGGCGTCTTGCTGATTCCAAGGCTTGTGGGTCTCCGGATTGAAGACCCGCTGCAGCGCCAAATTGTCCAACGACCGATGATAGTCTTCGAGATTGAGAACGCGATCGCGCGGCTGGAAATAGAAATTCGAGCCGTTCAGCTCGCTGCAATGCCGCAGCCCGCCGGCGAAGGTTTGCTGCATCATTTTTGCGTCGAAAATTTTGCCGTTGAGGTCGTCGATGGCGGCGTTTTGCGCGCGGGCGGGCACAAAACCAGCAGCAAACGACGCCACCGCCAAAGCGCCGCCCAAGACAACACGCAACCTAGATCGCGCCATGACCTCATCCCCCAATGAAATGCCCGGCGGTGTTCAAATTCCCAGAGATGACCCCCTAACACAAGCCATTCGGGCGGCGCTATTACCAAAGTCACACAACCCGTTCGGGCGCAATTACCAATTATTCACCATCCCGATGGAACTGCCGTGGATGTGTCGAAGTGCGGCCTAAATGCTCGGTTTTGCGCCTTGTTCCCGCCAAATGTTATCGGCAAAAAGCTGCTAAATTTTGGGGTCGTCGGGGGTCGGTCTTGCGTAGCAGCATCAGTCTTGTTGTCGTGGTTGCATCCGCCCTTGCCGGTTGGCTCGGCAGTGCGGCCGCGCAAAGCTTTCCGCCGCAGCCGGCCGCTCCAGGCTACGGCGCCCCGCCGCCGGTTTATCGCAGTGCGGACGGCGCGCCGATCGATCCGCGCTACGTCCAGCCGGCTCCCAACGAGGATGCCGATGCGGGCGGTATGGCAAGCGCGCCGTATTTCGCCCCGCAGCCGCTGCCAAGTCCGGATGAGCGCCCGCCGGTCGATATCGTCGGCGCTCCGGCCGACGTGACCGGGTCGATCAATAGTCCGCCACCCCCGGCCGCCGCTCCCGCTGGACCGGCGGTCGCGCCGCGGCCGCCGACGGTGGTCGCCTCCTTGCCGACGCAATCGCAGGCGGATCAGAATGCGGACGCGCAACTGCCGTCGCGGTTCCGCCGTCAGATCGTCAATTTTCCCACTCCGGAACCTGCCGGCACCATCATCGTCGACACGCCGAACACCTACCTCTATCTCGTGCTCGGCCACGGCGAGGCGCTGCGCTACGGCATCGGCGTCGGCCGCGACGGTTTCACCTGGTCGGGCACCGAGCGCATCACTCGCATGAAGGAATGGCCGGACTGGTTCCCGCCGAAGGAAATGATCGACCGTCAGCCTTATCTGCCTCGCTTCATGGCCGGCGGCGAGAGCAACCCGCTCGGCGCTCGGGCCATGTATCTCGGCAACACGCTGTACCGGATCCACGGTACCAACGATCCGACATCGATCGGCAAATACACCTCGTCGGGCTGCATCCACCTGACCAACGAAGATGTCGAAGATCTCTACGACCGGGTCGGCATCGGTACGCGTGTCGTGGTGTTGCCGGCAACAATGCCGGATAACCTGTCAGATGTTCCGCAGACGCCGCAATATTATCCGGCCCAGCAATCTTCAGCGGCGCCGCAATCTTCAGGCGCGCCGCCTATGCCGCCAGCCCCGGTGACGCGCTAGCGCCGTCCGACAGCGGGATTGACGGCAGCGTTGCCGGCGGGCTCATAGGGATTGGCGCACGCCACGATGCGCAAAGAGCCGGTTTCGCGTGATTCCGCTTTCGGTCCTCGATCTGTCGCCCGTGACCACCGCGACGCCGGGCTCGGCGGCCTTGCGCAATTCACTCGATCTGGCGCGGCTCGCCGACCGGCTCGGTTACAAGCGCTATTGGGTCGCCGAGCACCACAATCTGGCGAACATCGCCAGTTCCTCGCCGGAAATTATGATCGGACAAATCGCGGCGGTGACGTCGCGTCTGCGCGTCGGCTCGGGCGGCGTGATGTTGCCAAACCATGCGCCGCTGATGGTGGCCGAGCGCTTCAAAGTGCTGGAGGCGCTGTTTCCGGGCCGCATCGATCTCGGGCTCGGCCGCGCGCCGGGCACCGATCCGGTCACGTCTTATGCGTTGCGCGCGCGGCAGGACCCGCGGCAAGGCGACGACTTCCTGGAGCGTTTCCAGGAGCTTCTGCTGCTCGAGCACGGCGGCTTTCCGGAAGGTCATCCGTTCCGCAACGTGCGCGCCGTTCCCGCCGACGTGGCGCTGCCGCCGATCTGGCTGTTAGGCTCCAGCGGCTATAGCGCCGAACTTGCTGCCGCTGTCGGCATGGGCTTCGCTTTTGCTCATCATTTTGCCGATTACGACGCGGCAAGCGCCATGCTCACGTACCGCGAACATTTCAAGCCGTCTTCGACGCTGGCACAGCCCTATGCCATTCTCGGCACCGCCGTGATCGCGGCCGACAGCGACGCCGAGGCCGAACGCTTGGCGTCGAGCGCCGACCTGCATTATGCGCGCCGCGCCAACGGCGAATATCTGCCGCTCGCCTCGCCTGAGGAGGCCGCCGCCTATCGCTATACGTCCATCGACCGTGACCGCATCGCCCGGCATCGCGCGCGGCTCGTCGTCGGCGGCATCGATCACGTGATGCAGCGGCTGCGCGCTTTGACCGAAGCCACCCGCGCCGATGAGCTTATGATCACCACCATGGTTTACGATCATGCGGCGCGTCGCCATTCCTACGAGCTGTTGGCGCGGGCCTTCGCGCTGACCCCGGCCTCGTAAGTCGGGCTGCAGACATTCGATCAAAGGAAAAATGTTCATCTCGTCCGGCAACGGTGTCATGATGCCGTTTGCATGACCCTTTAACTTCTTTGCGTCATCAATTGGCCGCCATCATTCCGCGATGTGGCGGGAGGTGACCGTGATCGTTAGGATTTACGCTGCAAATCGCGAATTCCCGCTGGGACGGGGGCGGACGTGAGCATTTCAGGCGCGCGGCGCGGCGCACTGTTTTACGCCGGAAACGGAGTGGGCGGCGTTTGTGTGCTTGCGCTGTCTACGGCGCTGGCCGTGACGCTCGGCTCGGCCCCGGCCTCCGCCGAATATTACGGATTTGGCTACGGATTTTGGCACCGGCCCAAACATCGGGCGGTTAAGCACCCCAGCCAGGACGTCGGCAAACTCGGCAGGGATCCGTTCGGCGATATCCCGAAAGGGCCGCTGCAGATCTTCATCTCCATCGATCAGCAGAAGCTGCATCTCTACAGCGATGGCGCCCACGTCGCCGACACCTCGGTCGCTACCGGCGTGCCGAGCCTGCCGACGCCGCTCGGCGTGTTTAGCGTCATCCAAAAGCAGGTCTTCCACCGCTCCAACATCTACAGCAATGCGCCGATGCCGTTCATGCAGCGCATTACCTGGTCCGGGGTGGCGATGCACGAGGGCGAAGGCATCGGCCATCGCGCCTCGCACGGCTGCATCCGCATGCCGCACGATTTTGCGGTGCGGCTTTATCATCTGACCCAGCTCGGCGTGCCGGTCATCGTCGCGCGTCAGGAGCTAAAGCCGGTCGAGTTTGCCGATGCGCATCTGTTCGTACATCGGGACAAGCCGCCGGAACCGGCCCCTGCTGCAACGCCCGGCGTTGTGAATGCGGCGCCGGCCGCGCCTACGGCCACAGCAAGCCCGGCCGCGCTTGGGCTGCGTGTCGGCACCGACAGTCCCGCCGTCGCGCCTACCGCTATCGCCGATGCCGTGAAATCCGATCCGTCCGCCAGCGATGCGCCGCAGTCCGCGGCGACGTCTCCGACGCCGACGATCGAAGCCGCCGCTGCGGCCTCGGCCGATCGCAATGCCGAACCACCCGCCCCCGCGTCCGCGATCTTGTCGGACCCGCCCGCGCCTGGCACTGCCGCGCTCGATCCCAGCGTGCCGACGCCGCCAGCCGAGCCGCCAAGCCTGATCAAGACCGCGCCGGCAAGCAAGGCGCCGATCGCGATTTTCGTGAGCCGCAAAGAAAAGAAGATTTACGTGCGTCAGGATTTTGCGCCGCTGTTCCAGGCGCCGGTCACCATCACCGACCCCGACAATCCGCTTGGCACCCATGTGTTTACGGCGCTTGGCTTTACCGGCGACGACCGCACGACATTGCGCTGGGATGTCGTCTCGCTGCCGGGCGAACCGCCGCCGCAGCCGAAGCGCAGGACTGAGCGCGAAACGCGCTACGACCGATATGCTCGCGACAGGCGCGACCGCGAGCCATCCGAAAAGCTCGCCGACCTGCCGCCGCCGCAGACGCCGGCCGAGGCGCTCGCCCGCATTGGCATCCCCGAGGCGGTGATCGATGCCATTTCCGCGCTGATCGTTCCCGGCTCGTCGCTGATCGTGTCTGACCATGGTCTCGGCGAGGAAACCGGCGAAGGCACTAATTTCATCGTCGTCACGCGCTGAGGGCTGCCCCGCGTTCGACCGTCAGGTCGTCGGCGCGTTCGGCCCAATGGGCGAAGTCAGTGCATGCAATACGTCGGGCGCTATCGGATGCGCCCGCGATGCAAGCAGAAAAAGCGCCACCCAGAGCAATGTCAGCAAGATGCTGGCTGCGGCGATGACGATCCCGATCACATCGGCCGGTAACGCGGCAGAGGCAGGGGAATGGTCAGGCATATTGTGCCTCCCCGTTGCCGAACGACCAATTCTCCTTGGCGACTTCCACGAGGTTCAGGAAAATGTCTTGCGGACGCAGCCCCGGATCCTTGGCAAGCCGCTCGACGATGCGGCGGTAGAGCGCTTTTTTCTGCTCGACGGTGCGGGTGTTGCTGACCGTCATCTGGATAAGTACGAGATCGTCGCTGCGCTCGATGTTGAAGTATTTTGGATCGTAGAGAAAGTCGCGTGGCTCGAGTTCGTCGACGGTGGCGAAGAAGTCGTTCTCCGGCACGTTGAAGGTTTCACGTAGCGATTCGTAAATGTTCTCGGCGATCGCCTGGCGATAGCCAGCAGGCTTGCCCGCCTGCAGCGAAACACGAATGAGAGGCATGACGATCCTCCTGTTGGGATAGCCGCTGGCGCGGCGGTTCTCCCAAATATGGGCCTTTCTTTCCATAAGAAAAATTGATAGTTCTAATGTCATACTTTTGATAAACTGAATTATGATGCAATTGGCAAATCTCGATATGGACGTGCTGCGGACGCTTACCGTCGCCATGGATTTAGGTGGGTTCGGCAAGGCGGCGGAGCGTCTGGGCCGTTCCCAATCGGCGGTGAGCTTGCAAATGCGCAAGCTTGAAGAGCGCGTGGGCCGCCCACTGTTTCGGCGGCAAGGGCGGGGGCTCGGCCTCACGGATGCCGGCGACATCGTGCTGGGTTACGCGCGACGTATTCTCGAATTGAACGACCAGGCGGTAGCGGCCGCCCGCGGCATCGCCGTTGACGGTTCGGTGCGCTTTGGCGTGCCGCAGGATTTTGGCGAGAGCTGGTTACCCGGAGTGCTGTCGCGTTTCGGCCGTGCGCATCCTTCGGTCATGATCGAGGCGCGCGTCGATCGATCGAACAGGCTCGTCGAGCGTATTGCCGAGGGCAGCCTTGATCTCGCGCTGCTGTGGGGCAACCCCGCCGTCGCCAACACCGTTTCCGTGTTGCGACTGCCGATGATGTGGATCGGTCGCAAAGGCTATGGCTGCGCCAGGAGCGAGGTTATTCCGTTGGCTCTGTTCGAGTCGCCCTGTGTATTCCGCCAGCCCGGCGTTGAGGCGTTGGAACGGGCGGATCGGCCATGGCGGCTTGCCTTTACTTCTCCGAGCCTCAGCGGCTTGTGGGCCGCTGCGGCGGCGGGGCTTGGCATCACCGTCCGCACCGCACTCGGCTTGCCGGCATCGCTTGCGGCGCTGGGTCGCTCGAGCGGTCTGCCGAAATTGCCGCAAATCGGGCTGTCGCTCTACACGGCGGAACCGGATCCGCCGCAGGCGGTCGCGCGCCTACGCGACATTCTGCTCGACGAGCTGCCGCTGGCTGCCGGCGCGGCGCGCTGACCGCTCGGCATGGTACGCTTGCCGGCCCGCAAGGTGGGTTGAGCCGAAGGAAGCCCACCGATAGGCTGCCGGCGGGCTACGCCGTTTCACGGCTAACGCACCTCACGCGAGTCACAGGAGGATCACCTTGGGTAAGCATTTTACATTGACGTCGTCGGATAATTTCAAGCTCGGCGCCTATCGCGCCGATCCGGCCGGCAAGGCCAAGGGCGGCATCGTCGTCATTCAGGAAATTTTCGGCGTCAATCATCATATCCGCGCGGTGTGCGACCGGCTGGCCGGCGAGGGCTATTCAGCGCTGGCGCCGGCGGTGTTCGACCGCCAGCAGCCGAACTTCGAGTCCGGCTATACGCCGGACGAGATCGCCAATGCCCGCAAATTCGTCGCCAATCCCGATTGGGGCGCGATGCTGCGCGACGTGCAGGCTTCGATCGACGAGCTGAAGAAAAGCGGTCCGGTCGCGATCATGGGCTTCTGCATGGGCGGCTCGATCTCGTTCCTCGCCGCCTGCAAGCTCAACGGCCTGTCCGCCGCGGTGTGCTACTACGGCGGCAATATCGCCAAGAACGCCGACGAGAAACCGAAGATTCCAGTACAGATGCATTTCGGCGAGAAGGACGCTTCGATTCCGATGAGCGACGTCGAAATGATCAAGCAGAAGCGCGGCGGCGATTGCGAAATCTACGTCTATCCCGACGCGCAGCACGGTTTTCATTGCGACGAGCGCGGCAGCTACAACGCGGAAGCCGCCAAGCTTGCCTGGCAGCGCTCGATGGCGTTCCTGCAGAAGCACGTGAAGTGATCAGAGTCAGTAGTCGGTAATCAGTAATCAGAATCTTCTGATTACTGACATCTGATCGCTGATTCCTGTCAGAACCACCGCTCCTGCACCTGAATGGTGTCGCCGGGATCGACCTGCGCGGTGATCGGTGTCTTGAAGCGATAGGTCTGGCCGCCGTAATTGCGGCTGATGATGACGTCTTTCTTGTAGCCGCGCGGCGTGAAGCCGCCGGCGATCGCCACCGCCGTCTCCACCGTCATATTGGCGACGTAGGGATATTGGCCGGGCTGCGTCACTTCGCCGAGGATGAAGAACGGCCGGTAGGCTTCAACCTCGACCGCGACATGCGGGTCGCGGACATAGCCCTGGCGCAGCAGGTCGGCGATTCGGCGCGACAGCTGGTCGGTGGTCAGACCGCGCGCCTCAACCGAGCCGATCAGCGGCATGGCGATATCGCCGCTGGCGTCGACCACGTAGGAGTTGGTCAGCCCGTCCTGGCCGAACACCACGACGCGCAAGCGGTCGCCGGAATCGAGCGTATAGGTAATTTGCTGCGGCGGCGGCGCGTAAGCAGCGGGCGCGGCGGCAGCCATGGAAGCTGCCATGGGATAGCTGCCGGCCACGGCGACCGATCCGGTCGTGGCGACGCCGCCATAGGGCGATGGGCCCGCCGCTGTGTAAGCCGGCGCGGCGGGTGCGGTGTAAGTCTGCCCGGTGATCGCGGCGTAGGTCGGACTTGTATAGGCCGGCGCGGCGGCTGCATAAGCCGGCGCGGCCCGGTAAGGCGAAGGTGCGGCGGCCGCGTAAGCGGCCGGCGTCGCGCCATAGGCAGGCGGCGCCGCGCCATAGACCACATTGTCGATGCCATAGGGTGCCGGCGCGGCCGCCATCGGCATGGCGATCATGGGTTGCCGCGCGCACCCGCCCACCGCAATTGCCAGCGCAAACAACACCAGGAGAGGGCGGGCGACCCGCATAGGCACAATCCGACCTGCTTCGAGCCAAAGCCGAGGTCCGATTAACGCCAGTTATGGTTAACAAACCCTCACCGCGCCGGGTTGGACAGCGGACTCAAGCGCTTATTCGGCCTGCGCTTATTCGGCTTGCGCTTATTCGGGCTTGCCGTGGCGGCGCGCGGTCAGCCAGTCGGCGACGGACAACAGCAGCATGACCACGGCGAAGGTCACCGGAAAGCCCAGCACCCAGATCAGCTTCGACGTATCCGGCTCTTTTTCCAGGTCGAAATACCAGGCCAGCGCGTCGACCGCGGCAATGCCGACGATCGAGCCGAGCAGCTTCTGCTTGAGCGCGCCGAAATCGACCTGGGTCAGGCCTTCCGGCCAGTCGGGATGGGCGGCGGGGTCGATGCGGCGGATGAAATTCTCGTAGCTTGAGAAAATTACGATGATGACGAGGTTGGCGGTCAGCGCCAGATCGACCAGATTGAGCACATTGGTGACGAGGTCGTGCCAGTTCATGCCCGGCAGCTGCAGGGTGAGCGCGATCAGGTCGCCGAAGAAACGGTAGATCAGCAACAGCAGGCAGAGCAGCAGGCCGAGCAGGAACGGCGCCAGCAGCCAGCGGCTGAAAAATACCGACGCCTGGATGTAGCGTCCGTCGGGCCAGGCCATGAACGGTCTCCGCGCGAGGAATCGCGAATAGCGTACTGTCTCGGCCCGCCATTCGCTACCCGTCACGCCGCTACGACACCCGTCCCGATCGGGCAGCTCACGCCGGTGCCGCCGAGGCCGCAATAGCCGTGCGGGTTCTTGGCGAGATATTGCTGATGGTAGTCCTCGGCGAAGTAGAACGGCGGTGCGTCGAGGATTTCGGTGGTGATCAGGCCGATGTGCCGCGCCGCCAGCGCCTTGGCATAGGCCGCCTTCGAGGCTTCCGCGGCGGCGCGCTGCGCCGGCGAGAACACATAGATGCCGGAGCGGTACTGGGTGCCGACGTCATTGCCCTGGCGCATGCCCTGCGTCGGATCGTGGCTCTCCCAGAACGTCTTGAGCAATTGCTCGTAGGAGATTTTCTTCGGGTCGTAGACCACGAGCACCACTTCGTTGTGTCCGGTGCGGCCGGAGCAGACTTCTTCGTAGGTCGGGTTCGGCGTGAGCCCGCCGGCATAGCCCACCGCGGTGACGTAGACGCCGTTGCCGAGCTCCCAGAATTTGCGCTCGGCGCCCCAGAAGCAGCCGAGCCCGAACATCGCCATCTCCAGGCCTGCGGGGTAAGGGCCCTTGAGCGGCCGGCCGTTGACGAAATGCGTCTTCGCCGTCGGGATCGGCGTCCAACGCCCAGACAAGGCCTCGCTGGCGGTCGGCATGTCGAGCTTTCTGCGGAATGAAAACATGGCGGGGCTCCCAATCGGATAGTGGCGGTCGCGGGCCAAATATAGTCCGCACGCCAAACCCTTGCATCGGCCGCGGCAATCACGTTTTCAGGCGCGCCCGGCTTTCGCCTGCCGTTTTTGCCCCTTATTGTGCGGCCAGATTCGGCGCGATCAGCCGGTGGGAGGTTTTTGACATGTTTCGCATGTTCGCACGGGCCTGCGCGGTCGCCGGCGTTTTAGCTTTTGCCGGGGCGGCTTTGGCGCAGCAGCAGCCGGCGCCGACCGGGGCGACGCCGCCCTATGGGCCGCCGATCACGCTCGACCAGGCCAAGCGCGTCATGGCCGCCGCCGAGCTCGAAGCCGCCAAGAATTCCTGGCAGGTCGGCATCACCATCCTCGATTCCGGCGGCAACATGGTGATGTTCCACAAGATCGATAACGCCCAGCTCTCCGCCATCTCTACCTCCGAGGGCAAGGCGCGCACCGCGCTCGAATTCAAGCTGCCGTCGAAGGCGCTCGACGACGCCATCGCCAATGGCGGCGCCGGCATGCGGCTCCTTGCGCTCAAGGACATCACCCCGCTGCAGGGCGGCGTGCTGGTTCTGGTCGACGGCAGGATCATCGGCGCCGTCGGCGTCTCCGGCGCGCTATCGGTGCAGGACGAGCAGGTCGCCAAAGCCGGCGCCGACGCGCTGGCCAAGCCGGGGCTGTGACTCGCGCCTCGCCCCGCTGCGCGGGGCTTCGCCCTGCGCCTAATCCTGCCGCGTCGTTGCCGGGCTTGACCCGGCAATCCATGCTGCGCTTCGGTTCGGCAGGGCTTGCGGCAACGCGCTGCCAATCCAACCTTCAGCATGGATGCGCGGGGCGTAGGCGAGCGAAGCGACGCCGTTCTTGCGAACAGCTATGCCCGCGCATGACGAGTGATAGGACCCATGGCGAAGAAAAAAAGCCGCGCTCCACTCCCGGAAACTCGCACGCCCGCCGGCGATGAGCAGATCGCGCCCACCGCCGGCGGCGACCAAATCGTCGCCAGCAATCTGACGCTGCATGAGCTGTTTCAAAAGCAGGCCGCGGCGATGCTGGACCGCGCCGACCTCTCCGACGAGCAGAAGCAGACCATTCTCATCGGCATGAGCTGCCCCTGCTGCGGGGCCGGAGGTTTTTCGTTCACGGCGAAGCTGAAGGGGAACGGCTGATCAAAACCAAGGACGCGACTGCGGGCCGCATCTGTTCTTGAAGCGTACCCTTGACGGCGCACAGCAAGCGAAATTGAATGCGCTCCATCACTGGTTGTGTGCTGCTCTGTGATGAAGAAATCCACTCCTGGCCTTCTCACGCCGCTGCTCGAAGCAGAGGAGCTAAGAGTGGCATTTAGGCGTCGGCGAGATCAAAGCGAATATCTGAAAATCGCGCCAAACGACCGTAAAAAATACGAAGCGGAAAACTGGCAGCTTCACAAGGAAATGGCATCCGGCCTATGGATTAAGCGTCTAAAATCTCCCGAAAATATACTAGAGGATCGAATTTGGTGCCTCTTCTTCCGAATGGGCTACTCCCGAATAAGCGGAGCAAACTTCCATATAGAATTTAAAGGCGGCGATGGCGCAGCTGCTTCAAAGGACATCAACGTGTTGGCATTGGACGACGAAACGGCTGTCGTCGTCGAGTGCCGAGCTCGCGCGCAGCGTGGCCGGCGCTCCCTTCAAAAGGATATTGATGACCTAGAACAAATTCAAAGGAGATTAGCGCATTCGATCCGAACCACTTATCCTAAGGGCTCAAATCCAAAGATTATTTGGCTTTTCGCAACGTCGAATGTCATTTGGGCCGAAAAGGATGTGGAACGAGCGGATGCCGCCAACATTCAAGTAATTACGGAGAACGAACTTCAATACTTTGAAGCGTTCGTCTCTCACATAGGTACAGCTGGACGCTACCAGTTTTTGGCCGAGTTCCTAGAAGGCCAGGAAATTCCAAATCTACAAAATGTCCGTGTCCCAGCGGTCCGTGGACGATTTGGAGCGCACACCTATTATAGCTTCGTTGTAAGCGCGCGGCATCTGCTGAAAATAGCGTTCGTCAATCATCAAGCGCTCAACCATCCCGACGGGCGACCTGCATACCAGCGGATGATCAACAAGAAGCGCATAGCTGACATTGGCGCGTTCATCCAAAACGGCGGCTACTTTCCTACCAATATTCTCCTGAATTTCACGGAGACGTGCCGCTTCGACCTTCTTCCTAATAAAGATAATGCCGATCAAAATATCAAGTTTGGGTGGCTATACCTTCCTAGTAGCTATAAATCGGCTTGGGTTATAGACGGCCAACATCGCCTTTATGGATTCTCGAATATTCCGGATCATTTCCTAGACATGAATCTGTTTGTGCTCGCCTTTGAAAAAATGGACACAAAGGCAGAAGCCGATTTATTTATTACCATCAATCACGAGCAGCGCAGTGTACCAAAGAGTTTGCTG
>JASHOX010000100.1 GCA_030038415.1 Xanthobacteraceae bacterium
CTGCTTGCCGACCAGGCCATGCGCATTGCGGTGAGCTTCCTGCTCGGCATCAACACGTGAGCTTTGCAAATTCACCAACCGCTAACGACCCATTTCATGATGCGGAATTTATGACATGACGAGCCGATGGTACGCCGTCCACGCCTACTCGAATTTCGAGAACAAGGTGGCGGAGTCGATCCGCGAGCAGGCTAAACAGCGCGGGCTGTCCAGCCTGTTCGAAGAAATTCTGGTGCCCAAGGAAAAGGTGGTCGAAGTGCGGCGCGGCCGCAAAGTCGACGCCGAGCGAAAGTTCTTCCCCGGCTATGTGCTGGTGAAGATGGAGATGACCGACGAAGCCTATCACCTGATCAAGAATACGCCGAAAGTGACCGGCTTTCTTGGCTCCGACAACAAACCGATGCCGCTCGCCGATGCCGAGGCGCAACGCCTGCTGCAGCAGGTACAAGAGGGCATCGAGCGGCCGAAGCCGTCGGTGTCGTTCGAAGTGGGCGAGCAGGTTCGGGTGTCGGACGGCCCGTTCGCCTCGTTTAACGGCACGGTGGAGGAGGTCGACGAAGGCCGCTCGCGCCTGAAAGTCGCGGTGTCGATCTTCGGCCGCGCCACGCCGGTCGAGCTGGAATTCGGGCAGGTAGAGAAGCTATAGCGTTGACGTGAAGGCGTGGGAGGTGAGGCGGCCGCCAGCCGTCAACAGCCGCACCACTAACAGGAGTAGAGAATGGCGAAGAAAATCACCGGATATGTAAAGCTGCAGGTGCCAGCGGGGGCGGCCAACCCATCGCCGCCGATCGGTCCTGCGCTCGGCCAGCGCGGGCTGAACATCATGGAGTTCTGCAAGGCCTTCAACGCGCAGACCCAGAAGCTCGAAAAGGGCGCGCCGATCCCCGTCACCATCACGGTCTATGCCGACCGTTCCTTCACCTTCGAATTGCGCACCCCGCCGGTGTCGCACTTCCTCAAGAAAGCGGCCAAGCTCGAGAGCGGCTCGAAGACGCCGGGTCGCGATATCGCCGGCTCGGTGACCAAAGCGCAGGTCCGCGAGATTGCCGAGCAGAAGATGAAGGATCTCAACTGCGACACCGTCGAATCGGCGATGCGCATGATCGAAGGCTCGGCGCGCTCAATGGGATTAGAGGTGAAGGCATGAGCACGATTGGAAAACGCACGCGCACGGCGCGCGAAGGCGTCGACCGTGAGAAGCTTTATCCGCTCGCGGAAGCCGTGAAGATGGTCAAGGATCGCGCCAAGGCCAAGTTCGACGAGACCGTCGAAGTGGCGATGAACCTCGGCGTCGATCCGCGTCACGCCGACCAGACGGTGCGCGGCGTGGTCAATCTGCCGAACGGCTCCGGGCGCTCGGTGCGGGTCGCGGTGTTTGCTCGCGGCGCCAAGGCCGACGAGGCCAAGGCGGCTGGCGCCGATGTGGTCGGCGCCGAGGATTTGGTCGAGAAAGTGCAGGGTGGCGCCATCGATTTCGACCGCGTTGTCGCGACGCCGGATCTGATGCCGCTCGTCGGCCGCCTCGGCAAGGTCTTGGGACCGCGCGGACTGATGCCCAATCCCAAGGTTGGCACTGTGACCATGGACATCACTAATGCAGTCAAAGGCGCCAAAGGCGGCTCGGTCGAGTTTCGCGCCGAAAAGGCCGGCATCGTCCAGGCCGGCGTCGGCAAGGCCTCGTTTCCGGCCGAAAAGCTGATCGAGAACATTATGGCGTTTGCCGATGCTGTGCAGAAATCGCGGCCGGCCGGCGCCAAGGGCCATTTCATCAACCGGGTCGCGATTTCCTCGACCATGGGTCCGGGCGTGAAAGTCGAGCCGGGAAGCTTGTTCCCGAGCGCGCAGCAGGCGCATTAAGGGTTCCCTCCCCCCTATGTGGGGGAGGGATTTGATTCGCACGCTGCGGGTTTACCCACGTTGCCGTTGGGCGCGTAAAATCACTTGGCAAGCACGCTTTTGCGATCTAAATAGGCGCTATGGGCGTGCCGGCCCGGTTTGTCGGCGCGCCTTTGCGCGCTTCTCGAAAATCATGTGAGCGAGTCTTCCTCTTAGAGCACATCCTGTTCTGATTTCTAAGAGGCTGAAAAGCTTAGTGAACTCGGCAAGCGCGTCCTGTCCGAGACTGCGGGCGCCGGCAACGGCTTAATTCGAAAGAGCCAGCATAGACGGGTGAAGGACGAGGGTTGGGCTTCTCACGAAGTCTCTTGCCCTTTGGTTCTGACCTCGATGGCCGGAAGGGCGAAAGCCATTCCGGGGGCAGGGTTTCAATGTCGTCCTGCCTGGTTCATCGATGCCCTCGATGGGTTTAGCGCGGGACGGCCGGCAGCAACCCGGCGGTCTTTCGCAAGACGGACCGCCAACCGGAGAGAGCTTTTGGATCGCGCGGCAAAAAGCGAGCTCGTCACCGCCCTCGGTGAGGTCTTCAAGACCACTAAGGTCGTCGTCGTGGCTCATTATTCCGGCCTGACGGTCGGCCAGATGCAGAGTCTGCGGCGGCAGATGAAGCAGGCCGGCGCCAGCGTAAAGGTGGCGAAAAACCGTCTCGCCAAGATCGCTCTCGAAGGCTCCGACGTCGCTTCGATCGCGCCGCTTCTCAAGGGACCCGCCCTGATCGCCTATTCGGGCGATCCGGTCGCGGCACCAAAGGTTGCGGTCGACTTCGCCAAGACCAATGAGCGCTTCATCATTCTTGGCGGAGCGATGGGCACGACCACGCTCGACCCGAACGGGGTCAAGGCGCTTGCCGCCTTGCCGTCGCTCGACGAGCTGCGGGCAAAGATTGTCGGCCTGATCCAGGCGCCGGCGACCAAGATCGCGCAGGTGGTCAATGCCCCTGCCGCAAAGGTCGCACGCGTGGTGCAGGCCTATGCCAGCAAAGCCGAAAGCGCGGCCGCCTAGGGCACCAATCTCAAGGGTTAGAACCAAAGGACAAATCTCATGGCTGATCTGCAAAAAATCGTAAATGACCTGTCCAGCCTCACTGTGCTCGAGGCGGCGGAACTGGCGAAGCTTCTCGAAGAGAAGTGGGGCGTCTCGGCCGCGGCTGCGGTTGCGGTGGCGGCAGGCCCCGCGGCGGGCGGTGCGGCTGCTCCGGCGGCTGAGGAAAAGACCGAATTTACGGTCGTTCTCGCCGCTGCCGGCGAGAAGAAGATCGAGGTCATCAAGGAAGTCCGCGCCATCACCGGGCTTGGCCTGAAAGAGGCCAAAGACCTGGTTGAGGGCGCGCCCAAGAACGTCAAGGAAGGCGTCAACAAGGACGAGGCCGCCAAGATCAAGGCGACCCTCGAAAAAGTCGGCGCCAAGGTTGAGCTCAAGTAAGCAGTGCTTATTTAACGGAAATCCCCGGGCGAGCGGAGCGAGGCCCGGGGACTCCGAGAGTCTGAGACATGCGCAATTCCCGGTGATTCGGAACTTTGGCCGAATCGCGGGAAAATGGGCACGAAGATGGGGCGTGTGACGCCTGTCCCGACGGTCGCGATGGATTGCGGCCCTCTGGAGAGTCGTCTTGATCGCCTCGGTACCTCGAACCGCGGGGCGTTTTGGCTTGCGGTGCGAGCGTGATGGTTTGAGCGGACGGTGTGACTGCCGGCGGTTCGAGCCCGATGGTTCGATTGAGCGAGAGGACATGATGGCGCAGACGTTTATCGGTCGGAAGCGCGTAAGAAAGTTTTTCGGAAAAATCGAGGAAGTCGCGGAGATGCCGAACCTCATTGAGGTTCAGAAGGCGTCCTACGACCAATTCCTGCTGGTGGCGGAGCCGCAAGGCGGCCGGCCTAATGAGGGCCTGCAGGCCGTGTTCAAGTCGGTGTTCCCGATTTCCGACTTTTCCAACACCTCACAGCTGGAATTCGTCAAATACGAATTCGAGCCGCCGAAATACGACGTCGACGAGTGCCGCCAGCGCGGCATGACCTACGCCGCGCCGCTCAAAGTGACGCTCCGTCTGATCGTGTTCGATATCGACGAAGAGACCGGCGCCCGTTCGGTCAAGGACATCAAGGAGCAAGATGTCTACATGGGCGACATTCCGCTCATGACCAATAACGGCACCTTTGTCGTCAACGGCACCGAGCGCGTCATCGTCTCGCAGATGCATCGCTCGCCCGGCGTGTTCTTCGACCACGACAAGGGCAAGACCCATTCCTCGGGCAAGCTCCTTTTCGCCGCCCGCATCATTCCCTACCGCGGCTCCTGGCTCGACATCGAGTTCGATGCCAAGGACATCGTCTATGCGCGCGTCGACCGAAGGCGCAAGATTCCGGTCACGTCGCTGCTTTACGCGCTCGGCATGACCGGCGAGGAGATCCTCAACACCTTCTACAAGCAGGTGCAATACAAGCGTGCCAAGGACGGCTGGCGCGTGCCGTTCGATGCCAATCGGCTGCGCGGCTACAAGGCGATCAACGATCTGGTCGACGCCGATACCGGCAAGGTCGTGCTCGAAGCCGGCAAGAAGCTCACCGTGCGTCAGGCCCGGCAGCTCGCCGAAAAGGGGCTCAAGGCGCTGCGGCTCTCCGACGAGGAGCTGATCGGCCAGTACATCGCCGAGGACCTCGTCAATCCGAAGACCGGCGAGATTTATGCCGAGGCCGGCGAGGAGATTACCGACAAGACGCTGAAGGTCCTCAATGAGGCGGGCTACAAGGAGCTGCCGCTTCTCAACATCGATCACGTTAATGTCGGCGCCTATATCCGCAACACGCTGGCGATCGACAAGAACATGACGCGCGAGGACGCGCTGTTCGACATCTACCGCGTCATGCGTCCGGGCGAGCCGCCGACGATCGACACGGCGTCGACGATGTTCAACTCGCTGTTTTTCGATCCGGAGCGCTACGACCTGTCCGCGGTCGGCCGCGTCAAGATGAACATGCGCCTCGATCTCGATGCGCCGGACACGATGCGTATCCTGCGCAAGGAGGACATCATCGCGGTGATCCGCACATTGGTCGATCTGCGCGACGGCAAGGGCGAGATCGATGACATCGATCATCTCGGCAATCGCCGCGTGCGCTCGGTGGGCGAACTGATGGAAAATCAGTATCGCATCGGGCTTCTGCGCATGGAACGCGCCATCAAGGAGCGCATGTCGTCGGTCGATATCGACACCGTGATGCCGCAGGATCTGATCAACGCCAAGCCGGCGGCAGCCGCGGTGCGCGAGTTCTTCGGCTCCTCGCAGCTGTCGCAGTTCATGGACCAGACCAATCCGCTGTCGGAGATCACCCACAAGCGGCGGCTCTCCGCGCTCGGCCCGGGCGGGCTTACGCGCGAGCGCGCCGGCTTCGAAGTGCGCGACGTGCACCCGACGCATTACGGTCGCATCTGCCCGATCGAGACGCCGGAAGGGCCGAATATCGGCCTGATCAATTCGCTCGCGACCTATGCGCGGGTGAACAAATACGGCTTCGTCGAGACGCCCTATCGCAAGGTCAAGGACGGTCGCGTCACCGACGAGGTGATCTACCTCTCAGCGATGGAGGAGGGCCGCTACACCGTCGCCCAGGCCAACTCGGCGATCGACGCCAAGGGCCGCTTCACCGACGATCTCGTTGTGGTGCGCCACGCCGGCGACGTTCAGCTCATTCCGCCGGACAAAGTGGATTTCATGGACGTGTCGCCGAAGCAGCTCGTTTCGGTCGCCGCGGCGCTCATTCCGTTCCTCGAGAACGACGACGCCAACCGCGCGCTGATGGGCTCCAACATGCAGCGTCAGGCGGTGCCGCTCGTGCGCGCTGAGGCGCCGTTCGTCGGCACCGGCATGGAAGGCGTCGTTGCGCGCGATTCCGGCGCGGCGATCGCCGCACGGCGCACCGGCGTGGTCGATCAGGTCGACGCCACCCGTATCGTCATCCGCGCCACCGACGAGCCGGACCCGACCAAGCCCGGCGTCGACATTTATCGGCTGATGAAGTTCCAGCGCTCCAACCAGAATACCTGCATCAACCAGCGCCCGCTGGTGAAGGTGGGCGATCAGGTCAAGAAGGGCGATATCATCGCCGACGGTCCGTCGACCGATCTCGGCGAGCTCGCTCTCGGGCGCAACGCGCTGGTCGCGTTCATGCCGTGGAACGGCTACAACTTCGAAGACTCGATCCTGCTCTCCGAGCGCATCGTCAAAGACGACGTCTTTACTTCGATCCATATCGAGGAATTCGAAGTGATGGCACGCGACACCAAGCTCGGACCCGAGGAAATTACGCGTGATATTCCGAACGTTTCGGAAGAGACGCTCAAGAACCTCGACGAAGCCGGCATCGTCTACATCGGCGCCGAAGTGCGTGCCGGCGACATCCTGGTCGGCAAGATCACGCCGAAGGGCGAAAGCCCGATGACGCCGGAGGAAAAGCTCCTGCGCGCCATCTTCGGCGAGAAGGCCTCCGACGTGCGCGACACCAGCTTGCGTGTGCCGCCCGGCGTGCAGGGCACCGTCGTCGAAGTCCGCGTCTTCAACCGGCACGGCGTCGAAAAGGACGAGCGCGCGCTCGCTATCGAGCGTGAAGAGATCGAACGTCTCGCCAAGGATCGCGACGACGAGCAGGCGATCCTGGACCGCAACGTCTATGGCCGCCTTGCCGAACTGTTGGAAGGCCGCCAAGGCATTGCCGGGCCGAAGGGTTTTAAGAAGGACACCAAGATCACGCGAGCGGTGCTTGAAGAATATCCGCGCTCGCAGTGGTGGATGTTCGCTTCGCCGAACGACAAGATCATGGCGGAGATCGAAGCCATCCGGAAGCAGTATGACGAATCGAAAAAGCGCCTTGAACAGCGCTTTCTCGACAAAGTCGAAAAACTGCAGCGCGGCGACGAGCTGCCGCCCGGCGTCATGAAGATGGTCAAAGTTTTCGTCGCCGTGAAGCGCAAGATCCAGCCCGGCGACAAGATGGCGGGACGCCACGGCAACAAGGGCGTGGTGTCGAAGATCGTGCCGGCGGAGGACATGCCGTTCCTCGCCGACGGCACGCCGGTCGACGTCGTGCTCAATCCGCTTGGCGTGCCGAGCCGCATGAACGTCGGTCAGATTCTCGAGACCCATCTCGGCTGGGCCTGTGCCGGCATGGGATTGAAGATCGGCGCCGCCGTCGACCTCTACAACAGCAAGAAGGACTCCAAACCGCTCAAGGAACTTTTGAAGAAGATCTACGGCGAGGAAGAGACCATCAAGTCGCTGGACGAAAAAGGTCTCCACGAGCTTGGAACCAACTTGCGTCACGGCGTGCCGATCGCCACCCCGGTGTTCGACGGCGCCAAGGAGGCCGACATCGAGACCATGCTCGATCTTGCCGGCCTCGATCATTCCGGGCAAGTGACGCTCTATGACGGGCGCACTGGCGATACGTTCGATCGCAAGGTGACGGTTGGCTACATCTATATGCTCAAGCTGCATCACCTCGTCGACGACAAGATCCACGCCCGGTCGATCGGTCCATACAGCCTGGTCACCCAACAACCGCTCGGCGGCAAGGCGCAGTTCGGCGGCCAGCGTTTCGGCGAAATGGAAGTGTGGGCGCTCGAAGCCTACGGTGCCGCCTACACGTTGCAGGAAATGCTGACGGTGAAGTCCGACGACGTCGCCGGACGCACAAAGGTCTACGAATCCATCGTGCGCGGCGACGACGCCTTCGAGTCCGGCATTCCAGAATCGTTCAACGTGCTGGTCAAGGAAATGCGCTCGCTTGGATTAAACGTCGACCTGCACAATTCCAAGCAACAGCGCGGCGGCGAGGGCAGCAGCATGCCCGAAGCGGCGGAATAGCGAGAAGCGGCAAGCGTGCCGCTTTCCCGGTCGTCATCGCCCGCGCAGGCGGGCGATCCAGTAACCCGCAGCGGCGGTGATTACTGGGTGCCCCGCCTTCGCGGGGCATGACAAATCAAGATTTTCGGGCTGCCGCGGCAGCCAAGGAGCAGACGATGAACCAAGAACTCATGAATCTTTTCAGCCCGCAGGTGCCGGCTCAGGTCTTCGACCAGATCCGGATTTCGATCGCGAGCCCGGATAAGATTCTGTCGTGGTCCTACGGCGAGATCAAAAAGCCGGAGACCATCAATTACCGCACCTTCAAGCCGGAGCGCGACGGCTTGTTTTGCGCGCGTATTTTCGGGCCGATCAAGGACTACGAGTGCTTGTGCGGCAAGTACAAGCGCATGAAGTACAAGGGCATCATCTGCGAGAAGTGCTCGGTCGAAGTGACGCTCAGCCGGGTGCGGCGCGAGCGCATGGGCCATATCGAATTGGCCGCGCCGGTGGCGCATATTTGGTTCTTGAAGTCTCTGCCGAGCCGGATCGGTCTCCTCCTCGACATGACGCTCAAGGACCTCGAGCGTATCCTCTATTTCGAGCATTACGTCGTGCTGGAGCCGGGTCTGACCCCGCTCAAGGACCGCCAGCTTCTTTCCGAGGACGAATACGTCAAGGCGCAGGACCAGTTCGGCCCCGACAGCTTCACGGCCATGATCGGCGCCGAAGCGATCCGCGAAATGCTCAAAGCGCTCGATCTCGAGAAGATGGCGGCCGATCTGCGCCAGGAGATCGCCGAGTCGACTTCGGATCTCAAGCCGAAGAAGCTCGCCAAGCGACTGAAGCTGATCGAGGCCTTCACCCAGTCCAAGAACAAGCCGGAATGGATGATCCTCACCCATGTGCCGGTGATCCCGCCCGATCTGCGGCCGCTGGTGCCGCTCGACGGCGGGCGCTTCGCCACGTCCGACCTCAACGACCTCTATCGCCGCGTCATCAACCGTAACAACCGCTTGAAGCGGCTCATCGAGTTGCGCGCGCCCGACATCATCATCCGCAACGAGAAGCGGATGCTGCAGGAGGCGGTCGACGCGCTGTTCGACAACGGCCGCCGCGGCCGCGTCATTACCGGCGCCAACAAGCGGCCGCTGAAATCGCTCGCCGACATGCTCAAGGGCAAGCAGGGCCGCTTCCGGCAGAACCTGCTCGGCAAGCGCGTCGACTATTCGGGCCGTTCGGTGATCGTGGTTGGCCCGGAGCTGAAGTTGCATCAGTGCGGGTTGCCGAAGAAGATGGCGCTCGAACTGTTTAAGCCGTTCATCTATTCGCGGCTCGACGCCAAGGGTCTGTCAACCACGGTGAAGCAGGCGAAAAAGCTCGTCGAGAAGGAGAAGCCCGAGGTTTGGGACATCCTCGACGAGGTCATTCGCGAGCATCCGGTGCTATTGAACCGCGCACCGACGCTGCACCGGCTCGGCATTCAGGCGTTCGAGCCGGTCCTGATCGAGGGCAAGGCAATCCAGCTACATCCCTTAGTTTGCGCGGCATTCAACGCCGACTTCGACGGCGATCAGATGGCGGTGCACGTGCCGCTGTCGCTCGAGGCACAGCTCGAAGCGCGCGTCTTGATGATGTCGACCAATAACATTCTGCATCCGGCGAACGGCGCACCCATCATCGTGCCGTCGCAGGACATCGTGCTCGGCCTGTACTATCTCTCGATCATCCGCGACGCCGTCGAGGGCGAAAAGCCCAAGGTGTTCGGCGACTTGTCGGAGATCGAGCTTGCCTTGCACGAGAAGGTCGTCAGCCTGCATTCGCGGATCAAATACCGCTGGGAGGGCCTCGACGAGACTGGCCAGCCGGTATCGCGTTGGTACGACACCACGCCCGGCCGCGTTATTCTCGGCTCGGTGCTGCCGAAGCTCGCCAAGACGCCGTTCGACCTCGTCAACAAGCTGATGACGAAGCGCGAAATCTCGTCGATGATTGATACGGTCTATCGCCACTGCGGTCAGAAGGAGACGGTGATCTTCTGCGACCGTGTCATGGCGCTCGGCTTCCATCATGCGTTCAAGGCCGGCATCTCGTTCGGCAAGGACGACATGGTAGTGCCGCGAAGTAAGCGCGGCAGCGTCGAGAAAACCCGCGAGCTCGTCAAGGAATTCGAGCAGCAATACAACGACGGCCTGATCACCCAGGGCGAAAAGTACAACAAAGTCGTCGACGCTTGGTCGAAGTGCACCGAGGAAATCGCGGAAGCGATGATGAAGGAGATCTCCACGGCGCGGCCTTCGGCGGAGAAAGGCCAAGAGGCCCAGGTCAACTCGATCTATATGATGGCGCATTCCGGGGCGCGCGGTTCGCCCGCGCAGATGCGCCAGCTCGCCGGCATGCGCGGCCTGATGGCGAAGCCGTCGGGCGAAATCATCGAGAGCCCGATCATCTCCAACTTCAAGGAGGGCCTCTCGGTGCTCGAGTACTTCAACTCGACGCACGGCGCGCGCAAGGGCCTTGCCGACACTGCGCTCAAGACGGCGAACTCGGGCTATCTGACCCGGCGCCTCGTCGACGTGGCGCAGGACTGCATCATCACGGATGTGGACTGTGGCACGACGCGCGGCATCAAAGTGCGCGCCATCATCGATGCCGGCACGGTGGTCGCTTCGCTGGCAAGCCGCATCCTCGGCCGTACCACGGCCGAGGACGTGCGTGACCCGGCCAGCAACGAAGTGCTGGTGCCGAACGCGACGCTGCTCGAGGAGCAGCACGTGGAGAAGCTGGTCACTGCCGGCGTCCAGGAGGTAAAAATCCGCTCGGTGCTCACCTGCGAGACGACCAGCGGCTGCTGCGCCATGTGCTACGGGCGCGACCTCGCCCGCGGTACTCCGGTCAATATGGGCGAGGCGGTGGGCGTCATCGCCGCTCAGTCGATCGGCGAACCGGGCACGCAGCTCACCATGCGCACGTTCCACATCGGCGGCGCGGCGCAGATTTCGGAGCAGTCGTTCGTCGAATCGAACTTCGAGGGCACGGTCAAGATCAAGAACCTCAACGTCGCCCGCAATTCGGACGGCGACATGATCGCGATGGCGCGCAACCTCATCGTTGCAGTGCTCGATCCCGACGGTACCGAACGCGCGGTGCACCGTATCCAGTACGGCGCACGGCTCAAGGTCACCGACGGCGAGCACATCAAGCGCGGCCAGCGCATCGCCGAGTGGGATCCGTATACGCGTCCGATCCTAACCGAGGTGGAAGGTGTTGTCGGCTTCGAAGATCTCGTCGAAGGCCAGTCGATGACTGAAACCCTCGACGAGTCGACCGGCATCGCCAAGCGCGTGGTGATCGACTGGCGCTCGGGTTCCGCGCGCGGTCAGCAGGACCTGCGCCCGGCTTTGGTGATCAAGGACAAGGACGGCAAAATCCTCAAGCTCGCGCGCGGCGGCGAAGCCCGCTATCTGCTCGCGGTGGACGCCATCATCTCGGTCGATCCCGGCGGCCATGTCGGCGCGGGCGACGTGATCGCGCGTATTCCGACGGAGAGCGCCAAGACGCGCGACATCACCGGCGGTCTGCCGCGCGTTGCCGAACTGTTCGAGGCACGGCGGCCGAAGGAATCCGCGGTTATCGCGGAAATCTCCGGCACAGTGCGCTTTGGCCGCGACTACAAGAACAAGCGGCGCATCACCATCGAGCCGACCAACAAGGATGAGGAGCCCAGGGAGTATCTCGTTCCCAAGGGCAAGCACATCCACTTGCAGGACGGCGACGTGATCGAGAAGGGCGATTTCATCGTCGAAGGCAACCCGGCGCCGCACGACATCCTGGCGATCAAAGGGGTCGAGGAGCTTGCCGGCTACCTCGTCAACGAGATCCAGGAGGTCTATCGGCTCCAGGGTGTCGCGATAAACGACAAGCACATCGAGGTGATCGTTCGGCAGATGCTGCAGAAGGTCGAGATCGACGATTCCGGCGAGACCGACCTGATCCAAGGCGAGCAAGTCGACAAGATCGAGTTCGACGAGGTCAATGCCGGCGTCGCGGCCGAAGGCAAAAAGCCGGCGACCGCGCATCCGGTGCTGCTTGGCATCACCAAGGCGTCGTTGCAGACGCGCTCGTTCATCTCGGCGGCGTCGTTCCAGGAGACGACGCGAGTGCTCACCGAAGCCGCGGTCAACGGCAAGGCCGATACGCTCGACGGCCTCAAGGAGAACGTCATCGTCGGTCGTCTGATCCCGGCGGGGACGGGCGCGATGATGAACAAGATCCGCGAGGTGGCGACGAAGCGCGATCAGCTCATTCTCGCCGAGCGCGAGAAGGAGGCTGCCGTCAAGGCCGAGGCGGCGGCCGAGCCTGCGGCGTTGCCGGCGGCCGAATAAGGCTCAGCATAGCGAAAATCGAGGGCCGCCCGGTGGGCGGCCCTTTTTCTTTGTGGCCTGGGTTGAGCCCGGCAAAACCTAGGAACGGCATCCGCGCGCCGAGTACCCGTTCCCTGCTTTCGCTGCGTTCAGGCCGGGCTACAATCAATCATGTCCATCCACCTCAAAATTCTCTCCGGCGGCGCCATGCGCTCGCTGATGACCGACCTCGTGCCGCTGTTCGAGCAGGCAGGCGGCGTCAAGGTCGCGATCGAATTCCGCCTGACTTCGGTGCTGCAGAAGGAAATCGAGGATGGCGCGGTTTTCGACATAGCGCTGCTGCCGCGGCCGGAGCTCGATGGGCTGGCGCGGGTGGGCAGGATTGCGGCCGCCACCATCGCCGATATAACGCGCTCGTCGGTCGGACTTGCGGTGCGCGCGGGAGCGCCCAAGCCGGATATTGCCACCGTCGAGGGTCTCAAGCAGGCGCTGTTGAACGCCAGCTCGATCGCCTATAGCGACGGACCGAGCGGCGCCTATATCGCCAGCCTGCTGGAGCGCCTCGGTATCGCCGATGCGATGAAATCGAAGACCAAGTTAACCAGCCGGCCCGTCGCCGAACTCATGGCCAGCGGCGAGGCCGAAATTGGCATGCAGCAGATCGTTGCCATCCTGCCGATCGAGGGCGCCGAACTGGTCGGCCCGCTGCCGAGCGAGCTACAAAACGTCATTATCTATGCGGCCGGAGTTTCGACGTCTGCCCAAAATGACGCCGGCGCGAAGAATTGCATCGACTTTATGCGCAGCCCGAAAGCGGCGCAGCTCATTCGCGCCAAGGGCATGCAGCCGGGCTGATGCCTTACCGTTCGATGTCGCAGATGTGCTTGCGCCATCGCACTTTCGTGCCCATATCGGCGTGACTTGGGGTTGACTTGGGACGGTAGCGCCGATACATACCGCCCACTTTTCGGCAGGCGGTGAGCTTCGCCAGTCGGAACGGCCTGCTGGGTCCCCGAATAAGCTATTGTTAAGCTTTAGCTTTATTGGCTCGGACGCGGCGTGACGCCTCGACGAAGGAAGCTCAAACGCTGCCTCTGACTTCGGAAAGTCAGACTACCAGGGCAAGACCGCGTTCGCATCGCGGTCCTCTGCGCCGGCCAAGCGCCCTTCCGTGCCCGGAAGCGGAGGGCGCGATTTGGTTTTGCGCGGATGGATTCGTGTAGTGCGCCGCGGCGGACGATGACGAGGAGCGAAGGAACGGATGCCGACGATCAACCAGCTCATTCGCAAGCCGCGGGTCACGCAGCACGCGAAGAAGAAGGTGCCGGCCTTGCAGCAGTCGCCGCAAAAGCGCGGCGTCTGCACCCGCGTCTACACGACGACGCCGAAGAAGCCGAACTCGGCGCTGCGCAAGGTCGCCAAGGTCCGGCTGACCAACGGCTTCGAAGTGATCGGCTACATTCCCGGCGAAGGCCATAACCTGCAGGAGCATTCGGTGGTGATGATCCGCGGCGGCCGCGTCAAAGATCTGCCGGGCGTGCGCTATCACATCCTCCGCGGCGTGCTCGACACGCAGGGCGTAAAAAACCGCAAGCAGCGGCGATCGAAATACGGAGCAAAACGGCCCAAGTAATGGGCATTTTGCGTCATAAGGAACGCGAGACGAAGGAAACAACGAGATGTCCCGCCGCCACAGGGCAGACAAGCGCGAGATCCTGCCGGACCCGAAATTCGGCAACGTCGTGGTCACGAAATTCATGAACTCGGTCATGCATGCCGGCAAGAAGTCGGTGGCCGAGAACATCGTTTACGGCGCGCTCGACATCATCGAAAGCAAGACGCGCGGCAACCCGGTCAGCGTTTTTCAGCAGGCGTTGGATAACGTCATGCCCTCGATCGAGGTCCGTTCGCGCCGCGTCGGCGGCGCCACCTATCAGGTGCCGGTCGAAGTCCGTACGTCGCGCCGCCAAGCGCTGGGTATCCGCTGGATCATCTCCGCGGCGCGCGAACGCAACGAGAAAACGATGACCGAGCGGCTCTCCGCGGAGCTGCTCGATGCATCGAATAACAGGGGGAACGCCGTAAAGAAGCGCGAAGACACGCACCGGATGGCGGAAGCCAACCGTGCATTCTCGCACTATCGCTGGTGAAGCCTAGGACAGCGAAGGAATTTACCCCCATGCCCCGCACTCATCCCATCGAGGACTATCGCAATTTCGGCATCATGGCCCACATCGATGCCGGCAAGACGACGACGACCGAGCGCGTCCTCTATTACACCGGCAAGAGCCACAAGATGGGCGAGGTGCATGAAGGCGCCGCGACCATGGATTGGATGGAGCAAGAGCAGGAGCGCGGCATCACCATCACGTCTGCCGCCACGACTGCATTCTGGAACGGCAAGCGGCTCAACATTATCGACACGCCCGGCCACGTCGACTTCACCATCGAGGTGGAGCGCAGCTTGCGCGTGCTCGATGGCGCCATCTGCGTGCTCGATTCCAATCAGGGCGTGGAGCCGCAAACCGAGACGGTGTGGCGCCAAGGCGACCGCTACAAGGTCCCGCGCATCGTCTTCTGCAACAAGATGGACAAGATCGGCGCGGACTATTTCCAGTGCCTGAAGGATATCGTCGACCGCCTCGGCGCCAAGCCGGTCGCCATCCAATTGCCGATCGGCGCCGAGGCGCAGTTCAAGGGCGTCATCGATCTGGTCCGCATGGTCGGGGTGGTGTGGGACGAAGAGACGCTCGGCGCGAAATATCACGATATCGAAATTCCGGCCGAACTTGCCGATCAGGCCAAGGAATATCGCGAGAAGCTGGTCGAGGCCGCGGTCGAGCTCGATGACGACGCGATGACCGCCTATCTCGAAGGCAAAGAGCCCGACGTTGATACGCTCAAGCGTCTCATCCGCAAGGCGACCATTTCCAGCGTATTCTTTCCGGTGCTGTGCGGCTCCGCGTTCAAGAACAAAGGCGTGCAGCCGCTGCTCGACGCCGTCGTCGACTATTTGCCGTCGCCGCTCGATGTGCCGCCGGTGAAGGGCGTCGATCTCAAGGGCAACGAAGTCGAGCGCAAGGCGTCGGATACCGAGCCAATGGCGCTGCTTGCGTTTAAGATCATGGACGATCCATTTGTCGGCACCATCACCTTCTGCCGTATCTATTCCGGCAAGCTCGAGAGCTCGACCGGGGTGATGAATTCGACCAAGGACCGCAAGGAACGCGTCGGCCGCATGCTGCTGATGCATGCCAACAACCGCGAAGACATCAAGGAAGCCTATGCCGGCGACATCGTCGCGCTTGCCGGCCTCAAAGAGGTGCGTACCGGCGACACGCTGTGCGACCCGCAAAAACCGGTGATTCTGGAAAAAATGGAATTTCCCGATCCGGTCATCGAGATTGCGATCGAGCCGAAGTCGAAAGCCGACCAGGAAAAGCTCGGCGTGGCGCTGGCCAAGCTGGTGGCCGAGGACCCGTCGTTCCGCGTCTCCACGGATCAGGAATCCGGCCAGACCATCATCAAGGGCATGGGCGAGCTGCACCTCGACATCAAGGTCGATATCCTCAAGCGCACTTACAAAGTCGACGCCAATATCGGCGCGCCGCAGGTTGCCTATCGCGAAAAGATTACCCGCGCGGCCACGATCGACTACACCCACAAGAAGCAGACCGGCGGTCACGGCCAGTTCGCGCGCATCAAGATCGTCGCCGAGCCGAGCGAGCCCGGCGCCGGCTTCGTGTTCGAGAACGAGATCGTCGGCGGAACCGTGCCGCGCGAGTTTTTCCCGGCCGTCGAGAAGGGCCTTGAGGGCTCGTTGGGCTCCGGCGTTCTCGCCGGCTTCCCGGTGGTCGATATCAAGGTCAGCCTCGTCGACGGTGCCTCCCATGACGTCGACTCCTCGGCGATGGCGTTCGAGATTTGCGCGCGCGCGGCGATGCGCGAGGCCTTGCAGAAAGGCGGCCCGGCTTTGCTCGAGCCGATCATGAAGGTCGAGGTGGTGACGCCGGAGGACTATACCGGCTCCGTCATCGGCGACCTCAATTCGCGGCGGGGCCAGATCCAGGGCCAGGACATGCGCGGCAACGCCAACGTTATCAATGCGATGGTGCCGCTCGCCAACATGTTCTCCTACGTCAACAATCTGCGTTCCATGTCACAGGGGCGCGCCACGTTCACGATGCAGTTCGACCACTACGCAGAAGTGCCGAAAGCCATCGCCGAAGAAGTTCAGGCAAAATTCGCCTGACGAACATTCACAAGGATTACAGAGAGACCCGAACGGAGAAGTCACCATGGCCAAGGAAAAATTCCAGCGCACCAAACCGCATTGCAATATCGGTACGATTGGGCACGTCGATCACGGCAAGACGTCGTTGACGGCGGCGATCACCAAGGTGCTGGCGGAAAAGGGTCAGGCGACCTACACGGCCTATGACCAGATCGACAAGGCGCCGGAAGAAAAGGCGCGCGGCATCACGATCGCGACCGCGCACGTCGAATACGAGACCGACAAGCGCCATTATGCCCACGTCGACTGCCCCGGCCACGCCGACTATGTGAAGAACATGATTACCGGCGCCGCGCAGATGGACGGCGCCATCCTCGTCGTGTCCGCCGCCGACGGCCCAATGCCGCAAACCCGCGAGCATATCCTGCTCGCCCGCCAGGTCGGCGTGCCGGCGCTGGTCGTGTTCCTCAACAAGGTCGACATGGTCGACGACCCCGAACTCCTCGAGCTGGTCGAGCTTGAGGTCCGCGAACTGCTGTCGAAGTACAATTTCCCCGGCGACAAGATCCCGATCATCAAGGGTTCGGCGCTGATGGCGCTGGAAGACAAGAATCCGAAGCTCGGCAAGGACGCCATCTTCGAGCTGATGAAGGCGGTCGACGAATACATCCCGCAGCCGGAACGTCCAAAGGATCAGCCGTTCCTGATGCCGGTCGAAGACGTGTTCTCGATCTCGGGCCGCGGCACCGTCTGCACCGGCCGTATCGAGCGCGGCGTCATCAAGGTCGGCGAGGAGGTCGAGATCGTCGGCATTAAGCCGACGCAGAAGACCGTCGTCACCGGCGTCGAAATGTTCCGCAAGCTGCTTGACCAGGGCGAGGCCGGCGACAACGTCGGCTGTCTCCTTCGCGGCACCAAGCGCGAAGAGGTCGAGCGTGGCCAGGTGCTGTGCAAGCCGGGTTCGGTCAAGCCGCACACCAAGTTCAAGGCCGAGGCCTACATCCTCACCAAGGAAGAAGGCGGCCGTCACACGCCGTTCTTCACCAACTATCGGCCGCAGTTCTACTTCCGTACCACCGATGTGACCGGAGTGGTGACGCTGCCGGAGGGCACCGAGATGGTGATGCCGGGCGATAATATCGCCATGGAAGTCACGCTGATCGTGCCGATCGCCATGGAAGAGAAGCTGCGTTTCGCCATTCGCGAGGGCGGTCGCACTGTCGGCGCCGGCGTGGTGGCGAGCATCATCGAGTAGGCAATCGTGTCGTCATGCCCGGCCTTGTGTCGGGCATCCACGACTTAGGAACAAGCGAAGACGTGGATGGCCGGGTCAAGCCCGGCCATGACGGGACAGAAAGAACGACACGATGAACGGCCAGAACATAAGAATTCGGTTGAAGGCGTTCGATCACCGCATCCTCGATGCGTCGACGCGCGAGATCGTCAACACCGCCAAGCGCACCGGCGCGCAGGTTCGCGGCCCGATCCCGCTGCCGACCAAGATCGAGAAATTTACCGTCAACCGCTCGCCGCATATCGATAAGAAAAGCCGTGAGCAATTCGAAATGCGCACCCATAAGCGCCTGCTCGACATTGTCGATCCGACGCCGCAGACCGTCGATGCGCTGATGAAGCTCGACCTCGCCGCCGGCGTCGACGTCGAGATCAAGCTCTAAGGCGGGGAGAAGAGAAAATGCGTTCCGGGGTGCTCGCGCAAAAAGTCGGGATGACGCGGCTGTTCACCGAGGCCGGCGAACATGTGCCGGTGACGGTGCTGCGGCTCGCCAATTGCCAGGTCGTCGGCCACCGCACCAAGGAAAAGAACGGCTATGTCGCGCTGCAGCTCGGTGCCGGCCTGCGCAAGGTGCAGAGCGCCACCAAGGCAGATCGCGGCCACTTCGCGGTCGCCAAGGTCGAGCCCAAGCGCAAGCTCGCCGAGTTCCGCGTCGACGACGACGCGCTCATTCCGGTCGGTGCCGAGATCACCGCGGATCATTTCGTGGTCGGCCAATATGTCGACGTGACCGGCACCTCGACCGGTAAAGGTTGGGCCGGCGGCATGAAGCGCTGGAATTTCGGCGGCTTGCGGGCGAGCCATGGCGTGTCGATCTCGCACCGTTCGATCGGCTCGACCGGCGGCCGCCAGGACCCGGGAAAGACATTCAAGAACAAGAAGATGTCGGGTCATCTTGGCGTCGACAGGGTGACCACGCTCAATCTCAAGGTCCGCGGCACCGACGTCGAGCGCGGCCTGATCATGGTCGAAGGCGCCGTGCCCGGCGTCAAAGGCGGCTGGATCACGGTGCGCGACGCCGTGAAGAAGAAGCTGCCGGATGGCGTGCCGAAGCCCGGCAAGTTCAAGCTCGCCGACAATGCGGCGCAGGCGCCGGTCTCGGTTGGCCCAGCCGGGGAGGGTGCGTGACATGGAACTGCAAGTCACCACGCTCGATGGCAAGAAAGCGGGCTCGGTCACGTTGTCCGACGCCATTTTCGGCCTCGAACCGCGCGCCGATCTCATCCACCGTTGCGTTGTCTGGCAGTTGGCGAAGCGCCAGCGCGGCACGCATGAAGTGAAAAACCGCGCGGACATCGATCGCACCGGCAAGAAAATGTACCGGCAGAAGGGCACCGGCTCCGCCCGTCACGGTTCGGCGCGCGTCAATCTGTTCCGCGGCGGCGGCCGCTCGTTCGGTCCGCACACGCGTAGTCACGAGATTGGCCTGCCGAAAAAGGTCCGCGCGCTGGCGCTCAAGCATGCGCTTTCTGCCAAGGCCAAGGATGGCGGCATTATCGTGATCGAGGCGCTTGCTGTGAAGGAAGCCAAGACCAAAGCGCTGCGCGGCCACTTCGACAAGCTCGGCGTCGCCAATGCGCTTTTCGTCGACGGCGCCGAGGTCGCGGCCGAAGTGCGTACCGCGGCGCGCAATATTCCAAATATCGACGTGCTGCCCGTCGCCGGCATCAACGTCTACGACATCATGCGGCGGCGAAAGCTCGTGCTGACCCGCGCCGCCGTCGACGCATTGGAGGCGCGATTCAAATGACCACCACCGATCCGCGCCATTACGACGTCATCATCGCGCCGCTCATCACTGAGAAGGCGACCAACGCCTCCGAATTCAATAAGGTCGTATTCAAAGTCGCCATGACCGCGACCAAGCCGCAGATCAAGGAAGCGGTGGAGAAGCTGTTCGACGTCAAGGTCAAGAGCGTCAACACGCTGCGCCGCCGCGGCAAGTGGAAAATCTTCAAGGGCCGCTACGGCCAGACCTCCGACACCAAGCGCGCGATCGTGACCCTCGAAGAGGGCCAGAAGATCGACGTCACCACGGGGCTGTAGGGAGCGGGCGATGGCACTAAGAACATATAATCCGGTCACCCCGGGCCAGCGCCAGCTCGTTCTGGTCGATCGCGCGGGCCTGCATACCGGCAAGCCGGTCAAGGCGCTGACCGAAGGTAAGAATTCGACCGGCGGCCGCAACAATAACGGCCATATCACGTCACGCTATCGCGGCGGTGGCCATAAGCAGGCTTATCGCAAGATCGATTTCAAGCGTCGTAAGTTCGATATGCCGGCCAAGGTCGAGCGGCTCGAATACGATCCGAACCGCACCGGCTTCATCGCGCTCGTCAAATACGACGACGGCGAGCTCGCCTATATTTTGGCACCGCAGCGGCTCGCCGTCGGCGATAGCATCGTGGCCGGCGAGCATGTCGACGTGAAGCCCGGCAATGCCATGCCGATCGCCAACATTCCGGTCGGCACCATCGTCCACAATATCGAGCTGAAGATCGGCAAAGGCGGTCAGGTCGCGCGCTCGGCCGGCACCTATGCCCAGATCGTCGGCCGCGACGGCGAATACGTGATCCTGCGGCTCAATTCGGGCGAGCAGCGCCTGGTGCACGGCCGCTGCCTCGCCACCGTCGGCGCAGTGTCGAACCCGGACAACATGAACGTCTCCATTGGCAAGGCGGGGCGTAATCGCTGGATGGGCTGGCGCGGCCATGTTCGCGGCGAGACCATGAACCCGGTCGATCATCCGCTCGGCGGGCGTACGCGCGGCGGCCGGCATCCGGTCACGCCGTGGGGCAAGCCGACCAAGGGCATGAAGACGCGCAAGAACAAGTCGACGGCGAAGTTCATCATGATGAGCCGCCACGCGCGCAAGAAGCAGAAGTAGGAGCGATCATGACGCGTTCGGTCTGGAAGGGTCCGTTTGTCGACGGTTATCTGCTGAAAAAGGCGGACGCCGCGCGCTCGTCCGGACGTCACGAAATGATCCGCATCTGGTCGCGGCGTTCGACGATCCTGCCGCAATTCGTCGGGCTGACGTTCGGCGTCTATAACGGCCAGAAGCACATTCCGGTGATCGTCACCGAGGAAATGGTCGGGCACAAATTCGGGGAATTCGCCCCGACCCGCTCGTTTTACGGCCATTCGTCGGATCGCAAGGCCAAGCGCGCCGCCGGTCCGGGCGCGGCTCCGGCCGAAGGCGGCGGCGCCGCGCCGGCCGCCGCGCC
>JASHOX010000017.1 GCA_030038415.1 Xanthobacteraceae bacterium
TGATATTCGTCGCCGCCACGCTGCTCGGTTTTGCCAGTCACGCGCCCGGCGGCCTCGGCGTGTTCGACGCCGCCATGCTGGTGGCGCTGTGGCAATTCGACAAAGAAGATCTGCTGGCGGGTTTGCTGCTGTTCCGGCTGTTGTATTACATCATTCCGTTCGTGCTCGCGCTCGGCCTCTTGGCGACCCGCGAAGCCGTGCTCAGCCGCAGCAAAAGATAGAGGCCGGATTTTTCATCCGGTTCGGCCGAGACTTTAAGTTTGTTTGGCCATCGGATTATTTCAGTTTGATGACTGATAGCGGTTCGGGTTGCGCAGTGCGCGGTCACTATATTGAGCGAAAATTACCACGCAAAAATAAGGGTATGCATGCAGGCCTCGTGCGGTGCGGGATAAAATCTTCTCCACTGCACCCTTACCGCCAAAGGGACGGTTTGCAGGCAAGCCTTGCTCGATCGTGCCTCGCAGCGCATATCTCACAGATGAACCATAGGCCCGCGAGCGATCTGACACCGTCAGCTGCTATCCCGTCGCCGCAGAGGTTGATATGAGCCTAGTTGAAGATCGAGCGCTGCTGACGGCAATGCGCGGCGGCCGCTTTGTCGTCCTTGCAGCGGCCGTTGTGTTCGCTGCCTTGGCGATCGGCGGCGCTCTGCCTCTCGCTTATGCCTTTGGCGGCTTCGCCATCGTGGCTGCCGCCGCAGTGCTCGCCGTGATCGCCGTGCGCGCCGCGAAGGAAGAGGATCGCCTCGCCCAGCCGGTGGCCATTTCGGAACGCGGCGACGGTTTTCTGCGCGCCGTGGTCGCCGGGCTGCCGGACCCGGTGGTCGCACTCGACCGCGATGGTCGTGTGCTCGCGCTCAACGAACGCGCCCGCGCGCTGGCGCCAGCGCTGCGGCAAGGCGAGCCGCTGGCTTTCGCATTACGTATGCCGGAATTGATCGAGGCGATCAGCCGCGCGGCTAACCAAGGCGAAGAGCAGCGCGTGGTCTATTCCGAGCGCGTGCCGCTTGACCGCTGGTTCGAGACCATTGTGATGCCGGTCAAGCGCGAGCCGACGGCGGCGAAGCCTGATTTCGTATTGATGACCTTCCACGACCTCACGCCGCTGCGCCGGGTCGAGGAAATGCGCGCCGACTTCGTCGCCAATGCCAGCCATGAATTGCGCACGCCGCTGGCCGCGCTATTGGGCTTCATCGAGACGCTGCAAGGCTCGGCGCGCGACGACGCCAAGGCGCGCCAGCGTTTCCTTGCCATCATGCAGGAGCAGGGGCGGCGCATGGCACGCCTGATTGACGACCTGTTGTCATTGTCGCGCATCGAACTCAATGCCCATCGTCGCCCCGACACGCCGGTCGATCTCGTGCCGATCATCCGCCAGGTCGTCGACGGGCTCGAAACGCTGGCGCGCGACCGCGGCGTAACCGTCAACATTGACGGGGCGAATGCGCTGTCGGTTCTGGGCGATCACGATGAACTGGTCCGCATCTTCGAGAATCTGATCGAGAACGCACTCAAATACGGGGCCGCCGGCCGGCGGGTCGATATTAAGATAGGCTCTGGTGCATCGGCCGACGGCGTGCCGGAAGCGCAAGTGAGCGTGCGCGATTACGGCCCGGGCATCGCACCGGAGCATCTGCCGCGGCTGACCGAACGGTTTTATCGCGTCGACGTCACCGAAAGCCGCACTCAAGGTGGAACTGGCCTCGGCTTGGCGCTGGTCAAACATATTCTCAACCGCCATCGCGGGCGGCTGACTATCGACAGCGCGCCAGGTGCCGGGGCTACGTTCACGGTACACCTACCCACCGTTGCCACTGCCCAGTTGCGTTAAAACTCACGCTTTCAGATACTTAGCCTGTCATCTGACTGTCATATAGGGCTCATAGAAGGTTTATGTGCCGAGCCTAACGGTGCCGCCGCTGCGGGTACGCCTGCGACGGGCATCCCCGATGCAGCGTTCTAACAGACAGCGAACCGTGCGCCCAACAGGGACGTTAAGCCGATGCAGGTTCCGGCCTGCATTGTGTGGAATTCCACTCATAGGAGAGCAACGTGAAACATCTCAGATCGATTGCCGTAGCCGGCTTTCTCGCCGCGACGGTTCTGCCTGCCGCCGCCATGGACATTTCCGGCGCGGGGGCCACGTTCCCGTATCCGATCTACGCCAAGTGGGCGGATGCCTATAAAAAGGAGACCGGCGTCGGTCTCAATTATCAATCCATCGGCTCGGGCGGCGGCATCAAGCAGATCGAGGCAAGAACCGTCACGTTCGGCGCCAGCGACGCGCCGCTCAAGGGCGATGAGCTCGACAAGAATGGCCTCGCACAGTTCCCGATGGTCATGGGCGCCATCGTGCCTGTCGTGAACCTTGAAGGGATCAAGGCCGGCGAGCTCGTTCTCGATGGGCCCACGCTTGCTAAGATTTACCTTGGCGATATCAAGACCTGGGACGATCCGGCGATCAAGAAACTCAATCCCAATGCGAAGCTTCCCTCGCAGGCGATCGCCGTCGTGCATCGGTCCGACGGTTCCGGCACCACCTTCAATTTTGCATATTACTTGGCGCAAGTAAGCCCCGAGTGGAAAGACAAAGTCGGCTACAATACTTCGGTCGAATGGCCGGTGGGCATCGGCGCCAAGGGCAACGAGGGCGTGTCAAATAACGAAGCCCAGACCAAGGGCTCGATCGGGTATGTCGAATATGCCTACGCCCTCCAGAACAAACTGACCTACACGAAAATGATCAACAAGGACGGCAAGACCGTTTCGCCCACCAGCGAAGCGATCCAGGCCGCCGCTGCGAATGCCGACTGGGGGTCAGTTCCGGGCTATGGCGTGATTCTCGCCGACCAGCCGGGCGCCGGCTCCTGGCCGATGACCGCGGCGACCTTCATTCTCATTCCCAAGCAGCCGCAGGATGCGGCCGCCACCACCGAAGCGCTCAAGTTCTTTGCCTGGGCCTACGCCAAGGGCGGCAAGATGGCAGAAGACCTTGTCTATGTTCCGATGCCGAAAAGCGTCGCTGCGCAGGTCGAGGCAATGTGGGCCAAAGAGATCAAGGACAGCAGCGGCAAACCGCTGCACGTCACATCCAATTGATCGGCTAAGCCACTACGGCAAGGCGGCCTCTTGCAGGTTGCCTTGCCGCTCATTTACCGGCCCGCCGTAAAGGCATCTTGTGTGGCGGCGGATGGTTCGTTTGAGTAGGCGCTCCCGAACTGGATTGGAGGAGCGCCGTGATGGATCCCGCGGGGAGGCGATCCGTGGTCGATGTTGCATTACACGATCAGGCGGTGGTGATGGCCGAGGCCGCCACGCGCGCCAAGGTGCTTGGGCGTCTGCGTCTCGGTGACGCTGTGTTCCGCCACACGACGCGCGCTGCCGCGATTGGCGTGCTGGCGCTGCTCAGCGCCGTTATCGTCTCGCTGATCGCCGGCTCGGTGCCGGCAGTTAGGACTTTTGGCTTCGGCTTCCTGCTCAGCGAGAGCTGGAATCCGGTGACGGACAAATTCGGCGCGCTGCCGGCAATCTACGGCACGATCGTCACTTCGTTTATCGCCATGCTAATCGCGATTCCGGTCGGCTTGATGATCGCGTTCTTCCTCACTGAGCTGTGCCCGCAATGGGTGCGCCGCCCGATCGGCATCGCGATTGAACTGCTCGCCGGCATCCCCAGCATCATTTACGGCATCTGGGGCCTCTTCGTGTTCGCCCCGTTCCTCCAGGAGACGCTGCAACCCTTCCTGATCAATACCCTGGGCAACTTGCCGTGGATCGGATCACTGTTCGCCGGACCGCCTTATGGCATCGGCATGCTGACCTCAGGACTGATCCTGGCCATCATGGTATTGCCGTTCATAACCTCGATTTCGCGCGACGTGTTCGAAGCGGTCCCATCGGTGCTAAAGGAGGCGGCCTACGGTCTGGGCTGCACGACCTGGGAAGTCGTGCGCAACGTGGTATTGCCATATACGCGGGTAGGCGTGATCGGCGGGGTGATGCTTGCGCTCGGCCGCGCGCTCGGCGAAACCATGGCGGTCACCTTCGTCATCGGCAACGCGCATCGGATTTCGGCGTCTATCCTCGCACCCGGCACCACCATTTCGGCCACCATCGCCAATGAATTCACCGAAGCCGTTGGCGACCTCTACACATCCGCCCTGATCGAGCTTGGTTTGATTCTGTTCGTCATCACCTTCATCGTGCTTGCCATAGCCCGCTATCTGCTGCTGCGGATCGAGCGCCGGATCGGATAACACTATGCCGGACCAAGTTTTTGCGACCCGCTATTCCGCCCGTCGGCACCGCAACATTGCCGCTTCAGCGCTGGCGCTGGCCGCGACTGCGTTCGGGCTCGGCTGGCTGGTTCTGATTCTGGGAGCGTTGCTGTGGCAGGGGTTCAGCGGCTTGTCGGTGGCCGTGTTCACGAAAATGACGCCGCCGCCCGGTTCCGCGGGCGGCCTGCTCAATCCCATCGTCGGTAGCCTGGTCCTGACAGTTATCGCCGTTGTGATCGGTACGCCGATCGGCATCCTCGCGGGCACTTATATGGCCGAGTATGGCCGCTATGACCGCCTGACTAGTGTCGTTCGATTCATCAACGATATTCTGCTCAGCGCCCCGTCTATCGTCGTCGGCTTGTTTATCTATGAAATCATGGTCGCGCCCATGGGACATTTCTCCGGATGGGCCGGCGGGGTGGCCCTCTCGGTTCTCGTCATACCTGTGGTGGTGCGAACCACCGAAGATATGCTGGCGCTGGTGCCCAACGCGCTCCGTGAGGCCGCGACATCGATTGGCCTGCCGCGTTCGCTGTCGATAACCCGCATCTGCTATCGGGCGGCGCGCGCCGGCATGGTGACCGGCGTGCTGTTGGCCGTCGCGCGCATCAGCGGCGAAACCGCGCCGCTATTGTTTACTTCGCTCAACAATCAGTTCTGGAGCACCGACCTGAACCAGCCAATTTCCAGCCTGCCGGTTGTGATCTTCCAGTTCGCGCTCAGTCCTTACCACGACTGGCAAGCGCTGGCGTGGACCGGCGCTCTCATCATCACGCTTGCTGTGCTCGCTTTGAGCATCGGCGCACGAGCCCTCGTTTCAACGGGAAAACAGTCATGAGCATGGGCGTAGCCTCCGTCTCCGTTCCCCCTGTCAGCCATGCACCGGTCGACCGGTCGAATATGGCCGAGAAAATCGCCATCCGCGACCTCGATTTCTTTTACGGCGATGCACGCGCGCTGAAATCGATCAGCCTTTCACTGTACCAGAACAAAGTGACGGCCTTCATCGGCCCGTCGGGCTGCGGCAAATCGACTTTGCTGCGCGTCTTAAACCGGATGTACGACCTCTATCCGCATCAGCGCGCGACCGGCGAAGTCATGTTCGATGGCCAAAATATCCTGTCGCCGAGGCAGGATCTCAATCTCTTGCGCGCGCGCATCGGCATGGTGTTCCAGAAGCCGACGCCGTTCCCGATGTCGATCTATGAGAACATCGCCTTCGGCATCAGGCTGTACGAGCGGCTGCCCAAATCGGAGCTCGATGGCCGCGTGGAGACGTCACTGCGGCGCGCGGCGCTGTGGGAAGAGGTCAAGGACAAGCTCGCTTCCAACGGCCAGAGCCTGTCGGGCGGCCAGCAGCAGCGCCTGTGCATCGCCCGTACCGTCGCGGTGCGCCCCGAAGTGATCCTGTTCGATGAGCCGTGCTCGGCGCTCGACCCGATTTCGACCGCCAAGATCGAGGAGCTGATCGACGAGCTGACGGACGACTATACGATCGCCATCGTTACCCACAATATGCAGCAGGCCGCGCGGGTCTCGGAGTTCACCGCCTTCATGTATCTCGGCGAGCTGATCGAGTTCGATTCGACCAGCAAAATGTTCACGGCACCGCACGATCAACGCACCCAAGACTATATCACCGGCCGGTTCGGTTGATCGGCAGTAAGGTCCCAGGTAACAGCCAATGACCGATATCACCACGACCCGAATCGACCATACCACCAAGGCGTTCGACACCGACCTGCAGGAGATCACCCGCAAGGTCGCCGAGATGGGCGGGCTTGCCGAGCGGCAGATCGCCGATTCCGTGCAGGCGCTGGTCGACCGCGACATCGAGCTCGGTGAGCGCGTCATCGCCATGGATCCCACGATCGACGCGCTGCAGCGCGAGATCGAAGAAAAGGCCATCCTCACCATCGCGCGGCGGCAACCGATGGCGGTCGACCTGCGGGAATGCGTCGGCGCCTTGCGCGTATGCAACGATCTCGAGCGGATCGGTGACCATGCCAAGCACATCGGTAAGCGCGTCGTCGCGCTCGACGGCGACTTCTATCCGCAAAAGCTGATCCGCGGCGTCGAGCACATGTCGGCGCTGGTCTTGGCGCAGCTCAAGCAGGTACTCGATTCCTATGCCAGCCGCGACTTGGCGGCAGCGCTCGCGGTCTGGAAAGGCGACGAAGAAGTCGACGCAATGTGCACGTCGCTGTTCCGCGAGCTCCTCACTTATATGATGGAGGACCCGCGCAACATCACCTTCTGCATGCATCTGATGTTCTGCGCCAAGGACATTGAACGCATCGGCGACCACGCTACCAACATCGCCGAAACCGTCTATTACATGATCGAAGGCCAGCCGATTACCGACCAGCGTCCGAAGGGTGACACCACGAGTTTTCCCGCAGGTTTACTGCAGAAATAGGAGCCCTGGATGGGAGCCAACATTCTGATCGTGGAAGACGAGGAGCCGCTCACCACGCTGTTGCGCTATAACCTCGAAGCGGAGGGCTATGAGGTAGATGCCGTCGCCCGAGGCGACGATGCCGATACCCGGCTCAAGGAAACCGCCCCCGACCTCGTTGTGCTCGACTGGATGCTGCCTGGCCTGTCGGGCATCGAATTATGCCGCCGCTTGCGGGCGCGGCCGCAGACGCAATCGCTGCCGATCATCATGCTGACGGCGCGTGGTGAGGAAAGCGAGCGCGTGCGCGGGCTCGCCACCGGTGCCGACGATTACATCGTCAAGCCGTTCTCGGTCCCGGAATTGCTGGCGCGGGTGCGTGCGCTGTTACGCCGCGCCAGTCCCGAGCGGGTCGCCATGGTGCTTTCGATCGGCGACCTCGAGCTCGACCGCGAGAAGAAGCGGGTGTCGCGCTCGAATCGTCCGGTCGACCTCGGACCGACCGAATTCCGCCTGCTCGAGTTCCTGATGGAGCGTCCGGGCCGGGTATTCTCGCGCGAACAATTGCTCGACGGCGTTTGGGGCAGCGACGTCTATATCGACGAGCGCACCGTCGACGTCCATGTCGGGCGCCTGCGCAAGGCGCTCAACCGCGGCCACGCCACCGATCCGATCCGCACCGTGCGCGGCGCCGGTTACTCGCTCGACGATCGGTTCGGCAAGGACGAACGCGTCGTCAAGGATGATCGTCTCGTCAAAGACGATCGCCTCGGTAAGGTGGGTTGATTAACGATCGCTCGCCCCCGCACAAGCACGGATCCGGCAACAACCAGTGACAATGTGGCACCTGGATTCCCGCCGACGCGGGAATGAACGGAGTCAGTCTCAGCGCTGCGGGCGTTTATCCCGGCGGCGATCGGATGCCGGCTGATAGGCCACCCGCGAGTGATAGGCGCAATAGGGCAGACCGGCGAGGGTGTTGCCGCCGCAGAAGAAGAATTCCGTGCTGCCGGGATCGCCGACCGGCCAGCGGCAGGTTTGTTCGTTCAGTTCGAGGAGCGTGCGGCGCTGGCCGATCGGGATGATGTTGTCGATCAGCTCCGGCTCGGCTTCCGCCTCCATCTCGTAGGCGTGCGCCAGCGCGGTATTGCCGCGGATCGCGGCGCGTCCGATGCGCAACATATGCGACGGCGCGCGCGCCTTGCGCGGACGCGGCGAGGCGCTCGACGTGCTCTTGGCGCGGCCGGACAGACCGAGGCGATGCACCTTGCCGATCACGGCATTGCGCGTAATGCCGCCGAGCTCGGCCGCGATCTGGCTCGCGGAAAGGCCGTCCGACCACAGTTTCTTGAGCAGCTCGACCCGCTCGTCAGTCCACGACATGCCTAAACCTCCCTGCATGTGCGGAAAACTCCTTTTCCAGATCGCCGTTTGTGAGAATCCCCCACCGAGCCAGGAAGCGTGTCTCGCCGCCCAGCACGTACTCAAAACGCCAACGCTTCAGGTGACTGTCCGCCGCACGATATGTCGTACTTGACAATCAAAAGGCTACAATATGGCTGGAGTCTGACGCAAGAGTTCGTCCAAAATGAGTCCACACATTCCTGCTTTGATGTGGATGAAGTGGGTACAAACGGAGTTCGCGACGCCTAATTATCCTGTGTTGACAGTGCTGCGCGCCGAAATAGAATGCTGTTCGGTGCCGCCCGGAAGAGGCGGCACATTTCGTTTGAACTGCGCCATTGCTGCTGCGCAGCGTTGACGGGCTCAGCCGTGACATCGCATTTGATGCCAACCTTCGCGCGTGTGCACCTCGCCTTCGAGCGAGGCGAAGGCGTATGGCTCCACGCCACCAACGGCGAACGCTATCTCGACTTTACCTCAGGCGTCGCCGTCAATGCGCTGGGTCATGCGCATCCGCATCTGGTCGCGGCGCTTGCCGAGCAGTCGCAGAAGCTTTGGCATGTCTCCAATCTCTATGAAATTCCGGAAGCCGAGCGCGCCGCGCAGCGACTGTGCGCCGCAAGCTTTGCCGATGTCGTGTTCTTCTGCAATTCGGGCGCCGAAGCGGTCGAAGGCGCCATCAAATGCGCGCGCAAATTTCAGTCGGCGAACGGCGCGCCGGAGCGCTATCGCATCGTTACCTTCGAAGGCGCCTTCCATGGCCGGACGCTGGCGACGCTCGCCGCTGGCGGCCAGAAAAAATATCTCGATGGTTTCGGCCCGCCGGTCGAAGGCTTCGATCAAGTTCCATTCGGCGATCTCGATGCCGTCAAGCGCGCGATCGGCGACGAAACCGCAGCCATCATGATCGAGCCGCTGATGGGCGAGGGCGGCGTGCGCGCCGTCGAGCCGTCGTTCCTGCGCGCGCTGCGTGAGCTGTGCGACGAGCACGGTCTCCTCCTGGTGTTCGACGAGGTACAGAGCGGCATGGGCCGCACCGGCGAGCTGTTCGCCTATCAACGCACCGGAGTCACGCCCGACGTCATGTCGCTCGCCAAAGCGCTCGGTGGCGGTTTTCCGGTCGGCGCCGTACTGGCGACCGATGAAGCGGCCAAGGGCATGACTGCCGGAACCCACGGCTCGACTTTCGGCGGCAACCCGCTGGCGATGAGTGCGGTCAATGCCACGCTCGACGTCATGCTCGCGCCCGGCTTCTTCGAGCACGTGCAGCGGATCGCGCTTCTGTTCAAGCAGCGGTTGGCGGAGATCAAGGATCGCTATCCGGCGCTCGTCGCCGAGGTGCGCGGCGAAGGGCTATTGATCGGTTTGCGCATGCTGGTTCCGGCGGGCGAACTGGTCGATGCGACGCGCGCCGAAAACATGCTTACCGTGGGTGCCGGCGACAACGTCGTCCGCTTGCTGCCGCCGCTCATCGCCAGCGAGCAGGAGATCGCCGAGGGCGTTGCGCGGCTTGACCGTGCCCTGGCGCGGCTCGCCCGTGCGCACGGGCACAGCGGCAAGGCGGAGACCGCCGGATGACCGGCGTCCGGCATTTCCTAGATCTGATCGACATCCCGGCCGCCGATCTGCGGGCCATGATCGCCGCGGCGCGGGCCATGAAGGCCACGCACAAAGCCTCGTCCGGCGGCCATGCCGAGCGGCCGCTCGCCGGCAAGACCCTGGCGATGATCTTCGAGCGGCCCTCGACGCGCACGCGCGTCTCGTTCGAAGTCGCCATGCGGCAGCTCGGCGGCGACGCAATTCTGTTGACCGCGGAAGAAATGCAGCTCGGCCGCGGCGAGACGCTCGGCGATACCGCGCGCGTGTTGTCGCGCTATATCGACGCCATCATGATCCGGGCGCTCGATCCGGCCGCGGTCGCCGAGCTGGCGCGTCACGCGTCGGTTCCGGTCATCAACGGATTGACGCGGCGTTCGCATCCCTGCCAGGTGCTGGCCGACGTCATGACCTTTGAGGAGCATCGCGGCCCGATCCGCGGCCGTACCGTGGCCTGGAGCGGCGACGCCAACAACGTGCTTACTTCGTGGATGCACGCCGCCGAGCGCTTCGAATTTGAACTCCGCGTCGCCAGCCCGCCGGAACTGGCGCCGAAAAAGCCGTTGCTCGATTGGATAAAATCCTCCGGCGCAGCGATCAGCGTCGGCAGCGATCCCGACGAAGCGGTCAAAGGCGTCGACTGCGTGGTCACCGACACCTGGGTGTCAATGGGCGATCGCAACGGGCCGCGCCGACACAATTTGCTCAAGCGCTACCAGGTCAATGCGCGGCTGATGGCGCGCGCCAAGCCTGACGCCATCTTCATGCACTGCCTGCCGGCGCACCGCGGCGAAGAAGTCACCGACGAGGTGATGGACGGCCCGCAGTCCGTGGTGTTTGACGAGGCCGAAAACCGGCTGCACGCGCAAAAGGGTATCTTGACCTGGTGCCTTGAAGTGAACGGCTAGCGCCCCGCGGCCACGGCCTCACAATCGTGTCGCGGCCACCTATATAATCGGCACGATGACCAATCCCGATTTCGCCATCCCGGTTCGCGCACCGGCCCAGACCGGGCTCGACGACACCATCCTGCCGTTCGCGGTCAAGGCGCTCGACCTGCGCGGCCGCATCGTGCGGCTCGGACCGGCGGTCGACGCCATCCTGGGGAGCCACGATTATCCGACGCCGGTGGCGAAATTGCTCGGCGAGGCGACTGTGCTCACGGTAATGCTCGGCTCGGCGCTCAAAATCGACGGCCGCTTCATCCTGCAGACCCAGAGCGACGGGCCGGTGCGCATGCTCGTGGTGGATTTCACATCGCCCGGCAAGGTGCGGGCCTGCGCCCGCTTCGATGCGGCGCGTGTTGATCAGGCGATCGCCGACGGCGCTGCGGCGCCGGGCCAATTACTCGGCCATGGTCACCTTGCGATGACCATCGACCAGGGCCCGGAGATGAGCCGCTACCAGGGCCTGGTGGCGCTCGAAGGCGGCGACCTTGAAGCGGCCGCGCACGAATATTTTGCCCGCTCGGAGCAAATCCCGACGCGCGTTCGTCTCGCCGTCGCCGAGGAATTTCGCGCCGGCAACAACGGCACGCGCCGCCATTGGCGCGCCGGCGGCATCTTGCTGCAATTCCTGCCGGCTTCGCCGGAGCGCGCGCGGCAGGCTGATTTGCATCCCGGCGACGCGCCGCCCGGCACCGCATTGCACGCGCTGCCGGAGGATGAGGCTTGGGTCGAGGGCCGCGCGCTGATCGATACAGTCGACGATCTCGAACTGCTCGATCCCGATCTGTCGAGCGAGCGGCTGGCTTACCGGCTGTTCCACGAACGCGGCGTGCACGTGTTCCGCGACGCGCCGGTCAATGCGCAATGCTCGTGCTCGCGCCACAACGTCGAGAACATGCTCAAAAGCTTCACGCAGGCCGATCGCGACGACATGGTCGAGAACGGCCGCATCACCGTCACCTGCGAATTCTGCAGCTCGACCTATGTGTTCGCGCCGGATGAAGTGGCGGCGCAAAACTCGGCGTCATAGCTCCAGAACTCTTGCAACCTAATTGATCGTGCGCTTGGTCTCGACGCTGTCGAGCGAGAAGGCGGGAATCTCGATGTCGAAATGCTCGCCCGTCCCGCCCACCATGCCGTAACTGCCCGCCATGAAGCCCGACGGTGTCTGTAGCGGCACGCCGCTGGTATACTCAAATGACTCGCCGGCCTTGAGCACCGGCTCCTCGCCGACCACCCCGGCGCCGCGCACTTCTTGGCGCCGGCCGTTGGCGTCGGTGATGCGCCAGTGCCTGGTCTTCAGCTGCACCGTCTCAACACCATTGTTGGTGATCGAGATCGTATAAGCCCAGAAAAAATAATTGTTCTCCGGCGACGACCGATCGGCAACGAAACGCGGCGTCACCACCACTTCGATATTGCGGGTTACTGCGCGATACATGACGCCGTTCCTGCCCCCCATAGCTGGCGCGGCTGCGCCGGGTCCGCAAGCCGTCGCGTCGCCGCCGCATCCGGGTTTTTCACGTATAAGTCAACGATTCCCGACAAAAGTGAATAACGCCATGACCATGAGTTGCAATAACCATGCGGGCGCGCTTACTCAAGCCGTAGTGCCGGGCTAGATTTAAGCTGCGGCGGAGGCTCCGCCGCCGCGGCCAACGGAAGCGATCGTCACGCAAATGTCCGCCAAGCAGACATTTACCGGGGAAATACCGGTCATGCCGTGGCCGATGGCCGCGTCGCTTCCGGCTTCCGGCGAGCGCGACCTGCGGCTCGATCTGTTCCGCGGCGTCGCATTGTGGCTGATTTTCCTCGACCACATCCCGCAAAACGTCGTCAACTGGTTCACCATCCGCAATTACGGCTTTTCCGACGCCACCGAGATCTTCATCTTCATTTCCGGCTACACCGCGGCCTTCGTCTATGGCCGCGCCATGCGCGAGCGCGGCATCATTATTGCCAGCGCGCGCGTGCTGCGCCGCGCCTGGCAAATCTACGTGGCGCACATCTTTTTGTTTACGATTTTTATGGCCGAGATCGCTTATGTCGCGTCGACGTTCGATAACCCGCTTTACGCCGAGGAAATGAACATCCTCAATTTCCTCAAACAACCCGACGTCACGATCTTTCAAGCGTTGATTTTAAAGTTCAAGCCGGTCAACATGGACGTACTGCCGCTTTATATCGTGCTGCTGCTGCTGTTTCCGCCGATGCTGTGGCTATTGTTGCGGCAGCCCGCCTTCGCCCTGGCCGGCTCCGCGCTGGTTTACGTGCTGGCCTGGAATTTCGACTGGAATTTGCCGGCCTATCCGAACGGCGTCTGGTTCTTTAATCCGTTCGCCTGGCAATTGCTGTTCGTATTCGGCGCTTGGTGCGCGCTGGGCGGCGCGCAACGTCTGTCCGGCCTGCTGCGCTCGCGCGTCGTGCTTGGCGTCGCGGTCGCCTATCTGTTGTTCGCCTTCGCCATTACGTTAACCTGGTACATCGAACCGCTCGGGCGCTTCGTGCCGATCTGGCTCAGCACCTGGATGTATCCGATCGACAAGACCAATCTCGACGTGCTGCGCTTCGCCCATTTCTTGGCGCTGGCTGCCGTTACCGTCCGCTTCGTGCCGCGCGACTGGCCGGCGTTGAAATCGCCCTATTTGGCCCCTGCCATACGCTGCGGGCAGCATTCGCTGGAAATCTTCTGCCTGGGCGTTTTCTTGGCTTTTGCCGGACAATTCATCATCAGCGAATGGTCGGGCGGTCCCTTAATTCAGATCATAATCAGTTTGGTCGGCATATTGATCATGGTTGCCACCGCGAACCTGATATCGTGGTACAAGCACATGGAGGGCCGAGGCGCGACAGGACGGGTTAAACCGCCGGACGCCGACCTCGCCGGGGGAGACGCATGAAGCTTGCCACCGCCGTTCTGGCGACAATTGCGCTTATCGCCGTTGGTCCGGGCGCAGCCACGCGCGCTGCACCGCCGGAACAATGCGAGGCACCACAATCGCTGATCGACGGCGATATCGATCTCAGTCGCGTGATGGAGGCCTTCAAGGCCAATCGCCGTCTCTCCATCACCGTGGTCGGTTCAGGTTCGTCGGGGCTTTCCGGTCCCGACGGCGCGCACGCGGCCTATCCGGCCCGGCTCGAAGCCGTGCTCAAACAGGCCATGCCCGGGGTCGACATCAAGGTCACCGCGCATGTCCAGTCGAAGGAAACCACCGCCGCCATGGTGGCGGGCCTCGACCAAATACTGGCCGATGACAAGCCGACGCTAGTGATTTGGCAGGCCGGTACCGTCGATGCCCTCGACGGCGTCGAACCGGAGGATTTTCGCAACAGCCTTAACGACGGCGTTGCCAAGATCCAAGCGGCGGGCGCCGACGTCATTCTCATGAACATGCAGTACAGCCCGCGCACCGAGTCGATGCTCGACGTTTCGGTCTATGCCGACGTCATGCGGGCGATCGCGGAGCAGCACGGCGCGTTGTTGTTTGATCGCTTGGCGATCATGCATTACTGGAACGACGCGGGCACCTTCGACCTCTATACCGCAACAAAGAAATATGATATGGCGCGTCGTGTGCACGACTGCATTGGCTGGGCCTTGGCGTCGCAAATCGTAGCTGCTGCTCATCTCGACGCCACGAGAATGCAAACGACGCAATGACTGCCAAGAAACTAATCATCTTCGCCTGCGCCAGGCGGGCTGCGATTGTCACCGCGTTTTTTGCAGCGCACCTTGTTGCATTGCACAGTGCGGCGCGCGCGCAGGCGCCGGGCTTGCCGAGCGAAATACCGGCTACGGCGTTTTCCATCGCCCCTGACCTCACTCCTGTCGCCGCTTCGGCCGCGGCGCCGGCGGCCACGCCGGCTATCGTGGCGCCGCAGCCGCGTTCCATTCCGCCGGAAACGTTAAAACCACTCGCGACGCCATCACCGCTGGCGGCGTCGCAGAACGTGTGCGCCGCGCCTGCCGAATTGGCGCATTTCGACCATCCGCTGCTTCACACCATGCGCCGGCTGGCGAGCGGCAAGCCACTCACCATCGTCGCCATCGGATCCTCGTCGACCGCCGGCGCCGGCGCGAGTTCGGCTGCCGCGGCCTATCCGGGCCGGCTTGCCGTCGAACTCAAAGCGCGCTTCCCCGGCCGCGACATCGCGGTGCTCAATCGCGGCGTCAACGGCGAAGAGACCGATGACATGATGGCGCGATTTACCACCGATGTCGTCGCCGCGCACCCGCAGCTTGTGCTGTGGCAGGTCGGCACCAATTCCGTGCTGCGCGATCACCCGCTCAATCCGCATGCGGTCGAGCTCCATAAAGGCATCGAGGAACTCAAGGCCACCGATGCCGACGTCGTGCTGATCGATCCGCAATATGCGCCGAAAGTGCTGGCCAAATCCGAGACCTCCGGCATGGTCGAGCAGATCGCGCTGGCGGCCAAGGAGGAGAACGTCGACCTGTTCCGGCGCTTCGAGGTGATGCGCAACTGGCACGAAGTGCAGCATCTTGGCTTCGACATCTTCGTGTCGCCGGACCGCTTGCACATGAATGATTGGGGCTATTCCTGCTGGGCCAAGCTCATCGCCGCCGCGATCGCCGACGCGGCAACTCGCCCGATCGCCGCAGCTGCGGCGCATCCCGCGCACTGAATTTCATGCCATCAAATGTTACGCCGCATCGAGCGCGGCGATCACGTCTTCGATGATATCGTCGGGATGTTCGAGCCCGACGGAGACCCGCACCAGCCCATCGCCGATGCCGAGCTCGGCGCGTTGCGCCGGGGTGAGCCGCTGATGCGTGGTGGTCGCCGGATGGGTGATGAGGCTCTTGGCATCGCCGAGATTGTTGCTGATGCGAATAAGCTTGAGCGCGTCCTGAAAGCGGAACGCGGCGCGCTTGCCGCCCTTGATCTCGAACGCCACCAGCGTCGAGCCGCCGCGCATCTGCTTTTGCGCGACCGCCGCCTGCGGATGATCGGGCCGGCCGGGATAGATCAGGCGCGAAATCTTGGGATGCGCGGCGAGCGCCACCGCGAGCGTCGCCGCGCTGTCGGTCTGGCGCCGCACCCGCACGGCGAGCGTCTCCAGGCCTTTGAGCAGCACCCAGGCGTTGAACGGCGACATCGACGGGCCGGTCTGGCGAAGGAGCACGTGGATTTTTTCCATGATGAATTTCTGCGAGGCGAGAATGATCCCGCCGAGGCAGCGGCCCTGGCCGTCGATGTGCTTGGTCGCCGAATAGACGACGCAATCGGCGCCGAGCGCGAGCGGGCTTTGAAACAGCGGCGTGGCGAACACATTGTCGACGACGAGCGTCGCGTCGGCTGAGTGCGCGATCTTAGCCACTTCGGCGATGTCGATCACGTCGAGCGCCGGATTGGTCGGGCTCTCCAGAAAGAAAGTCTTGGTGTTCGGCCGCACCGCGTTGCGCCAGGCGTCGAGATTGCAGCCGTCGACCAGCGTCGAGGTGATGCCGAAGCGCGGCAGATAGTCCTCGACGACGTAGCGGCAGGAGCCGAACATCGCCTTCGAGGCGACGACGTGATCGCCGGCTTTGACCTGGCCGACCAGCGCCAGCGTAACTGCGGCCATGCCGGTCGCCGTGGCGCGCGCGGCTTCGGCGCCTTCGAATGCGGCCATGCGCCGCTCGAACATGTCCACGGTCGGATTGGCGAAGCGCGAATATTGATAGCCCGGATCCTCGCCCTTAAAGCGCGCCTCGGCCTGGGCGGCGGTATCGTAGACATAGCCTTGAGTGAGGAACAGTGCCTCGGACGTCTCGCCGAATTGCGAGCGCAACGTGCCGGATTGCACCAGGCGGGTTTCCGGGCGGTAAGTCTTCTTTGCAGACGCGGACATGCGGCCCTCCTATGGCCAAACAAAAACCCGGCCGGGAGGGAAATCCTCGGGCCGGGCTCACGCGTCCCCGGCCTTTTAGCGACTTATTTTACGTGGCTGCAAGCCGGCCGGCTCAAATGACCACGGGATAAAGCGGCTTATACGGCACAGGCGTCTTTGCGTCAAACCGGGCGTCGGGTTAGATCGCCGGCAAACGCGGCCGACCAATAGCGGTGACCAAGTGACGTTGACTTTCGCCCCTTCCGATCAGGGTATTTTGCCCGACCGCATGGTCGCGGCGCTGGCCGAGGCCGGCAGCATTCGCGCGCATTATCCGTTCGCGCCCGGCCAAATCCAGCCGGCCAGCCTCGACCTGCGGCTCGGCGCCATCGCCTACCGCGTGCGCGCGAGCTTCCTGCCAGGTCCCGGCACCACCGTCGCCGACCGGCTCATTGAACTGAAGCTGCACGAATTCTCGCTCACCGGCGGCGCGGTCTTGGAAACTGGATGCGTCTATATCGTGCCGCTGATCGAGCGGCTCGCTTTGCCCGCGGATATTGCAGGCGCCACCAATCCAAAAAGCTCGACCGGCCGGCTTGACGTCTTCACCCGCGTGATCGCCGACGAGACGCGCGGCTTCGATCGCATCCAGGCCGGCTACAACGGCCCACTTTATGCCGAGATCAGTCCGAAGACGTTTCCGATTCTGGTGCGCGAGGGTACGCGGCTGTCGCAACTGCGCTTGCGCCACGGCAACGCCGCGCTCGGCGCCGAGGATTTGCGTGCGCTGCATGCGCGCGAGCGGCTGGTCGATCGCGCCGAAGCGGTCATGGGGGATGGCGTCGCGGTCAGTATCGATCTATCGGGTACCGGCGTCCTGCGCGATAGTCCGGCGAGCGCCAACGGCATCGTCGGCTATCGCGCCAAGCGGCACACCGCTGTCATCGAGGTCGAGCGGCGCGCCGCCTACGAGGTCGCCGATTTCTGGGAGCCGATCGCAGCGCGCGTCGATAGGAGCCTGATCCTCGACCCCGACGAATTTTACATTCTGGCCTCGACCGAGGCGGTGCAGGTGCCGCCCGATTATGCCGCGGAGATGGTGCCGTTCGATCCCCTGGTCGGAGAATTCCGCGTGCACTATGCCGGCTTCTTCGACCCCGGCTTCGGCTATGCCGGCGCCGGCGGCTTGGGCTCGCGCGCCGTGCTCGAAGTGCGCTCGCGCGAAGTGCCGTTCATCCTCGAGCACGGCCAGATCGTCGGCCGGCTGGTCTACGAGAAGATGCTGGCGCGGCCCGACCAGCTTTACGGCACTGACATCGGTTCGAACTATCAGGCGCAGGGCCTCAAATTGTCCAAACACTTTCGCGGCTGAGCCGCGGGCATAAGCCCAAGGTAGCCTACTGCCGTGCGATCGAAGGCGGGGTCGGACGTGAGGCGATTGCGCGCTGGTGTCGGCAGTCGAGTCGGGTCTGCGACGCGCCTGCGGATTCACAGCGCCGTCCACTGTGCAAAATACTTGTGGCATTTTGGCCGGAACGGCGTTCTTCTGTGCAGGGGGAACGCGAGGGCACAGCCGGGAATTCGAGGTTGGCGCAATGACGCGGGCACTCCTGGCTGGCTTGGCCGTGCTGACTTTTGCGGCCGTAGGGGCGGCTGTCGCGCCCAGCGTCAGACCTGCCTTGGTCAGACTTGCCTTAGTCAGACCTGCCTTGGCCCAGTCCGGATACGACCGGCCCGGCGGCGATTACGCCAGCGCGCCGGTACCGAGCGGCGATCCGGCTGTGTGTGCCAGCCGTTGCGAGCATGAAAAGAACTGCCGCGCCTGGAGCTTTTCCTATCCGTCGCCGTCGGGCGCCCCGGCTATGTGCTTTCTCAAGCGCGAGGTAGTGCCGCGGACGCAATCGGACTGCTGCGTATCGGGCGTTCGCGGCGCCGGCGTGATCGAGCCGCGCGCGGGCGCCATCGAATATTCGATCGATCGCTATGGCGGCGATTACAAGTCGTTCGAGACGCCGCCGGATGCTAAAGGCCAAGCTTGCGCCAGCGCCTGCCAAGCCGAGAAGCGCTGCCGGGCGTGGACCTATCGCCGGCCCGGTTACGGCTCGCCTGCCGCGCACTGCTATCTCAAAGAGACAATCAAGCCGCCGCGCCGCCGGCCATGCTGCATTTCCGGCGTGGTGCGCTAGCGCGCCGAGCGTCGGCGCGATCCGACGACCTTACCGAACCGCGGTGAAAAACCGCGACAGCCGCAAATCCGACGGCCAGTCCCATACCGGACGGTTTTTGGCGGCGGCCATGTCCCATGAGCCGACCAGCGCGTCGACGCGCCCGACCAGGTCGGAGACCGGCAACAGTCCGACGCCGCCGGCGTCGACGGGCACCCTGCTGTCGGCGGAATCGTCGCGATTGTCGCCCATGACGAACAGGTGATTCGGCGGCACGGTGACCTCCGGCATATTGTCGAGCATGCCGAACACCTGCTCCTTGAAGATGGTGTGCTGGCGGCCGCCGGGCAGTGTTTCAATAAAGCGCGACACCGGCTGGCGCGTGCCGGTCTCGTCTTCGGCAAAGCCCATGCCGTCGGCCTGCAGTCCGACCGGCGCGCCGTTGATCCACAGCCGTCCGTTTTTCATGGCAATGCGGTCGCCGGGCAGCCCGACGACGCGCTTGACCCAGATTTGCGAGCGGTTGCCGGGCCAGCGGAACACGATGATGTCGCCGCGCTGCGGCAGCGCGCCGAGGATGCGCTCCGTATTGGGCAGCGTGATGAAGATCGGCAGCGAGGCGGAGCTGTAGCCGTAGGGATATTTCGTCGCCAAGAGCTCGTCGCCGATTTGCAGCGTCGGCTCCATCGAGCCGGACGGCACATAATACGGCTCGGCGATGGCCGTCTTGCCGGCAATGACGATCAGCACGATGAGCGCGACGTCGAAAACGCTCTTGATCCAGCCTTTCATTCCACGAAGTCTCCGCGCAGCGTCGCGCCTCGGTAAATGTCGCGCCCCGATAAATCCGGTCAGCCGCCGGTGCCGCCGACGGTGATGCGGTCGATGCGCAGCGTCGGCTGGCCGACACCGACCGGGACGCCCTGGCCGTTCTTGCCGCAGGTGCCGATGCCGTGATCGAGCGCCAGATCGTTGCCGACCATGGAGACGCGATGCAAGTCGGTCGGCCCGTTGCCGATCAGCATGGCGCCCTTGATCGGCGCGCCGACTTTGCCGTTCTCAATGCGGTAGGCCTCGGTGCACTGAAACACATATTTGCCGGACGTGATGTCGACCTGGCCGCCGCCGAAATAGCTGGCGTAGACCCCGTTCTTCACCGAGGCGATGATCTCACCGGGATCGCGAGAGCCTGCGAGCATGTAGGTGTTGGTCATGCGCGGCATCGGCACATGGGCAAAGCTCTCGCGCCGGCCGTTGCCAGTGGGTTGCATGCCCATCAGCCGCGCATTCTGCCGGTCCTGCATGTAGCCGACGAGAATGCCGTCCTCGATCAGCACGGTGCGGTTGGTCGGCGTGCCTTCGTCGTCGATCGACAGCGAGCCGCGGCGGGCCGCCATGGTGCCGTCGTCGACCACGGTGACGCCCTTGGCCGCGACCTGTTGCCCCATCAAACCGGCAAAGGCAGAAGTCTTCTTGCGGTTGAAATCGCCTTCGAGCCCGTGACCGACCGCTTCGTGCAGCATGACGCCCGGCCAGCCCGGCCCGAGCACGACATCCATCTCGCCTGCCGGTGCCGGCACCGCTTCGAGATTGACTAAAGCCTGGCGGATCGCGTTGTCGACCGCGCCTTGCCAGGCATTGGTGGCGAGGAAGCGTTCGTAGCCCTCGCGGCCGCCGTAACCGTCGCTACCGGTCTCCTGGCGATTGCCGTCGCCGACCACGACCGAGACGCTGACGCGCACCAGTGGCCGCACGTCGCGATAGGTCTCGCCGTCGGCGCGCAAAATCTCGACCGCCTGCCAGGTCGCCGCGATGCTTGCCGTCAGCTGTCGCACCCGCGGATCCTTGGCGCGGGCATAGGCATCGATGGTCTGCAAAAGCTGCGCTTTGGCTTCGAAGGACGGTGCGGCGAGCGGACTTTCATCGCCGTAGAGCTTCACATTGGTTCGCACCGGCGGTTCGGCGTACTGACCAGAATAGCCGCCTTTGACGGCGCGTACTGCGTCCGCCGCGCGCTCGATTGCGGCCTCCGAGACATCGGAGGCATGCGCATAGCCGACCGCCTCGTCCTTCACTGCGCGCAGGCCAAAGCCTTGCGAGGTGTCATAAGTCGCCTGTTTCAGCCGGCCGTTGTCGAAAGCCAGCGCCTCGCTTTGCCGGTATTCGAGAAAAAGCTCCCCGTCGTCGGCGCCGTCGAGGCCGCGGGATATGATCTTGGCAAGCCGCAGGCGGTCCAGCCCGGCGCGGTCGACGATTGAGATGGGGCTATTAGACATAGGATTTCCTGCAGAGTGAATTCCGCACCCTACATAATCGCTTCATCCGCAGACGGCGAGGGGCGGCATCGGCCGCGTCCCGGGCAGGCTGTCGCGGGCGCCATGAGTCGGCTCAATTCTCAAAGCGCGGTCGGAGCGTTTGAGTGAGGCGAGAAGCACCTGTCGGCGCTCAATCCAAATGCGTGTATTGCGGCTGCGGCAGAAAGAACGCGACGTAACCGCTGCGCGCGCGTGTCACCAAACCGTCACGCACGGCTCACTGATACGAACGGCGGATACCCCGACGCCCCCCGGGATATTCCCGCGCTGACGAAATTTTCAGGAGAGATTTGTCGCCACGAGCTGTTGCGCGCCCGCAACCATCGCGCGCTGCGATTCCGCTAGCGTGGGCGCGCAGAATCCGGTTTAGCGCGCGTTGCGGCTTAGGCGCGGCGATAGCTGGGCGCTCCTGCTGCCGGCCTCGGCGCAACAGCAGCCGAGCCAATGGGGCCAGATGCCGCGCATGCAGCTCGAACGCCAGTTTGCCGGCCCGCTGCAGGACACCATCGTCCAGCGCTGGTGCGATCCGGTCGACGGCACGGTGTGTTACATTTATCTGCCGATCACCGCCGCCCGCTCGGCGCCGACGGCGAACGGCTATGTCGAATACGGCGCCAACACCATCGGCTCCATCAGTTGCCTCGAGTCTGCCGCCGCGCCGAAGCCCGCTACGCCTCACCACTGAAAGCGCACGCGCGCTGAAGGTAGCTCTCAGTCCCGCTTCGCAATCCCGGCCTTGGCGATGACGTCGCCCCATTTGGCGATATCGGCCTTCATCCGCGCCGTCATTTCTTCCGGCGTGCTGGCGCGCATTTCCATGCCGACCGCTTGCGCCTTGGCCTGGATGTCGGAATCCGGAATGACCGCTTTCATCGCGGCGTTGAGCGTATCGATGACGGGTTTCGGCGTCTTGGCGGGCACGGAAAGCCCGTTCCAGCTCGCGACATCGTAATCCTTGATGCCACTTTCCATGACGGTCGGGACATTCGGCAGATAGGCCGTGCGCTTTGCTCCAGTCGAGGCCAACACAACCATCTTGTCGCTGTCAAGGAAACCACGGACCGCGGCGTAAAATTCAAAAGAGACATCGACATCGCCGCGCATCACCGCATTGGCCATGTCGGACGAGGTGCGAAACGTCACGATCGTCGCTTTGATGCCGGTCGTACCGTCGAACAACAGCGCGGCGAGATTCTGTGTGCTGCCGGGCGTAATGGTGCCGATGTTCAGCTTGCCGGGATTGGCTTGCGCCGCCTCGATCAGATCGCCGACCGAGTGCAGCGGCGACCCGGCGCGCGTTACGATAAGGAGATCGAAAAAGGCTGCGGTCGAGACCGAGGTGAAGTCAGTCAGGACGTCAAACGGCAGTGATTTGAACAAAGCGCTGGCGATCGCTGTATTGTTGCCGGTCATCAGCAGCGTGTAGCCGTCGGGCGCGGCGTCGGCTTCGGCTTTGGCGGCGATGATGCCGGCGGCGCCGGGCCTGTTTTCGATGACGAATTGCTGCTCGAGGCGGGCTGACAGCTTGTCGCCGAGGAGCCGCATGCCGACGTCGGCGACCCCGCCGGGCCCATAGGGCACGATCAGCGCAACAGGGTGATCGGGATAATGACTTTGCGCCAGGCTCGGTATCGCGGTCAGCGCGGCGACGGCGGCTGCCGACAGCGCGAAGCTCACAGCAGCAAGCCTGCGACCGATCGTGCTCATGCGCTTCCCCTCCCGTTTCTTGGCCGGGAAGGTACGCCTTGGCGTCGACGCGTCAATTGTCTGCAGCTGCGCTATGGCAGCGCGTCGTAACCTTCGCCGAAGCCTTTGAGGCTCATCGGGAAGCCGATGCCTTCCTCGGGCGTCTGAAAGATGATGAAGGTCGAGGTTTTGCCGTTGCGCAATTTATTGATCAGGTTGTCATCCATGACGACCTCGGCGACGCAGCCGTTAGGCAGGCAGCGAACGAAGCCAGCGCGGCCAACGTCCTCGTTGTCGATCTTCAGCCCGAGCCCGGACGGCAGCAGCACGCCGAGCGGCGCGACCACGCGCATCAGACGGCTCTTCTGGTCGGAGGTCTTCAGCACGATGACGGTCAGTCCGACATTAGGCCGGTCCTCCGCCGTCACGCTCTGCATCAGCGCGCATTGCTGGGTCTGGGCGCCGGGTGGCGTATCGCACCGGATCTGCCAGTCGCCATGGACTGATTGGACTGCGCCTTGGGCCAAAGCTCGACCCACCAAGACTTGACCGCCGAAGGCCGCTACAACCAGGAAGCAAGCGATGCCGGCGGCGGCGGAGACGAATGGCCGCATCCGCCATCCGCCGTCGAAATTGGCCATGATCATGTTCCCCTGACCAGCCGCAAAAAGCCGCCCCTCGCAGGCTTGCAAGCCGCGCCAACCCTGACGCGAATCACCCGCACCGGCCAGTCGGCCGCGCAAGGCTTGCGTACATGGCGAGCACGCAGTGTCAAGTTGATCCAAACCAAGCCATTATGGCTACGCCAAGGTGGCCGCGGCGCGCTTTGTGTCGCCGTGGCGGCGTCCGATTGCCGCTGTCCACGGTCCGGGAAAGCGCGGATGACGAGTGCATTGCAGCAGCCCGCGATTTGTGGTTTGGAGAAACCGGGATTCCCCTATCCCGCCGATGCCTGTCAAGGACTTGAGAGTCGTAGCGCAAGTCCCGCCGGAAGCAGGCGGCGCCATACCGTTGCGATCTGCGTGCAAGCGGACCTTTGCGCTCTTCGCGGACGGTAACTTGGGCCGCGGGCTTGGGCAGCGTCGGCCAAGATCAGAAACAGGGAGCTGAACGAGACATGAAAGTGCTCTCACGCCTGACCGCCATCGCGGTGATTGCCGGTGCTTTGCTGGCAAGCGCGGGGGCGGCATTTGCCGGCCTCGGCCACCCGTCGCCCTGGGAAATGGACCTGCAGGGTTCGGCCTCGCCGGTGATGGATGAGATCGCCGGGTTCCATTATTTCCTGCTCTGGGTCATTGGCGCGATCTCCGCCTTCGTCCTCGCTTTGCTCCTGATCATCATCGTGCGCTTCAATGCCCGGGCCAATCCGACCCCGTCGCGCACCACCCACAACACGCCGATCGAAATCATCTGGACCATCGTTCCGGTGATCATCCTGGCGGTGATTGCGGTGCCGTCATTCCGGCTGCTGTTTGTCGAGCTCGACGTGCCGCATCCCGATCTGACCATCAAGGCGACCGGCAAGCAGTGGTTCTGGAGCTACGCCTATCCCGATAACGGCAATTTCGAATTCGATTCGCTGATGGTCCAGACCAAAGACCTCAAGCCCGGCCAGCCGCGGCTGCTCACCGTCGACAACGAGATGGTCGTGCCGGTGAATAAGGTCGTGCATGTGCTGGTGACTGGCGCCGACGTCATCCACTCCTTCACCGTGCCGTCCTTCGGCATCCGCATCGACGCCATTCCCGGCCGCATGAACGAGACCTGGTTCAAGGCGACCACGACCGGCATGTTCTACGGTCAATGCTCGGAACTGTGCGGCAAGGACCATTCCTTCATGCCGATCGCGGTGCACGTGGTGGGCGAGAGCGATTTCAATGCCTGGGTCGCCCAGGCCAAGCAGAAGTTCTCCGCCGAGAATGGCGTGCCGCCGAATACGTTCGCGGCGGCGAGCGGGCCGTCGTCACAGTGACGACGGCAACGCAAGGTACTTAATGGAAGGCAAGCGGACGCTAACGAGGAACTGGCAATGGATACGATGGTACATGCAGCGCATGGTGACGAAGGCGGGCACGCTATACCGCATGGCTGGCGCCGCTTCGTCTATTCGACGAACCACAAGGACATCGGCACGATGTACCTGGTGTTCGCGATCATTGCCGGCCTCATTGGCGGCGCCATGTCGATCGCGATCCGCGCCGAGCTGATGTATCCCGGCGTCCAGATTTTTCACGACACGCACATCTATGACGTGATGGTCACCGCCCATGGCCTGATCATGATCTTCTTTATGGTCATGCCGGCGATGATCGGCGGCTTCGGTAACTGGATGGTGCCGCTGATGATCGGCGCGCCGGACATGGCGTTCCCGCGCATGAACAACATTTCGTTCTGGCTGTTGCCGGCGTCCTTCTCGCTCCTGGTGATCTCGATGTTCGTCGAGGGCGAGCCGGGCACGCTCGGCGCCGGCACCGGCTGGACGATCTATGCGCCACTGTCGACCTACGGCCACCCCGGCCCGGCGGTGGATTTCGTCATCCTCTCGATCCATCTCGCCGGCGCCTCCTCGATTCTGGGCGCCATCAACTTCATCACCACGATCTTCAACATGCGTGCGCCCGGCATGACCATGCACAAGATGCCGCTGTTCGTGTGGTCGATCCTAGTGACGGTGTTCCTCTTGCTGCTGTCGCTGCCGGTGCTGGCGGGCGCCATCACCATGTTGCTCACCGATAGGAATTTCGGCACCACCTTCTTCAATCCGGAAGGCGGCGGCGATCCGCTGTTGTTCCAGCACTTGTTCTGGTTCTTTGGTCACCCGGAAGTCTACATCCTCATCCTGCCGGGCTTCGGCATGATCAGCCAGATCGTGGCGACGTTCTCGAAGAAACCGGTATTCGGCTATCTCGGCATGGCTTACGCGATGGTGGCGATCGGCGGCATCGGCTTCGTGGTGTGGGCGCACCACATGTACAATGTCGGCATGTCGGCCAGCGTACAGGCCTATTTCATCGCCGCCACCATGGTGATCGCGGTGCCAACCGGCGTGAAGATCTTCTCCTGGATCGCCACGATGTGGGGCGGCTCGATCGAGTTCAAGACGCCGATGCTGTGGGCGATGGGCTTCATCTTCCTATTCACCATCGGCGGCGTAACTGGTGTGGTGCTGGCCAATGCCGGCGTCGACCGCGAGCTGCACGGCACTTATTATGTCGTAGCGCATTTCCACTACGTGCTGTCGCTCGGTGCCGTGTTCGCCATCTTCGGCGGCTGGTACTACTGGTTCCCGAAGATGACCGGCTACATGTACAACGAGGCCATCGGCAAGCTGCACTTCTGGCTGACCTTCATTGGCGTCAACATCGTGTTCTTCCCGCAGCACTTCCTCGGGCTCGCCGGGATGCCGCGCCGCTATGTCGATTATCCCGATGCGTTCGCCGGCTGGAATTTCGTCTCCTCGATCGGTTCGTACATTTCCGGCTTCGGCGTGCTGGTCTTCCTCTTCGGCATGGCGCTTGCCTTCGTGAAGAAGGAGCGCGCGGCCGGCAATCCGTGGGGACCCGGCGCGACCACGCTCGAATGGACGCTGCCGTCGCCGCCGCCGTTCCATCAATATGAAACGCTGCCGCTGATCCGATGAGCCTGACGGTCGCCCGCGTCGAACCCAGCATCGCCGGGGTCGGCGACTACATCGAACTAATGAAGCCACGGGTGATGTCGCTCGTGGTGTTCACGGCGCTGGTCGGTCTGTTGGTGGCGCCCGGCCACGTGCATCCGGTGATCGGGATGACCGCATTGCTGTGCATCGCGGTCGGCGCCGGCGCCGCGGGCGCGCTCAATATGTCCTATGACGCCGACATCGACGCGCTGATGGCGCGCACCGCCGGCCGGCCGGTTCCGCGCGGCCGCATCACCGCCGGCGAGGCGGCGGGCTTCGGCATGACCCTTGCCGCCTTTTCGGTGGTGACGCTCGGGCTGCTGGTCAACTGGGTGGCGGCGGCGATGCTCGGCTTCACCATCTTTTTCTACGTCGTCATCTATACGATGTGGCTGAAGCGCTCGACGCCGCAGAACATCGTCATCGGCGGCGCCGCCGGCGCCCTGCCGCCGATGATCGGCTGGGCAGCCGTGACCGGTAGCACCGCGGTCGAACCGGTCCTGCTGTTCCTCATCATCTTCTTCTGGACGCCGCCGCATTTCTGGGCGCTGTCGCTCTATCGCACCGACGACTATGCGCGCGCCGGAGTGCCGATGCTGCCGGTGGTCGCCGGCGATCGTGAAACGCGACGCCACATCCTGATCTACACGTTGCTGCTCGCCCCGCTTGGCGTAACGCCGTGGCTATTCGGCTATGCCGGGTCGACCTATGGCGTCGCCGCTGCGGTGGTCGGCGCGATCATGATCGCGCTCGCGCTGCGGGTACGCGCCGAGCGGAGCGGCCACACCGCGAGCAAGCAAATGTTCGCCTTCTCGATTCTGTATCTGTTTCTGTTGTTCGCCATGCTGCTAGTCGATCGGACTTCGGGACTGCTGTTCGGCCATATCGCGCTATGACAACGGTGAGTGATCCGGTGGACGACTTCACGAAGCGATTCATGGGCGAGCCTATGGGCGATCCCCCGCCGCAGCCCGGCGTGAGGCTGACCGAGCAGCAGCTGCGCGCGCGCCGCGCCCGTTCGATCGCTATCGCGCTGGCGCTCGGTGCCTTCGTCATCGTGATCTTTTTGGTGACGATCGTGCGGCTTGGCGGCAACGTGCTGACCCGGCCGATGTAGATCGAGAGATGTGACGCCGCTCATGCACGCGCCGCTCAATCGCCAGGACCGACCCCGCGGCAGCCGCGATATCGCGGTGGCGTTTGCCTGCGGCGTTTTTGTCGCGACGATGGTCGGCGTGTCCTACGCCGCCGTGCCGCTTTATTCGTGGTTCTGCCGCAGCACCGGCTTCGGCGGCACCACGCAAGTGGCGGGCGCTCTGCCGACGCGCGAGGTCTCGGGCCGTCTCGTCACGGTGCGCTTCGATGCCAATGTCGCGCCCGGACTGCCGTGGAGCTTCGAGCCCGAGCGCCGCACCCTCGACGTGCATCTCGGCGAGGTGGTGACCGTCTATTACACGGTGACCAACGAGGCCGCCCGCGTGACCACCGGCCAAGCCGGCTACAACGTGACACCGCCGACCGTCGGCATCTACTTCGAGAAGATCAACTGCTTCTGCTTCACTCAACAGACCATGAAGCCGGGCGAGAGACGCGACATGGCGGTGGTGTTTTACGTCGATCCGAAGCTCGCCCAGGATTCCGAGCAGGACACGCTGAACAATATCACGCTTTCCTATACCTTCTATCCGGTGAACCAACCGGAGCCACCGGTGGCGGAGAGCGAGTCAAAGAAGTTCGGACACATCTAGAGGAAGATGACGATGGCTGATGCTGCACATGCCGGACCGCACCATGACTACCACCTGGTCAATCCCAGCCCGTGGCCCGCGGTCGGCGCGACCTCGGCGTTCGTTCTGGCGGTCGGTGCCATATTGTGGATGCATCAGATGGTTGCCTATGCGCCGGTGATCATGGGCGCCGGCGTCATCGGCATCGCCTATACCATGATCGGCTGGTGGCGCGACGTGATCCACGAAGCCGAGTTCGAGGGCGACCACACCCGCGTGGTGCAGATTTCGCATCGCTACGGCATGATCCTGTTCATCGCCTCTGAGGTGATGTTTTTCGTCGCCTGGTTCTGGGCTTATTTCAACACCGCGCTGTTCCCCGATCAGTTTCAGGATTACGCGCGGATCGCCTATACCAGCGGCGTGTGGCCGCCCAAGGGCGTCGAGACCTTCGATCCCTGGCATTTCCCGCTGCTCAACACGCTCATCCTGCTCACCTCGGGCACGACGGTGACCTGGGCGCACCACGCGCTCCTGGAGAACGATCGCAAGGGGCTGGTCTGGGGCCTCGTTCTGACGATCGCGCTGGGCCTGAGCTTCACCTGCGTGCAGGCCTGGGAATACATGCACGCAGCCTTCCACTACTCCGGCAATATCTACGGCGCGACCTTCTTCATGGCGACGGGCTTTCACGGCGCTCACGTCATCATCGGCTCGATCTTTTTGATCGTCTGCCTGTTCCGCGCGCTTGCCGGCCAGTTCAAGCCGACGCAACACCTCGGCTTCGAGTTTGCCGCTTGGTATTGGCACTTCGTCGACGTGGTGTGGCTGTTCCTGTTCGCCTGCATCTACGTGTGGGGCGGCGGGCCGCATCCCGGCTAGGGTGGGCAACGATCTTTCGCTCATTCCCGCGGCAGCGGGAATTTAGACTGCACAAGGCCTTGGTCACCGCTTCCGCGGGGGCGAGCGGGTTCCTACATGGCTGACATGGCCAAAGCGGACATCGCCAAAGCTGACATGGCCCAAAACACTATCAGCACGCTTGCGGGATCGATCGGCGCCGGATTGTCGTGCGCCTGTCCGCGCTGCGGGCGGGGCAAGCTGTTCCGGGGATTTCTATCGTTGCGGGCGCGTTGCGACGTCTGCGGGCTCGATTACAGCTTCGCCGATTCAGGCGACGGCCCCGCCGTATTCATCATGTTCCTGGCCGGGGCCATCGTGGTCGGCGCTGCGCTCGTCACCGAGGCGCAGTATCACCCGCCCTATTGGGTCCACGCCGCGTTGTGGCTGCCGCTGATCTTCATCCTTACGCTCGGACCGTTGCGGCCGATGAAGGGACTGATGATCGCGTTGCAATACCACCACAAGGCCGCGGAAAGCCGCTTCGGCGGCGCCGATAAATCATGACGTCGCAGGCTGAAGTGGCGGCGCGCGAACGCGCGCCACGGCGTCGTGGGCGTCGATCTTGGCTTGGCCTTCTCGTTCCGGCGCTGCTCGCTTTTTGCGTCCTGATCGGGCTCGGCGTCTGGCAGATCCAGCGCAAAGCGTGGAAGGAAAGCTTGATCGCGTCGCTGACCGAGCGGCTCGCGGCGCCGCCCAAAGCGCTGCCGCCGGCCAAGGCGTGGCCGCAGCTCAACGCGGCTGACGACGAATATAGCCGCGTCAAATTCCGCGCCACGTTCGACAATGCGCCCGAGGCGCTGGTTTTTGCCTCGGCCACGGCGTTCCGACCCGACGTGTCCGGCCCGGGCTATTGGGTGTTCGCGCCGGCGCGGCTCGCCGACGGCAGCGTGATCATGGTCAACCGCGGCTTCGTTCCCGACAACCGGCAGGATCCGAAATCGCGGCCCGACGGTGAGTTTTCCGGGCCGGTCGACATCGTCGGCGCAATGCGCTGGCCCGATACCCGGCATTGGTTTACGCCCAACGACGACCCTGCCCATAACCTGTGGTTTGCGCGCGACCCCGTGGCGATCGCCGCCGCCAAAAATATCGGTGCGGTCGCGCCGTTTTATGTCGAGCAGGAAGCGCCGGCTCCGCCAGGCGGCCTGCCGCAGCCGGGAAAACTCGTCGTCAGCCTGCCCGACAACCATCTGCAATACGCCATCACCTGGTTCGGCCTGGCGGCCGTCTTGGCCGGGGTTTTCATCTGCTATGCTTTCACCTCGCGAGGACGGAACGGCGCCGGATCGGCCGCCGCGCCGACTGCCTAAGTCCTTTTTCGCCCCCCTTTGCGGGACTGGTTTGGCTCCCTTGGCGTTACCCCTGAAGCCATCTAGTGTGGCTGCGGCCCCGGCGATTGCGATGCCAAGGGCCACATGAAAAAACTATTGGAATCAATCGCTTAATACTGATCCGGCGTCAGAACCGGTTGTGAGGAACTCAAGTTGCACTATGTCTCGACCAGAGGGGAAGCCCCGCCGCTCGGCTTCGCCGAGGCCATGCTTGCGGGTCTCGCCCGCGATGGCGGCCTCTATGTGCCCGAGGCTTGGCCCCGCCTCGAGGCCGAGACGATCGCCGGCTTCGCCGGCCGTTCCTATGCCGAAGTTGCCGTCGCGGTGATCCGCCCGTTCGTAGGCGATTCTGTCGCTGAAGCCGACCTTGCCCGCATGGCGCGCGAGGCTTACGGCAGCTTCCGCCATCCCGCGGTGGCGCCACTTGCGCAGCTTGGCGTGAACACCTTCATGCTCGAGTTGTTCCATGGCCCAACGCTCGCCTTCAAGGACCTGGCGATGCAGCTCTTGGCGCGGCTGATGGATCATGCGCTCGCCGCGCGCGGCGAGCGCCGCACCATTGTCGTCGCTACCTCCGGCGATACCGGCGGCGCCGCCGTCGAGGCGTTCCGCGACCGCAGCCAGGTCGATCTCGTCGTGCTGTTCCCGCACGGCCGCATTTCCGAGGTGCAGCGACGGATGATGACAACGACGGCCGCCGGCAATGTCAGCGCCATCGCCGTCGAGGGCACCTTCGACGACTGCCAAGCCATCGTGAAAGGCCTGTTCAATCATCATGCCTTTGGCGACCGGGTGCGTCTGTCTGGCGTCAATTCGATCAACTGGGCGCGCATCGTGGCACAGGCGGTCTATTACTTTACCGCCGCGGTCGCGCTCGGCGCACCGGCGCGCAAAATCGCCTTCACCGTTCCGACCGGCAATTTCGGCGACATCTATGCCGGCTATGTGGCGCAGCGATTGGGATTGCCGATCGACCGTCTGGTCATCGCCACCAACGTCAATGACATCCTCACCCGCACGCTGGCGACCGGCGTCTACGAGCCGCGCGACGTCGTGCCGACGAGCTCGCCGTCGATGGATATCCAGGTCGCCTCGAATTTCGAGCGCCTGTTGTTCGAGGCCTACGACCGCGACGGCAGCGCCATCCGCGCCGTGATGGGGTCGCTCCAGCAATCGCGGCGCTTCGTGCTCTCGGCGCGCGCGCTGTCCTATATCCGCGCGCTGTTTTCCGCCGGCCGCGCCGACGAGGACGAAGTCGCGGCGACGATTCGCACCGTGCGCCGCGAGACCGGCAATTTCGTCGATCCGCATACCGCGGTCGGTATCGCGGTGGCGGAAAAGGAAAGCCGTGAGCCTGCGGTGCCGATGGTGGTGTTATCGACCGCGCATGCTGCGAAATTTCCCGATGCGGTCGAAGCCGCCTGCGGCCTGCGGCCTGCGTTGCCGGAATGGCTATCCGATATCAGTAACCGTCCGGAGCGCGTCACTGTGCTGCCGGCAGATCAGTCCGCGGTCGAGCGGTTCGTGCTGCAAACGAGCCGCGCCGCGCAGGAAGGAGCGGCAGCATGAGCGTTGAGGTGACGACCTTGAAATCCGGCATCAATGTCGTGACCGACACGATGCCGCATCTCGAGACCGCCTCGCTCGGCGTCTGGGTCAATTCCGGCAGCCGCGACGAACGCCGCGACGAGCACGGCATTTCGCATTTGCTCGAACACATGGCGTTCAAGGGTACGCGGCGGCGCAGCGCGCGGCAGATCGCCGAGGAAATCGAGGCGGTCGGCGGCGATCTCAACGCGGCGACAGGCGCCGAGAGCACCGCCTATTATGCCCGCGTGCTCAAGGCCGACGTGCCGCTGGCGCTCGACGTGCTCGCCGACATCCTGTCCGAGCCGGCCTTCGACCGCGAGGAGCTCATTCGCGAGCAGAACGTCATCGTTCAGGAAATCGGCGCCGTCGCCGACACGCCGGACGATCTCATTTTCGAGCATTTGCAGATCATCGCCTTTCCCGACCAGTCGCTCGGCCGCTCCATCCTGGGCACGCCAAAGACGGTGCGCTCGTTCGACGGCGGCAAGCTGCGCGACTATCTCGACCGGAACTACCGCGGTCCAGACATCGTCGTGGCCGCTGCCGGCGCCGTCGAGCACCAGGCGGTGCTCGCCGAGGTCGAGAAGCGCTTCGCAGGCTTCAACGGCCCCGCCGGCCCGCTGCCGGAGCCGGCGCGCTTTGGCGGCGGCACCCATGTCGAGAGGCGCGAACTTGAACAGGTTCACATCGCGCTGGCGCTGCCCGGCCTGTCGATCGTCGATCCGACGCTCTACAGCCTGCAGGTCTTCACCAATATTCTCGGCGGCGGCATGTCGTCCCGGCTGTTTCAAGAGGCGCGCGAGCGTCGCGGCCTGTGCTACTCGATCTATTCTTTCCACGTCCCGTATTCCGACATCGGTATGTTCGGCCTTTACGCCGGCACCGATGCCGCCGACACCTCGGAGCTGATGCGGCTCATCGTCGAAGAGATCGCCTCGACCGCGGAGACTATTTCCGAACCCGAAGTGGCGCGCGCCAAGGCGCAGATGAAGGCCGGCCTGTTGATGGCGCTGGAGAGTTCCGGTGCGCGCATCGAGCAATTGGCGCGGCAGATGATCACGCGCGGCCGGCCGATCCCTCTTGCCGAGCTCGTGGAAAAAGTCGAAGCCGTCACCGTGGAAAGCGCGCGCGCCGCCGGCCGGGCGCTGCTCGCGCGCGGCAAGCTCGCGACCGCCGTGCTGGGCTTAGGCTCCGGGCTTGAAAGCGCAGCCGCAATTGCCGAAAGTCTCACCCGCCGGGCCGCATGACGAAGAGTTGCCGATAGCTGCCGGTATGGCGTTCTTTCGCACCATTAATTTTGCCGAGCCGCTGCCGAGCATCGACGGCGACGGCGTGGTGCTGCGCACGCCGCAAATGACCGATTTCGAGGAATGGGCGGCGCTGCGCGAGGCGAGCCGGGATTTTCTGACGCCATGGGAGCCGACCTGGCCGGACGACGATCTGACCCGCGGCGCGTTTCGGCGCCGGCTCAAACGCTACGCCGAGGATTTGCGGAGCGACCAGGGCTACGCTTTTCTGATCGCCCGTTATGCCGACGGCGCGCTGTTGGGCGGCTTGACGCTCGCCAATATCCGCCGCGGCGTCGCTCAGGCCGGCAGCCTCGGTTATTGGATGGGTCTGCCCTTCGTCCGCCATGGCTACATGACGGCTGCGGTGCGCGCCGTGCTGCCGTTCGCCTTTGCGAGCTTGAGGCTGCACCGCGTCGAGGCAGCCTGCATCCCGACCAATGCCGGCTCGATCAGGCTTTTGGAGAAAACCGGCTTCGTCCGCGAGGGCTATGCCGGGAATATCTGTGCATCAACGGCATCTGGCAGGATCACCTGCTATTTGCTCGCCTCAAGGATGCGCCGAAATCCTGATCGGCGCCCGCTTTAACCATAGCCGCTCGCTTTCTCACTTCGGCGCGCCAGGAGGGCTAGGGTAGGAGCGAACCCGGCAGCGCCTTGGGAAGGCCACGGTTGGATTGTTATAAGTTCGAGGGCATCGCAATTGCGCATGGTCTTGTTCGAAAGCCGGTAGGCAATTTTCGGGATCGTGCTCTGGGCGATGAAACGGGGAATGCAGCGGGATTTTTATCGCAGCAGACTGTTTGACCGCGCGCCGAAGGCGGCGCTACTGGCATTGGCGTGCCTTTTGCCCGGCTGTTCCGGCGGCGGCAGCAGCATATTCGGCGGACCCTCGACCACTGCGACGGCGGACACCCCGCCGCCGGCCGCTCCGGCAGCGGCGCCCGCGACGACCCCGCCGTTGACGGCGGCGGCATCGCCAAGTTCCAACTCGCTCAAAGACAAGATTGAGAGTTTTTTCGCCACCGCGGGTGCGGCGCATGATCCGCGCCCGGTGGTCAACACGCAGCAAGCCGATGTCGATTGTCCGTTAATCGATATACGCCGAGGTGCCGGCACGCTGACCATACCGCTGCCGCCGCCGGACGGCAGCAACGACGCCATGTCGCTGAAGTACCAAGGCACCTTCGCGCGCGCAGCGCGCGACTGCAAAGTGGTCAACGGTCAATTGGTGATGAAGATCGGCGTGCAGGGCCGCGTCATCGTCGGACCCGCCGGCGGCCCCGGCGAGATCGAGGTGCCGTTGCGTCTCGCTGTCGTCGATCAGACGACGGCCGGATCCAAAACCATCATCACCAAGCTCGTTCGCATTCCGGTGGCGGTTACATCCGACGATGCCGGCGCACTATTCACACACATCGAGGACAATTTCGCGTTCCCGCTGCCGTCGTCGGCCGAACTCGACAATTATGTCGTCTATATCGGCTTCGACCCGATCGGCGCCCAGGAAGAAGACAAAGCGAGGCGGCCTACGGTCAGAAGCAAGCCGAAGCCCAAGCCGAAACCGAATCCCGGCGCGCCGACCGGATAATATCCGCTCCTCAGCGCGGGCCGAGTCAGCGAATGCCCATGCCGGAATGACAAGTTCACCATCCCCGCAGGTCGACAATCGCGCCCTTCAGCGCGCGCATGTCGGCGACGATGGTGCGGGCGCCGGTGGCGATGAGCTCCGCGGCCAGCCTGCCCGGCGTGAGGCTGCCGCCGACGAAGCCGATCGGAGTCATGCCCGCGGCCGCCGCAGCGGCGATGCCGGGCGCTGAATCTTCGACCACGATGCACGCGGAAGGTTCGACCTCGCTCTGCGCCGCCGCGAGCAAAAACAGATCGGGCGCCGGCTTGCCCTTGCGCACGCCGCTTGCCGAGAAACAGCGCGGCTCGAAAAAGCGCAAGAGCCCGGTGGTTTCGAGACTGGTGCGAATTCGCTCGGGCGACGACGACGAAGCCACGGCCTTTGGCCCGCGGATCCAGGTCAGGGCGTGCGCGGCATGTGCGATCGGCCGCAGCTCGGTGCGCAGGCGGCGGAGCGTTTGCGCGGCGACGAACGCCGCAAAATCGGGCGGCAGCGGTTTTCCGGTGACCGCCTGGATAGCGGCGAAGACGTCGGTCGGTCGCCGCCCCTGTAAACGGCGCATCACGCCGGCCGTGGACAGCGCGATCCCGATCCGGCCAAGAGCTTCAGAAAGCACCGCGGCGGCAATCGGTTCGCTATCGACAAGCACACCGTTACAATCGAAGATGACCAAGGGTCCCTCCGATGGCTCGGCCGCATACCGCGACCGTCGTCCGGCTTTCCGGGGAAGTGCAGGGTGACGATAATCTTCGCCGCGATTATGCAAAGAGTCTCAACGCAGCCGGCGTGCAATTATGCACAGAAATCAGACATAATTCACAAGCGATGGGCTCGCGAGCGGCCGCAGTCTAATTGAATTTTTGTTTGATGTCTTCGATGCTTCGCGCCAGCAGGTCCTCGGCGACCTTGCCCTTGGCGGCGGTCGCGAGAATCTTTTCTGCCGCCGCAACCGCCGCTTCAGCGGCGGCGGAGCGCACGTCGTCCAGCGCCTGAGATTCGGCCTGGGCGATCTTCTCTTCCGCCATTTTGGTGCGGCGCGTCACGAAATCTTCGGCTCGGGTCTTGGCTTCGGCGGCGAGACGCTCGGCTTCGGCCTTGGCGCTGGCGATGATGGCTTCGGCCTCGGCTTCCGCTTCACGTCCCTTGCGCTGAAATTCGG
>JASHOX010000018.1 GCA_030038415.1 Xanthobacteraceae bacterium
CGCGCGATCGGCGACATAGGTCACGACCACCGGCGCGATCGCCTGCACCGCCAGGAACGGTCCCCCGATCCTTCCGACCAGCCGCCCGTAGCCGGTGGGGCCGAATAAAGCCAGCGGCACGGTGCCGCGCGCGATGGTCAAAAGTCCGTTCGCCATGCCGAACATCACGGCAAAGGTCGCGGCTACGGCGGCGGAGAACGGAAGCAGCGCCAACACAACGAAGGCCGCGACCAGAAGCCCGACCGCAAAGCGCGCGATCCACAACGGATGCATGTGCCGGCCGAAGCCAAGCTCGCAGATGCGCGCCAAAACCTGCGCCGGGCCGAACAACATGCCGACGGCGACGACGACGTCGGGCGCGAGCCCAAATCTCTTGAAGATGGCGAGGAGCTGCGCCGACAGCGCCGACGGCACGAAGGCGTAGGAGGCAAAGCCCGCGGCGACCAGAATAAAAGCGAGGCCGTGCGGCGCAATGAACGCCGCCGGTTTTTGCTCGCGCGCAAGAGCCGGCGCTGGACGCGTGGCGATTTCCGCGCGCCGGCGCGGCAGCGCGAAAGCGTGCAGCGGCGCGGCGACGAAAGCCAGCAACACGGCATAGACCAAATAGGTGCCGCGCCAGCCCACTCTGTCGATCAGGAATTGCGTCGCGGGCCAGCTCACCGTTGAGGCAAAACCACCGGCGAGCGTCAGCGTCGTGATCGGGCCGCGGGCTCCGGCGCCGAAAATGCGGCCGAGCGTGGCGAAAGCCGGATCGTAGAGCGAGGCCGCCATGGCAGCGCCGAGCAGCATCCACACCGCGAAATAGGCGGGCGTGCTCTGCGCCTGCACCAGCGCGGTCAGGCCGGCGGCGGCGAGCAGCGAGCCAAATGGCATCACCATATGGCCGCCGAAGCGATCGATGGCGCCGCCGACATAGCGCGAACACAAGCCGCCGACCAACAGCGCCGCCGAGAAGCCGCCCATCGTGAACGCGCGCGACCAGCCATGATCGGCCGCGATCAACGGCACCGTGAGCACCGGCGGATAGAACAGCGCACCCCAGGACAAAATCTCGGTGACGCCGAGCACGCTCACCGCGCGCCAAGGACCGACGATGAATTCGCGGGGGGTGGGCATTGCTCTAACCGTCATTCCGGGCCGAGCGAAGCGAGGAGCCCGGAATCCATAACCACGACCTGTGTTTATGGATTCCGGACTCGCCGCTTCGCGGCAATCCGGAATGACAAGGAATTCTACTGCCCCACCGGCTTTATCGGCGGCCGGCCGGCGGCGCGCGCGGTGCCTTCGGGCGCGCAGCGCACATAGACGCCGGTGCCGTAGCGGCCGGCGACTTCCGGATCCATCCAGCGCAGCACCATGGTGCGGCCGTCGAACGAGACGATCTCGCGGTCCTGCATGCCGCCGGGCGGGCCGGGCGGGCCGATATAATTCGCGCCGCTCTGCGAGCCCTTGAGCTGCAATTCCTGCAACTGCGCGGAGTCGGCGAGATACATCATCAGGCCGCCGTTCGGCCCGCGCGTAATCTCGACGGGCTGGCCGCATTGCTGGCGCGCCGCGGCTGCGGTGCGCGCCAGATCCTGGTCGCGGTGAAAGGCGCCGTAACCCCAGCGGCCGACGATATCCTCCGGCCGGTACTTGGACGGGATCGCCGGCTGCTCCGGAACCGGCGGTGCCGCCGCCTCCTGCGGTGCCGGGGTGTTGGAAGTGCAGGCCGTGACCGTAAGCGCCAGCGCGCCGGCTGCCGCGATGCCGAAAGCCAATCGCCGATACGACGCACTCATGAGCCTATCCTCCCGAAACCGGGCGCGAAACTCAGCTGCGCCAGTTTTACTGCCTCGACCTTTCGACTTTGTTTCAAATTGTACCCTCGGAATGAACCAGCGCAGCAGTCGGCGACGATTACGGCCCGGATTGGGCGGTTATGCCGTTGCTCGGCGGCCGGACCCGTTGCGGGCGGTGCAACCGCCGTGGCTGCTCTCCCCGGCCTCCTTTGCCTTGGCGTGCGCCGCCTTCGGCCGCGGATCGACCAGCGGCGCCGATTTATGGATGCTCAAAATCCGCATTTGCTCGGGATCGTCGAAAAAGTCGCTGTCGGCGCGATAGCCGGCGGCATGAATGCCGGCAATGGCGCAGATATCGTCCATCTCATTGGCGTCGCCGGTGACGCCGATCGCGGCGACCACTTCGCCGGACTTGTCGCGGATGAGCTGGCCGCCGCCTTCCAGGAACAGCGGATAGTCGGCGAGGTTCTCGATTGACTGCATGAACAGCGGCTTCTCGTTGGCCTTCTGCAGCACGAGCTTCGACGGCCGTCCCAGTGCCAGCGCGCCATAGGCTTTGCCGTAGCAGACCTCGAAGCGGAGCATGGAGGCATGGTCCTGTTTCTGGAACGCCTTGACCCGACCGCCGGCGTCGAGAACGATCGCGCTCATCGGGCGACATTTGTGTTTCTTGGCCGCGGCAAAAGTCGCCGCGATAATGGCATTGGCCTCGTCGAGCGTCAGCGCGCGCATTTTCGGGTTCCCCTCCTCGTCCGCCGCGGCAGATTAGCAGCCAACGGCGCGCGGCGAATAGCGAGCGGTTGCCGTTTGCCATTTCCGTGCCTGCGCCTTGACAGCGCAGTGCCCGCGCCTTATGTCCCCCTCAGCCTTTCTGGCACTCAGTCCTTATGAGTGCTAAGGCCCTACAATACAACAATTTTCTTAACAGCGAACGCGCCAGCCTTTTCCAATCGTCCCAAGAGGTTGCGCGGTACCGAGGTGATCCATGGCGAAGACAAAATTCCGGCCGCTGCATGATCGCGTTGTCGTCAAGCGTATCGAGGCCGACGAGAAGTCCAAGGGCGGCATCATCATTCCCGACACCGCCAAGGAGAAGCCGTCGGAGGGCGAAGTCGTCGCCGTCGGTCCCGGTGGCCGCGACGAGAGCGGCAAGCTTATTCCGATCGGCCTCAAGTCGGGCGACCGCGTGCTGTTCGGCAAATGGTCGGGCACCGAGGTCAAGCTCGATGGCGAAGACCTCCTGATCATGAAGGAGTCCGACATCATGGGCGTGATCGCCTGAATCCACATTTCTCATCCTGAAGCGCTCGCCGCAGGCGGGCCTCGAAGGACGAGGCCACCCCACAACATCCTTCGAGGCTCGCGGCTTCGCCGCTCGCACCTCAGGATGACAACGAAACAAGCTAACTCAAGGAGACAACTGCAATGTCTGCGAAAGACGTAAAATTCTCCACCGACGCTCGCGACCGCATGCTGCACGGCGTCGAGACGCTCGCCAATGCGGTGAAAGTGACGCTCGGCCCCAAAGGCCGCAACGTCGTGCTGGATAAATCGTTCGGCGCGCCCCGCATCACCAAGGACGGCGTCACCGTCGCCAAGGAGATCGAGCTCGAAGACAAGTTCGAGAACATGGGCGCGCAGATGGTGCGCGAAGTGGCGCAGAAGACCAACGACGTCGCCGGCGACGGCACCACGACGGCGACCGTGCTCGCCGCGGCAATCGTCAAGGAAGGCGTCAAGTCGGTTGCCGCCGGCATGAATCCGATGGATCTCAAGCGCGGCATCGACCTTGCGGTCCACGCCGTGGTCGAGGACATCAAGAAGCGCTCGAAGAAAGTCAGCTCGTCCGCCGAGGTGGCTCAGGTCGGCACCATTTCCTCGAACGGCGACACCGAAGTCGGCAAGATGATCGCGCAAGCGATGCAGAAGGTCGGCAACGAAGGCGTCATCACCGTCGAGGAGGCCAAGGCGCTCGACACCGAGGTCGAGATTGTCGAGGGCATGCAGTTCGACCGCGGTTATCTGTCGCCCTACTTCATCACCAATGCCGAGAAGATGGTGGCCGAGCTCGAAGACGCCTACATTCTGCTGCACGAGAAGAAACTGGCGCAGCTCCAAGCCATGCTGCCGGTGCTCGAAGGCGTGGTGCAGTCGGGCAAGCCGCTTCTGATCATCGCCGAGGACATCGAAGGCGAGGCACTCGCCACGCTCGTGGTCAACAAGCTGCGCGGCGGACTAAAGGTCGCGGCAGTGAAGGCGCCCGGCTTCGGCGACCGTAGAAAGGCCATGCTGGAAGACATCGCCATCCTCACCGGCGGCCAGCTCATTGCCGAAGACCTCGGCATCAAGCTCGAAAGCGTGACGCTCGGCATGCTTGGCCGCGCCAAGAAAGTCGTGATCGAAAAGGAGAAGACCACGATCGTCGACGGCGCCGGCAAGAAGAAGGACATCGAGGCCCGCGTCAATCAGATCAAGGCGCAGATCGAGGAGACCACCTCGGACTACGACCGCGAGAAGCTGCAAGAGCGGCTCGCCAAGCTCGCCGGCGGCGTCGCGGTGATCCGCGTCGGCGGCGCCACCGAAGTCGAGGTCAAGGAGAAGAAGGACCGCGTCGAGGACGCGCTCAACGCCACCCGCGCCGCGGTCGAGGAAGGCATCGTGCCGGGCGGTGGCGTCGCGCTGCTGCGCGCCAAGAAGGCCGTCGGCAAGCTGACCAACAGCAACGCCGACGTCCAGACCGGCATCAACATCGTGCTCAAGGCGATCGAAGCGCCGCTGCGCCAGATTGCCGAGAATGCCGGGGTCGAAGGCTCGATCGTCGTCAACAAGATTCTCGAGAACAAGTCGGAGACGTTCGGCTTCGACGCGCAGACCGAGGACTATGTCGATATGCTCGACAAGGGCATTGTCGATCCGGCCAAAGTGGTGCGCGCGGCGCTGCAAGACGCGGCTTCGGTCTCCGGACTCCTGGTCACGACCGAAGCCATGGTCGCCGAGCTGCCGAAAGAAGCCCCCGCCATGCCGGCGATGCCGGGCGGCGGCGGCATGGGTGGCATGGGCGGCTTCTGAGACCACCTCGCATCAAGCCAATCAAGGGCGCGGAGCAATCCGCGCCCTTTTTGTTTGCTTCGTAAGTGCGTTCAGCGGAGCGAAACCCACCCCTTGGCGGGCCGAGTGAAAATAGGTTTGGGTTGCTCAAAAGTTCGGTGCGCGCGTATTTACAGCCGTGGACGTAAACTCGCCACGGCAGTCGCTTTCTGAAATCGGAGCTCGCAAGCCGGCCCGAGCACGCCGCGCAGCCGCGCCAGAGCCGTGCCGCGCGTCGGGGAGCATGGCCAAGAGCTTGCCCGACCACAGCGGGTCGGTCGGCCGCAGCGTCGGATAGTCGACGATCGCGGACGCCACAATGCAGTCGCCGGGAACGAGTCGGACGCCAGGCCGCCGGCAACGCCGAAGCTGATAATGCTGCGGTAGCCGCCCCGCACGGCTGCACCGTCGGCCGCTCCCGGCAAATGGGGCGGTTCCGCCTGCCTCAATCCGTGGTGTGCCGTTCGGGTTCCGGCTTGGCCGGGTACTCGGCGCCGCAGGCGCAGGGTCTACATTCCGCCCGCCGTCATGCTGTTAGGCGTCGTCGCAATACTTTTCATATTCGGCGGCGTGTCCGTCATCTTCGCCGGCCCGATCGCGGCGATGGTCTTCATCGCCGTCAAAAAGCTTTACGACAAGTCTCGGCGAAACCGAACGAACAAGCGAGGACCCCTTCAATTCGTCATCAGCCGATAATGCAGCGTGACGCTGCCGGACAAGTCGACGCGGTCGCCGCTGCGCTGCCACGTCGTCGCTGCGGTGAGCGCAGTCAACAGCGCGTCGTCGCTCGCTTGCCGCTCCGGATCGCATGGCGGCGGCTGCACCAGGTTTGCCGCTTGCCCGGGCACGATGGTGATCGTCTCGTCGCCGACTGTGGCCCGCGCCTGCAGGCTCGTGCACCACAGATCGATCGAGGCGGTACCGTCATCTTCGATTTCGAGCATCGGGATGCGCTTGGAGCCGTGCATCGGCGCGGCATCGAGCATCAGCTCGCTACCAAAGGGAAAGCTTTGGCCGGCGACCGCAGGCCACGGCGCGGTCGATGCAAGGATCACGGCAAGCCAGCAGGCAAAGCGCCGGCACAGGCAAGACATCGTCGTCTCCGAATTGACGTGAGGGAACCGCACGGCCGGACGGCCGAGCGCAGCAATTTAATCCGCACGCCGATGGCCGACGTCAAGTCGATTAACCGTTCAGCCGCGCCGGCAATCGCGCCGTTGGGTAAAACCGAAACAATGGGGCCGCCAGGTGGCGGCCCCATGCAATCCTCGGACGCGGCGCTCGAAATCAGTGCCCCGCCAACACCGCGATGTTGGGGAAGAACAGGTAACAGGCCACCCCGATAACCACGAGATAGCCCAGCAAGACGAGACACCAGCCGAAGTTGTGGCGAATCACCTCGCCTTCGTTGCGCACGAACTTGGTGGTCGATACCCCGACGCTCGCGGTCTGCGGCGCGATCGGCTTGCCGATCTCGGCGCCGACCGAATTGAGCGTCGGCAACAACAGCACGGGAAAGCCGAGCACCTTGCCGACCAGCGCCTGGAACGTGCCGAACATGGCGTTGGTCGAGGTATTGCTGCCCGACAGAGCGACGCCGATGAAGCCCAGGATCGGCGCCACGATGATGAAGGCCGGCCCGATCTTGGCGAAGGCGTTGGCGAGCGAACCCGCCATGCCCGAATAGTTGAACACATAAGCAAGGCCGAAGATGAAGACGCCGACCAGGCAGGCACCCCACATCTGCGACCAAGTCTTGGCGAATATCTCGCCGACCTGACTCATGCTCACCCGCAACAGAACGGCGGTGATGATCCATGACGCCAGAATGGCGGTGCCGCCGACGAACGGCGTCCAGTTAAAGATCGCGCTAATGGTGGCGCCAGGCGTAATCGCCGAATTGGCGGCGACGGCGTAATGCAGCAACACGATCGAAGGCAGATGCGACCACGGTCCGGTCCAGGCCACCACCACCGCGATCAGAACGGCAATCGGCAGCCAAGCCATGACGATCTCGCCGCCGGTGAGCCCGTGGGCCTCGGCCTCGGTGCTGCCCGTGGTCGGCGCGCCGCCATAGGCCAGCACTTGTGCTGGACGCCACAGTTTGAGCAGGATCAGCAACAGCGCGAAGCAAACGATTGAGCCGATGACGTCCGGCAGATAGGGCCCGAGATAGACCGCTGTCGGCAGCTGCCCGGCGATGTAGCCGAGCGAGCCGACAATGGCGAGCGGCCACGCCGACCACATGCCTTTGCGGCCCGAGACGAGGTAGAGCAAAATCCAGGGCGGCAGCAGCGCCAGTATGGCGACGATCTTGCCGACCGAGGCCGAATAGATCGGCAACAGGTCGACGAAGTTCATGCCGAGCGTGCCGGCGGTCACCGTGGCAAGGGCGATAATTGGCGCGCCCAAGGCGCCGTAAGACACCGGCGCATTATTGGCGATCGCCGCGACGCGAATGGCGTCAAGGTCGGGAATGCCGATGGCGATCAGAATGGGAGCGACGAAGGCCCATGGATAGCCGAAGCCCACCAAGCCTTCGAGCAGCGCGCCGAAGGCCCAGGCGAACAGGATGGTTTGCACCCGCACGTCCCGGGTCCCCTGTTGCACCAGCCACCGCCGCAGCTTGTCGAAGGAGCCGGTGGCGACTAGGGTGTTGAACAACATTACTCCCCAAAACGTGATCCAATCGACGTTCCACACGCCGGTGGCCGAGCCGTAAACATAGGCGCGCACCCCATCGTCGAGCGGCATCTTCCAGACCCAGAGGCCGAGCAGGAAGGTGACGATCGAACCGATCAGGACCGCGAGCCAAGCCGACATGCGCAAGCCAGCGAGCAGGAACAATAAGAGGACGACCGGAATGAGAGCGACCAGCCACGTCAGGAACAGATTTCCGGTGGGATCGAGTATTTGCGTAAACATGAGCACTTCCTCCCCATTAATCGCCGCAATGTTCGTCTTTTGTCGCTCGTGGGCGCGAGTCGCGTGCGGCAATGCCGCGCATTAGGCGCCACGGGGCGGTTTTTTTTGGCGGCGTGCCATAAATTTAGGCGAATTCGTTGGCGATGGCTACCGATTATCGGAGATAGCTTGCCAAAGCCTGCACTAGACTGTGGACAGCTTCGTGACAGTGCGATGCACCATCCGGGCGTTTCGGTCCAGTGCCGTTGGTTAGGCTCCGCTAGTTTGGTTCCATTGGGCTAACGCCGCTCGAGTTGATGATCTGATGCTACACGATCGATGGCGCCTTGCATTGCGCCCGCACCCATAAACCTCGGAGGTCTTCCGTGAAACGTCTTGCCGCCACGCTCGCCACCATGTGGCGCTTGGCTATCCCATATTTCCGCTCGGAAGATCGCTGGCCAGGGCGGTTCCTGCTCGGCGCGGTCGTCGCGATCGAGCTGTCGATCGTCGCCATCAACGTCATCCTGAACTATTGGTACAACGGCTTTTACAACACGTTGCAGAACCGTGATTGGAACGGCTTTGTCTGGTACATCTTGGTGTTCTGTGCACTCGCCGCGGTCTATACCGTGCTGGCGGTCTATCAGAACTATCTCAATCTCTGGCTTCAGATCCGCTGGCGGCGCTGGATGACGCAGGCCTATCTGCGGCAATGGCTGAACACGGCAAACCACTACCGCATGCAGCTTCTCGGCGACGCCGCCGACAATCCCGACCAGCGCATCGCCGACGATCTGCAGATGTTCGTGCAGAATACGCTGTCGATCGGGCTCGGGCTGTTGAGCTCCTGCGTGACGCTGTGCTCGTTCGTCGTCATCTTGTGGAAGCTGTCGGAGGCGGCACCGCTGCATTTGTTCGGTGTGTCGCTGGGGATACCGGGCTATCTGGTCTGGGCCGCCTTGCTTTATGCGATCGTCGGCACGGTGCTTACGCACCTGATCGGCTGGCCGCTCATTCCGCTCAATTTCCAGCAACAGCGCTACGAGGCCGACTTTCGCTTCAATCTCGTGCGCACCCGCGAGAATTCCGAGCAGATCGCGGCATTGCATGGCGAAGCCGCCGAGCGTGAGCGTCATCTCAGCCGCTTCGGGCTGGTGGTGTCGAACTGGATCGCCATCATGAATCGGCAGAAACAGCTGACCTTCTTCACCCAAAGCTATTCGCAGGCTTCGGTGATCTTTCCTTATCTAATGGTCAGTCCGGCTTATTTTTCCGGCGCCATGCAGCTCGGCGGCCTGATGCAGACCGCATCCGCCTTCAACAGCGTGCAGACGGCGTTGTCCTATTTCGTCTCGGCCTATCAATCGATCGCGCAATACCGCGCGGTGGTCACGCGGTTGTCGGGATTTGAAGACGCGATCGTCGCTGGCCGCGACGTCGCTCTGACGCCGCCGGCGGTTGAGGTGCTGCCGCGCGAAACGCCGAACATGATTTCCATCGATCAATTGAGTGTGCGCCTGCCTAGCGGCGAATCGCTTGTCAATGCCGAGCATATCGTGCTGTCGCCCGGCGAGCGCGTTCTCGTCACCGGGCCCTCCGGCGCTGGCAAGTCGACGCTGTTCCGCGCTGTTGCCGGCATCTGGCCGTTCGGCTCGGGCCGCGTGCTGGTGCCGAAGGACGCCAAGGTGATGCTGTTGCCGCAGCGGCCGTATTTCCCGGTGGCGTCGCTTGCTGCCGCGGTCAGCTATCCGGCCAGAGCCGGCACATTCGATGACGCCCGCATCGCCGAGGCGATCTCGGCGGTCGGGCTTGCCGAATGGAGCGGAAAGCTAAACGAGGAAGCGCATTGGAATCGGATGCTGTCGCAAGGCGAGCAGCAGCGTCTCGCCATTGCCCGCGCGTTGCTGCAGGAACCCGATTATCTCTTCCTCGACGAAGCCACCGCTTCGCTCGACGAGGCCGCCGAAGCCGCGCTGTATCGGCTGCTGCAGGATCGGCTCAAAGGCACCACGATCATTTCCATCGGCCACCGCTCGACGCTCGGCGCCTTCCACCGCCGGCGGGTCGAGGTCGTCTGCGGCGAAGGCGCCTCGCAGGTGCGCGATGTGCCGCTGGTTTCGGCGGCGGAGTGATATTTCCCCCGTCACCCTGACGTGCTCGCCGCTTAGCGCCAAGCCTCGAAGGGCGACGGCCGCATCCTTCGAGGCTCGCTACGCTCGCACCTCAGGATGAGGATCGCTGACGGTCCAAATGAAACGGCCGGTGGCTTCCGCCACCGGCCTTTGTCGTTGGAGTGACTCAGCTAATCTTACTTCAGACCGCTGAGGTTGGCCGCGAAGGAGAGCTTCGCGATATAGGCCGCGCCGCACCAGTTGGAGCCCAAGCCGTTCGGATTTTGCGCCGTAATGTTGCTCGTCGAGAACGACGAGTTCGACGCGCTGGTGAAGGCGTTGCACTCGGACTGCGTCAGGTTGGTGTCGTAGTAGCGAAGGTCGAGCGTGAACGCCTTGTAGGTCCAGCCGAGGCCAACGTCCCAGGTGGCATAGCTCGTGTACTTGACCCCGAACTCTTGTGGCGATCCGGCAATGTCATTGCCGTAAAAGCGATTGCTCGTACCGAGATCCCAATAACCGAGGTCTGCGGAGATATAGCCGCCGATACCGCTGTTGGCCGGGAACCAGGAGCTCGGCGCCGTGAAGGTCACGTTGCCAGTCGAAAACCAACCCCAAGCGCCGGTGCCAGCAACGTCAGGCGAGTAATATTCCTGCACGCCGGCGGCCCACTGATCGTTGAAGGTGTAGGTCGCTTTGCCGTACGCTTCGAAGAAGCTCTCGTCGGCCACAACTTCGTTGCCGCCGAGAGGTTGACCGTTCTTGTTGGCCACAAACACTCCAGCCGGATCGGAACACGCACTCGTAAACCCGGGAGCGACTCCTCCCACGGTGCCGAAGCAATTGCCGCCTGGGTACCAGTATTCCCAGACGCCGAAGTCGAGGGCGAGCTTGTCGAAGGTCGGCCGGAAGCCGCCGTAAAAGTCGATTTCGGCCGCCGCGTTGTTCGGGAAGTCGATGCTCTCGCCCGAAATACCTGCGTACCATTGCATGCTCGAAGTCTGATTATAGCGCAGCTCGAAGCCGGCCTGGCTCGACGGGTGATGCGCCGATTGCGTGATGCCGCGGAAGTTATAGTCCGTCATCAACGCGGCGGAGATGGCGACATCCCACGGCGAAGGCGGCGGAGCCGGTGCTGCCGGAGGGGCTTTGGTTGCCATATCGGCAGCCATTGCAGAACTGGCCAAACCGGCCACCAAAACTAACGATAAAGCTACTTTTTTCATAACCGAGCCCCTGTTTTTGTCCCTGCTCCACACTCGGGCGACGTCCCCCGTCGACATCCGGTACCGAGCCAAATCCCTGCAGCGCCGAACTCAAACTCGCGCAGCCTGAACTTTCACGAATTCTTCAATTTTGTAGGCGTGACGCCAAGATTAAAACAGCAGCAACTGATGATTTTATATGCGTTTTTGGGATAACTTTTTCGTTTCTTGTCAGGTGTGGCAGACAGGATACACTTTCGCTTAGGGACTCTTATTCAGGCGATACTTTAGGCGCGTAACACCAGATACACTCGGGCGCGCGGTGCCCATATAAGGGACTCTACCGACCCGAGGAGCGTGATAGATGAGAGCAGCTATCCACGGCCGGACGATCGCCGAGAGCCAAGACATCGTCGAATGCAAGGGATATCAATACTTTCCGCGATCCGCGGTGCGCCTGGATTGGCTGGAGAAAGCGGAAAAAACCCCGGACGATCGGGCCTGTCCGCATGGTGTGCAATTCTACGACGTGGTGGTCGACGGCACGCGGCACCCGCGCGCGGCGTGGTCTTACGAAGCACCTCGCCCGGAGATGAAGGACGTCGGCGGCCGATTCGGCTTCTGGCAGGACGTCGAGGTCAGCTAGCCCTTATCGGTCCTCACGCAATCGGACAGGGCGAAGCAATTACTTCGCCCACGATGGCGATTGGTCAGCTCACGCCGCCTGCTTCTTGCGGTTCGCTTCGAGCCGGGTATCGACCAGCGCAACCGTCGAGTCGAGCACGGGATGGCTCAATCCCTTCTGCTTGGCGATGAGCTGCACGAGCTTGTCCGCCCGCTCGATATAGGGAGCGCCGTTTTGCAGGGCGCGGGCGGCCGAAGCCGGACGCGTCAGCGATTGCGCCGCGGCGGCGTATTTCTCGAACGGCACCAGGTCGTCCGGCTTGGCGCCGAGCTTGACGCAGAGATCGTTGACGAAGTTGTATACCGAACGCGACGTCTCGACGTCGCTGTGCACGGCTTCCTGCGCGGTGCGCATACCGTCCTTGGTGACGCAGCGATAGTTGCCGGCGCACAGCATCGCCCATTTGGCGAGCGGCACGAAAATCGAATCGTAGACCTTCAACTTGACCGGCAGTTCGATCTTGCCCTCCGGGGTGTCGAAACGCGCGGCTTCGACGTCCTTCTCGAGCTGGCGGACAATCGCCGTATCCTTGTCGTCCTCGAAGCGCGCGCATTTGAAATTCGTCGGCAGCGTGACCAAAAGCTCGTTGGCCTTGCCGTCGGGCGGACGTATAGCCTGCGGATCCGGACTATTCAGCGTGATCTTCTTCGGATCGACCGAATCCCAGACGCGCGGGTCGGTATAGGCGGCTTCCAGCGCCTTAAAATCCAGGCCGGGGATGCGCTTGATATAGGGCAGCGGCGGCATGTTCATGATCGACATGCACGGCACCCGCGATTTTCCCACGGCATCGAGCAGTTCGCGCACGCCCGGCGAGCGATATTGCGGCTCCTGCATGCACAAGCCGACCAGATCGTATTGCTTCGGATCGACCCCGGTCGCCGGACCCGCCGTCACCTTGCCGGGGAGCTTGCGCGATTCGAGCAGGACCGGATCCTTGCGGCCGCGCACCGGCAGACGAACTTTAAAGCCTTCGGCGTTGATCAAATCGGCTTCGGCGGGGAGACAGACCAAATGGATGGAATGTCCGCCGAACAAGAGCTTCGAGGCGAGCAGCGATCCGTAGGACGCGCCCATCAGCAAGATGTTATAGGTCGCCGGCATAACGCACCTCCTCGGTACAGCAAAACGGCCGATCGGATCGGCCAGGGATCGGCGGTCATATGCGGCCGATCAAGTTAGTCACTGTAATGCTATTGGTCCCGCAGAGCCTATGCAATGCGGGACCAGTGCGCCTCGCAGCGCGCCGTGATCCGGTCGATCCAGCGTAAGAACTAGCTGCCGCTGCCGCCGAATCCCGAACCGGCCGGCGGGGTCCATGACGGTGCCGGCGCGGGCTCGGGTTGCGGTGCAGGAGCTGCGGCAGGCTTGGGCCGCGGCGCCGCTTTGCGCTTGGGTGCCGCCTTCTTTGCTGCCTTCTTCACGGTTTTCTTGGCTTTCGCCTTCAGCGTTTTCTTCTTTGCCGCAGCGGCCTTCTTCTTTTTCGCCGGCTTCTTCTTCGCCTTCGATTTCTTCGCCATGATCGACCTCCCGATCTCGCTATCGAAACTCTATGTTCCGGCCCCCATCTGGAGAGACCGTCAGTCTGACACCGCGCCGACCGAGCCCCTCAGTCCGCGGCGCCGGCACGGTGCATCGCCGCACGCGGCCGATGGTCCCGCAGCCTTGGCGGACAAGTTCCCCCCGTGGCCCAGTCGATCAACTCGACCGTATGGACGGTTGGAAGATCCGTGCCCGCTGCGATCTGCGTGATACAGCCGATATTGCCCGCTGCAATCACGTCGGGTCGCAATCTCTCGATAGTCCCGACTTTGCGCTCGCGCAACCTCCTTGCAATGTCGGGCTGCAGAATATTGTAGGTCCCGGCCGAACCGCAGCACAGGTGACCGTCCGGCACGTCTTTCACGACGAAGCCGAGTTTGGTCAGTACCTCCTTCGGCTGCCGAATGATGCGCTGGCCATGCTGCAGCGAGCAGGCGGCATGATAGGCGACAACAAGCGGCGGCGCGTTGCCCTGCGGCCGCAACGGCAGGCCGGCGAGATATTCGGAAATATCCTTGGCGAGGGCCGATACGCGGGCGGCGCGGGCGGCGTAGACCGGGTTGGTTCGCAGCATGAAGCCGTAATCCTTAATCGTCGTGCCGCAGCCCGAAGTGTTGATGATGATCGCATCGAGGCCGCCGACCGCGCTCCAGGCGTCGACATTGGCCCGCACCTGCTCCAACGCCTCAGCCTCGCGGCCCATGTGATGAACCAGCGAGCCGCAACAGCCGGCGCCGTGCGGCAGCACGACCTCAATGCCATGCCGCGTCAGCACGCCGATGGTTGCCGCGTTGATCTCGGGCATCAAGAGGTCGTTGACGCAGCCGGCAAGAAGCGCGACGCGACCCTTGCGTGCGCCTTGGGGGGCAAAGACTTGCGCCGCAAGCGGGCGGCAAGGCGCCTGCCACGGCGACAGCCGCAGCATGGCGGCCAGCCGTTTCAGCCCGAACGCGGCGGCGACAGGCGCGAACGGCTTACCGATACGCGCCGCCTGCAGCGCCAGCCGGAAGCGGCGTGGATAGGGCATTAGCTTGGCGAGCATCACCCGCAGCAAGCGATCGCCGAGCGGCCGACGATAGGTGTCTTTGATATGGGAGCGGGCGTGATCGACGAGGTGCATATAGTGGACGCCGGACGGGCATGTGGTCATGCAAGAAAGGCACGACAGGCAGCGGTCGATATGCCGCGTCACCTCCGCCGTCGCCGGCCGGTCCTGCTCCAGCATGTCCTTGATGAGATAGATGCGCCCGCGCGGCGAATCGAGCTCATTGCCGTCGAGCACATAGGTCGGACAGGTCGCGGTACAGAAGCCGCAATGCACGCAGGCGCGCAGAATCTTGTCCGCTTCCGCGATATCCGGATCGGCAAGTTGCGCCAGGGTGAAGTTAGTCTGCATCGCTCACACCCCCGCCCACATGCGCCCGGCATTGAGCACGCCTTGCGGATCGAAGCCTCCGCGCACGCGCTTGGTCAGCGCGGCGAGTACCGGCTGTTCCGGTGTAAAGACGTCAACCGCGGCGCGCACCGCGATCGGCGCGCGAATAAGCGTGGCGTGGCCGCCATTGGCGGCGGCGGTCGCATGCACGAGCGGCGCCTGCGCGTCATTGGTCGCCGGCATGGCCGCCCAAATAAGGCCGCCGGCCCAATCGTAGAGCAGCTCCGCATCCGTCGCCCCGGCGAGCGCTTCCCCGACGATGGCGCCCTGCGTTGGCGCTGTCGAAATACGCCACACGTCGCGCTTACCGGCGACGCCGTTGGCCGCAAACGGCGTCACGTCGCGGATCGCTTGCCAGAGCGCGCGCGAGGCCGCTTCGCCGAGCGTGCCGAGCGAGCCGAAGGGCGCCAGCAGGCTCTCCAGGACGCTTTTGCGCTGCGCCACCGAAGGCGCCACGCCTTCGAGGCGGAACGCTGTCACCGCCGCTTGTGTGGCCCCTATTTCGGCGATTCGCATCGCTACGGCGGCCGGCAGATGTGCGGCGCCCGACACGTCGGCGAACGAAGCCATCGCCGAGGCCATGACTTTGCTCGCGGTCGCGTCGGTGAGATTGAGCGCCAAAATCGTCGCCTCAGTCTCGGCTTTGGGCAGCGTCTTGATAGTGATGTCGGTCATCGCGGCGAGCGTGCCCCAAGAGCCGGCCAAGAGTTTGCAGAGATCGTAGCCGGTAACGTTCTTGACCACGCGGCCGCCGGACTTGAACGTTTCGCCGCGGCCCGAGACCGCACTCACCCCAAGGAAATGATCGCGCGCCGCGCCGGCTTTGATGCGGCGCGGCCCGGAGAGATTGGCGGCGATGACGCCGCCGATGCTGCCGGCGCCGGTCGCGCCGCCGAGCAACGCCGCGTAATCCATCGGCTCGAAAGCGAGCTGCTGGTTCCGTGACGCCACCAGCGCTTCGATTTCAGCGATCGGCGTGCCGGCCCTGGCGGAGAGCACAAGTTCCTCCGGCTCATACAGCGTAACGCCGGAAAGCGACGAAAGATCGAGCGTCCCATCCCATTGCGCGGCGCGGCCGATGCCGCGCTTGCTGCCGCGGCCGACGACTTCGAAGGTCTTGTCGTTGCCGAGTGCCCATTGGATCGCCTGCTCGACCTCCTTGGCATCGCGCGGTTTCAAATTGTCGGCCATCGCACGCGCCATCATTCCGCGGCATCGGCCGCAGGCACCGAATGCGCAAAGACCGGCATGATCTGGCGGGCGAAAACACGCAACTGCTCGCGGCCGCCGGAGATCGTGAGCAGGACGTAAGCGCCGCCCGCGTCGCGCACCGCTTCCAGCATCGCGCAAATTTCGTCTGGCGTGCCGAACAGCGCGTTCTCCTCGGTGCCGCCGGCCTTATCGGCATAAGCCAGCACGTGCGAGCCGCTCTTGCCGTCCGGCTTGCGCGACACGTCGACCGTACGCTTGGTATAGGCGGCTTGACGGGTGAGCGCGGCCGCTTTGTCGGCCGCATCCTTGGCGATATAAAGCTGGCGCGCTACCGCGACCTGCATCGGATCAAAGGGTAAACCGCACGCCTGGCGTTCGGCTTTGTAGATGCCGATGCGCTCGGCGATTTGCGCGGCGCTGGCATATTGGTCGAGGATCAAGTTGAAGCCGCGTGCGGCGGCGCGGCGGATCGAGTTTTCGCTGCCAGCGGCAACCCAGAACGGCGGATGCGGTTTTTGCGCCGGCGGCGGCTCGACGACGATGTCCTCGAAATGCCAGAAGCGGCCGCGGTGCGAAAAGCGTCCGCGCGTCGTGAAGGCGCGCGTCATCACTTCAACCGCCTCCTCGAAGCGCACGTCGGCCTCTTCCGGCGCGATCTGGAAGCCCTTGAACTCGCTGTGCCGGTAACCCTTGCCGATGCCGAAATCGAAACGGCCGCCGGAGACGAGATCGAGGGTCGCCGCCTGTTCGGCGAGCAGTACCGGATTGTGCCAGGGCAGCACCATCACCGCTGAGCCGAGCCGCAGCGTCTTCGTCCGCATGGCGAGTGCCATGAGCAGCATCAGCGTCGCCGACACCTGGTTCCAGCCGGTGAAGTGATGCTCGACGAGGAAGCTCGACGTAAAGCCGAGCGCCTCGGCCTCGACATTGAAGTCGAGATAATCGCGAAAGCCTTGCCCGCTCTCCTGGCCGAGAGCATTACTGTTGGCCTGTGCCGAACTGAAGATACCGAACTTCATGTCGATGCTTGCAGCCGCAAAATTTCAAAACCGCGGAATATCGGGAAACGACATTTTGCCGGCATGCACGTGCATGCGGCCCAATTCGGCGCAGCGATGCAGTGTCGGAAACACCTTGCCGGGATTGAGCAGGCTCTTGCCGTCGAAGGCGCATTTGAGCCGCTGCTGCTGGTTGAGATCTTCTTCCGAGAACATCACCGGCATCAGATCGCGTTTTTCGACGCCGACGCCGTGCTCGCCGGTGAGCACGCCGCCGACCTCGACGCACAGCCGCAAAATATCGGCGCCGAATTTTTCGGCATTCTCCAGCTCGCCCGGCTTGTTGGCGTCGTAGAGGATCAAGGGATGCAGATTGCCGTCGCCGGCATGAAACACGTTGGCGACCCGCAAGCCGTATTTTGCCGACATTTCTCTCATGCGGTTGAGCACATGCGGCAAGCGCGCCCGCGGAATGGTGCCATCCATGCAGTAGTAGTCGGGCGAGATGCGGCCGACCGCCGGAAACGCCGCCTTGCGGCCGGCCCAGAACAACAGCCGCTCGTCTTCGGAATTGGAGACGCGGCAGGTCAAGGCGCGGCAGGTTTTGGCGATGTCCTGCACCCGCTCCAACAGATGATCGACTTCGTCCTGCGGACCGTCGAGCTCGACGATCAGCAACGCCTCGACGTCGAGCGGATAGCCGGCATGGACGAATTCTTCCGTCGCGGCAATGGCGGGGCGGTCCATCATTTCCATGCCGCCCGGAATGATGCCCGCGCCGATGATCTTCGCTACGCATTCGCCACCGTCTTCCGACGCGGCAAAGCCGATGAGCGCCGCACGCGCGGTCTGTGGCTTCTTCAAGATGCGCACCGTCACTTCGGTGACGACGCCGAGAAGCCCCTCCGAGCCGGTGACGATGCCGAGGAGATCGTAGCCGCCGGCATCGAGATGCTTGCCGCCGAGACGGATGATTTCGCCGGTCATCAGCACGAGCTCGCAGCCGAGCACGTTATTGGCGGTCATGCCGTATTTCAGGCAATGCACGCCGCCAGAATTTTCCGCGACATTGCCGCCGATGGTGCAGGCGATCTGCGACGAAGGATCGGGCGCGTAATAGAAGCCGGCCTCGGCGACCGCCTGCGACACCGCGAGATTGGTGACGCCGGGCTCGACCACGACAACGCGGTTGTCGTAGTCGATCTCGCGGATGCGGTTGAACTTGGCGAGCCCGAGGAGGACGCCGTCGCCGAGCGGCAGCGCGCCGCCCGACAGCGAGGTGCCGGCGCCGCGCGGCACGACTTTAATGCCCTCGCGGTGGCAAAAGTCGAGCACGGCCGCGACCTGCGCGGTGGTCTCCGGCAACACCACGACCATGGGCAACTGACGATAGGCGGTCAGCCCGTCGCTTTCGAAAGGGCGCATTTCGCGTTCGGAAGCGATAACGCCCTCGCCAGGCACGATGGCACGAAGCGCCGCTACGATCTCGGCGCGGCGCTTGAGCACCGCATCGTCGAACAATGGCATCAAGAGCGGCATCGGACCCTCGGCGACGTCGCCGCGCAGTATAGCGAAGAAAGCCCCGGAGATACGTGAAATCGGTTGGGATACCTGGCAGGCGCGGCACCGATGGCGGTTGACACGCTGCGCCGGGATCGCTTGAACGGCGCTCGGGGGCTTTTACGGCGGCAATGCCGGATGAGGAGACGCAATGACCGGAACAAGACTGGCGGCGGCAATGATCGCCGCATCAGCGGGCGCAGTCATGATGCAAGCTGCCGCGGTAGGGTCGGCCCAGGCCCAGGACGCCGCCAAGGGCAAGCAGGTGTTCAATCTGTGCTCTCCTTGCCACTCCATCGGCCCGGGAGCCGCGAACAAGGTCGGTCCCGAGTTGAACGGCCTGGACGGCCGGCATTCCGGCACGGTGCCGAACTACGATTATTCGGACGCCAATAAGAAATCGGGCGTCGTCTGGGGCGAGGCGACGTTCAAGCAGTACATCAAGAGTCCGAGCGCCATGGTCCCCGGCACGAAAATGCCCTTTGCCGGCATCAAGGACCAGCAAAAGGTCGACGACCTGTGGGCCTATCTCAGCCAGTTCGACGCCAACGGCAATATCAAGAAATAGGCACGCGCACGGCGGCTGCAGGGCTTGCTCTGGCGCAAGGCGCGCTAGTGTGGTGGATTTGAAGTTCCTAATATCCAACGGCAATCTCGTAGAGAAACTTCAAATCCAAAACCCACACTAGAATCATAAGTTTGCCAGTGTCCATTCGATTCCGAAGTTCGCACTCGCTTGCGGCATCTCTGATGCGAACTTCGGAATCGGGACACTGGCGACGAAAATAGGATAGGATGGCTTGAACATTAGCCGGGGAAAGCACTGCCATGATCGAAGACATTGTCGTCAATCTCAGCGTCAACAAAGAGGGCGGTCCTGCCGGCGATTATGCAGTGTCCGTCGCCAGCGCGTTTAGCGCGCACCTGACCGGCATTGCCTTCGTCTATGACCCGATCGTTCCGGTGTCGGGAACCGGCTACATCCCCGCCGAAGTGATCGAGAGTCAACAGGCCGATAACGAAGCCGCGGCGAAGGCCGCTATCGACCGTTTCGCCGCGGCCACCGATCGCGCCGGACTGTCGGCGGAGCCGCTGACGCTGACCGCCAGCTTCGCCGGCGCCGGCGATCAGTTCGGCCGCATCGCGCGCCGCTTCGATCTCGCCATTGTCGGCCAGGCCGAGCCCGAGACCACGACCGTAGACGAGATCATCGCCGAGACCACACTGTTCGAATCCGGCCGGCCGATGATCATGGTGCCCTATATCCAGAAAGCGCCGCTCAAGCTCGACAATGTCATGGTGTGCTGGGACGGCAGCCGACAGGCGGCACGCGCCATTGGCGATGCCATGCCGCTTCTGGCCAAGGCCGGCCGTGTCGAAATTGTCATCATCACCAATGAGCGCGGCAAGCAGGACGAGATCGAAGGCGCCGATCTGGGCCAGCATCTCGCCCGCCACGACCTCAAGATCGACGTTCACCGCATCGCCGGCGGCAATATCGACGTCGCCGATGCGCTGTTGTCGCATGCCGCCGATAGCGGCGCCGATTTCATGGTGATGGGCGGCTACGGCCACTCGCGGCTGCGCGAATTCGTGCTCGGCGGCGTCACGCATTCGATCTTTCAGTCGATGACCATACCGGCGCTGATGTCGCACTGAGCAGAAGTCGGTAATCGGTAATCGGTGATCAGAAACGCCAAATCCTTCTGATTACTGACTACTGATTGCCGATTACTGTCTGCACCACCAGGCCCCGCGCTCGCGCATCGGCAACGCCGAGCGCGCGCAACGCCAAAAGCGTCAGCGACTGCAGCAGCGTGCGCTCGCGGCCTGAAGCCTCCGCCGCGAGCGGCCCGATCAGCGCTTCGATCATAAGGCCGACCAACGCCGTGCCGGCGAGCGCCGCATCCTGCTCCGGCAAATGTCCGCCGGCGACCGCCGCCGCAACGCGCGCGGAAAATTCGGCGGCCAGCGCCTTGCGGAAGGCCACGCGCAACGCATCAAGCTCGGCATCGACAGGTTCCGCGGTGGCCGCATAATTGAGGCGGCGATCGCGCAGCGCCCGCGCGCCGAAGGTCATGATCGCGGCCGACAGCGCCGACAATGGCCCTGGCGCGACGTCGGCGGCGCGGCGCAGTGCCGCGATCTCGCGCTCGGCAGTTTCCTCAAGCAGCGCCGCGACCAGATCGGTCTTGCCGGGGAAGTAGCGGTAGACCGTGCCGGCCGCGATGCCGGCGCGCTGCGCCACGGCCGCGATCCGCACCGCGGCCATACCGCCTTCGCTTGCCGCCTGCTGCGCCGCGGCAATGATGGCGGCGTGCCGGGCGGCGAGCCGGCGCTCGACATTGGCAGTGCGGCGGTACGGCATCGGGATTTCGGAAAATGGAATCGGGCTGCAGAATAACTGAACCACGATTCAACAAATCCGGCAACGCGGAGCCATTGCGTCGCAGCCGCGGTTTTGGCCTTTGGCGGCGGCATTTCCTCTGGCATAGGAGTCCGAAAGTCCGTCAGGGGGAAACAATCATGATCGGGAAATCCATTGTCGCGGCGGCGATCGCCGCTGGCCTCGGGCTTGCCGCCGCCGCGCCTGCTGCAGCCGACGATTATCCGTCGCGCCCGATCGACTTCATCGTGCCGCTGGCGCCCGGCGGATCGACCGACGTGCTGGGCCGGATTATCGCGCAAGCGATCAGCGTGCGGCTCGGTCAGCCCGTGGTCGTCGAGAACGTCGCCGGCGCGGCGGGAACGATCGGCGTCACCCGCGCCGAGCGGTCGAAGCCGGACGGCTACACGCTCTTGTGGGGCATGTGGGGCACCAACATGGCGAACGGCGCCATCTATAATCTCGGCTTTGACCTGCTCGACGATTTCGAACCGATTGCGCTGGTCGCGACGCAGCCGTTCTTCATTGACGCGCGCAAGACAATGCCGGCCAACAATCTCAAAGAATTGGTCGCCTGGCTGAAGGCGAATGCCGACAAAGCGACGATGGGCACCTCCGGCGTCGGCTCACCGAGCCACATCGCCGGCGTGTTGATGGAGCAATTGGTTGGCGTGAAGTGGCAGATGATCCCCTATCGCAGCGCCGGGCTCGCCACCAACGATCTGCTCGCCGGCATCACCGATCTGCAGCTCGATACGCCTGCGGTATCGCTGCCGCATGTGCAGAGCGGCGCGCTCAAAGCCTATGCCGTCACCGCCAAAGAGCGAATCGCGGTGGCACCCGACATTCCCACCGCTGACGAAGCCGGATTGCCCGGTTTCTATTTCTCGTTTTGGCACGCGATGTGGGCGCCCAAGGGCACTCCGGCCGCGATCATCAAGAAGGTCAGCGAAGCCGTGATGGCCTCGCTCGCCGATCCGGCCGTCCGCAAGCGCCTCACCGATCTGGCGCAAACCATTTATCCGCCTGATCAGGAGACGCCGGAGGCGCTGCACGCCTTCCAGAAGGCCGAAATCGAAAAGTGGTACCCGATCATCAAGGCCGCCGGCATCAAGCCGCAGTGATCATGAAAGCGGTCAACTGCCCTTCTCCGCCAGCGCCTTGGCGCGGATCTTGGATAGCGTCGTCATCGGCGTGATCGCCTCGCCGTCGATCGCGAGCCGCACGATGGCAGGCTTGCCCGACGCGACCGCTTCTTTGAACGCCGTGGGAAAATCGTCCGTGCGCTCGACCGAGACGCCAAAACCGCCGAAGGCCCGCGCATAAGCGGCAAAATCCGGATTGCGCAATTGCGTCGCCGAGATGCGGCCGGGATATTCGCGCTCCTGGTGCATGCGGATGGTGCCGTACATGCCGTTGTCGACGATGACGATGGTGAAGGGCAGATCGTATTGCACGGCGGTGGCGAATTCCTGGCCGTTCATCAGAAAATCGCCATCGCCGGCGAGGCACACCACTTGGCGCTCTGGATAAAGCCGCTTCATCGCCACGGCTGCCGGCACGCCATAGCCCATCGAGCCCGAGGCCGGCGCGACGTGATGAGCGAAGCGGCGGAAACGGAAGAAGCGGTGGATCCAGGCCGCATAATTGCCGGCGCCATTGCATAGGATGGCGTCGGCGGGCAGGTTTTCGCGCAGCCACACCATCACCGCGCCGAAATTGACGCCGCCCGGCTGCTCGGTCGCCTTGTCCGTCCATTGCAGATAATCGGCATGCGCGGCTTTGCCGCCGCCGCAAGGCGCGCGCGTCAATCTCAGCTCTTCGAGCGCGGCGGCAAAGGCCGTCGGCGTCGCATGGATCGCCAGCTGCGGGCTGTAGACCCGGCCGAGCTCTTCGGCGCCCGCATGCACATGCACGAACGGAACTTGCGGCCGCGGAATGTCGAACAGCGTATAGCCTTGCGACGGCAATTCGCCGAGCCGCCCGCCGACCATGACGACAAGGTCAGAGGCTTTGATGCGTTCGAGCAGTTTTGGATTGGGCCCGATGCCAAGGTCGCCGGCGTAGCAGGGATGCGTCTGGTCGAACAGTGAGCCACGGCGGAATGTGGTGGCGACCGGCAGCGCGTATTTTGCCGCAAAGCGGCCGACGCGATCGGAAGCGACCTCCGACCACCGGCTGCCGCCGAGAAGCAGAATTGGCGACCGCGCGCCGCCAAGGAGCTCGGCGAACTTCGCCATCTCGGCCGGCCCGGGCGACGTTTCAACCGGCGCATAGGGCGGCGCGTCGGCAACGGCGATGCGCTCGACCAGCATGTCCTCGGGAATGGCGACGACGACCGGCCCGGGCCGTCCGTTCGCCGCGGTATAGAAGGCGCGCGATACGATTTCCGGCACCCGCGCCGGATCGTCGATCTCGGTCGTCCATTTGGTCATGGCGCCGAACACCGCGCGATAATCGACCTCCTGGAACGCCTCGCGCTCGCGCATGTCGCGGGCGACCTGGCCGACGAACATGACGAGTGGGCTCGAATCTTGCTGCGCGATGTGGATGCCGTGAGAGGCGTTGGTGGCGCCCGGGCCGCGGGTGACGAAACAGACGCCCGGCCGGCCGGTCACTTTGCCGATGGCCTCTGCCATCATCGCGGCGCCGGCCTCCTGCCGGCACACGGTGACGGCAATATCGCTGTCATGGAAGGCGTCCAGCACCGCCAGATAACTTTCGCCGGGGACGCAAAAGACGTGCTGCACGCCATGGATGCGCAATTGATCCACCAGAACTTCCGCGGCGCTGCGCAAATTGTCCTTGGCGCGCATTTCACTCTCCTTCAGCGCCCCCGCTCGAGGCTGTAAAGCGGCGTTCGCCCGTCCTATTCCAACCTATTCCGAGGCGGAATTGGTACGGGACGTGCATGATATTGCCCGTTCCATAGCGCAAAACACGCATGTCCGAAACTTGCGGGGCAAAAGGGGAAGACGCGCGCTGCCCCTGATTGACTAGACCCCACCCTTGGCGACATAAGCTGCAGCATCAGACGGCCAATTACCCAAAAGAATCGACCGAAAAGGACCGACCATGGCGAGCACTGCGACAACCGCGTCAACCGGCGGACACGGACCCGAGGCGACGCGGCGCGATTTCCTCTTCATCGCCACTGCGACGGTCGGCGCGGTCGGCGCCGCGGCCACATTGGTGCCGCTGGTCGACCAGATGAACCCCGACGCCTCGACGCTCGCCGCCGGCGGGCCGGTCGATCTCGACGTCAGCAAGATCGAAGAAGGCGGCCAGGTCATGATCCGCTGGCGCGAGCGGCCGATCTTCGTCTTCCACCGCTCCAAGCAGACGCTCGATTCGATGCAGAGCGCGCAGATGGTGTCGCTATTGTCCGACCCGGATTCCGAGCAGCCGCAGCAGCCGCCCTACGCCACCAATTGGCACCGCTCGCTCAAGCCCGAATACGGGGTGCTGGTCGGCATCTGCACCCATCTCGGCTGCATTCCGCTGTTCTATCCGACGCCAAGCGCAACCACGCCGGTGACGAACTGGCCGGGCGGCTATTTCTGCCCCTGCCACGGCTCGAAATACGATCCGGCCGGCCGCGTCTTTTCCGGGGTGCCGGCGCCCTACAATCTGCCGGTGCCGCCCTATCGCTTCGTCAACTCAACGACACTGCGCGTCGGCGAGAACGATGCAAGCGCGCAAGCCTGGAATTTCGATTCGATCCGCCAGCTCTAAGCGGCGCGGCGACAAGGTGCTTTTGCGGCGCGGCTCGCCGATAATGCCGCATGGCGCTCCGGCCTAAGTCTTTCGATCTTCGCGCGCTGGCCGTCGCCACGGCCGGCTTTTCCGCCTTCGTCAATCTCTATTCGCCGCAGGCGCTGCTGCCGAAGCTGGCGGGCGAGTTTCACGTCGGCCCGGGCGAAATCTCCTCGCTGATGACCGCCAGCACGGCGGCGATCGCGCTATCGGCGCCGTTCACGGGCGCGCTCGCCGACGTTCTCGGCAGGAAGCGGCTGATCGTCGCCGCGATGTTCGCCATCACGGTGCCGACCGTGATCATGACCTTCGCGGCGACCGTGCCGCAGATTGTCCTCTGGCGTTTTGTCCAGGGCCTGTTGGTGCCGCCGATCTTCACCGTCACCGTCGCCTATGTCGGCGACGAATGGCCGCCGCGCGACGTTGCCCGCGTTGCCGGCGTTTATGTCACCGGCGCCAGCATCGGCGGATTTTCCGGCCGTTTTATTCCCGGCATTCTCACCGACGTGATCGGCTGGCGCTCGGCCATCCAGATCGTGGCCCTGATCACGCTGGTCGCCGCGGTCATTGTGACGCTGATGCTGCCGCGCGAGCGGCAGTTCGTGCGCTCCGGCGGCCTCTTGCTGTCGTTTACGCAAATGCTCCGCCATTTCCGCGACCGCCGCCTGGTCGCCACCTTTGCCATCGGGTTCGGCGTGCTGTTCAACTTCATTGCCGCCTTCACTTATGTGAGCTTCCATCTCGCCGGACCGCCCTACTTCTTCTCGCCGACGCTGCTTGGCGCGCTGTTCATCACTTATCTGGTGTCGAGTCCCTTGCTGCCGTGGACCGGACGCGCCATTGCGTTGTTCGGGCGACGCCGTTTCGTGCTCGGCACCATCGGCGTGTGGATTATTGGCGCACTGCTGTTGCTGGCGCCGCCGGTCGCGATCATCATCGCCGGACTGACGCTGTGCGCCGTCTGCGGCATGCTGTGCCAGACAATTTCGACCGGATATGTCACCTTGACCGCCAAGGAAGGGCGTTCGTCGGCGGTCGGCCTTTATGCGTCGACCTTCTATATCGGCGGCAGCGCCGGCGCGTTTTTGACCGGCATCGCCTGGGCGACGGCGGGCTGGAGCGGCTGCGTCGCTGTCATTGTCGCCATGCAGGTGATCATGGCAATCATCGTGCTGGCGGCGTGGGATTAGTTCTAGAAACCGAACCGGGGGGAAAACCTGTGTTGTCAGAAAGCCAATTCGCGTTCTTGCGGTCGATCGATACACCGACGGCGTGCAACCTCATCGAGATCGTCGCGCCGGAGCGGCGCGGCGCCGGCTACACCACCGTGCATCTGCACTGCCCGTTTCCCGATCTGCCGCCCATGGTCGGCTTTGCCAAGACGGTGACAATGCGCGCGCGCGATAAGGTCGGCGGCCCGAGCTACATGGCGAAGCGGATGGACTATCTCGACTATGTCGCGGCCGAACCTCGGCCGAGTATTGCAGTGATCGAGGACAAGGACGAGCCCGCCGGCTACGGTGCGTTCTGGGGCGAGGTGCAGACCAACGTGCACAAGGCGCTCGGCTGCCTCGGCACCATCACCAACGGCTCGGTGCGCGACATTCCGCAAGTGGCCGAGGGCTTTCAGATGCTGGCCGGCTCGATCGGGCCGTCACATGCTTATGTGCATGTCGAAGAGTTCGGCATTCCGGTCACCATCCACGGCATGGCGGTCAATAGCGGCGACCTCGTCCACGCCGACCGTCACGGCGCCGTCGTCGTGCCGGCCGACACGGTTGACGCGCTGCAGGCCGCACTCGACGGCTTGATGAAGCAGGAGGCGCGGATCATCGCTGCGGCCAAATCCGGCAAAGGCGTGGAAGCGATCAAGGCGGCGTTTCGGGCATGATCCCGAAAAGTGGATGCCGGTTTTCGGAAAAGATCATGCCCCAAGCGAAATTTGGCTGAGTAGCCGGGCCTACAGGGAGAAAACCGTGGATCCGTTCGATCTCTCCGGCCGCATCGCCATTGTCACCGGTGGCAATGGCGGGCTTGGGCTCGGCATGGCGCGCGGCCTGGCGCAGGCCGGAGCGGCGATCGCAATCGCCGCGCGCGACGCCGCCAAGTCGGAGAAAGCCGCCGCGGCGTTGAACAGCGAAGGCTTTCGCTGCCGACACTATACGCTGCAGGCTTCCTCAAAAGCGTCATGCACCAAGATGGTCGAGGCCGTGGCCGGCGATTTCGGCCGCTGCGATATCCTCATCAACAACGCCGGCACCACGCGGCGCAAACGCCCCGAACAGATCACCGAGGATGACTGGCGCGAGGTGCTGGACGTCAATCTCTCCGGCGCGATGTTCTGCGCGCAAGCCGCCTATCCGCACATGAAGGCCGCCGGGCGCGGCAAGATTATCAATATCGGCTCGATGTATTCGCTGTTCGGCGCGCCGCTGGTCGCGCCTTATGCGGCGAGCAAAGGCGGACTTGTCGCCTTGACGCGCTCGCTCGCCGCCGCCTGGGCCGCCGACAATATCCAGGTCAATGCCATCCTGCCCGGCTGGATCAATTCCGATCTCACCCGCAGCGCCCGCGAGCAGATCGAAGGGCTCAATGGTATTGTCATGTCGCGCACGCCCGCCGGCCGCTGGGGCGAGCCCAGCGATCTCGCCGGCGCCGCAGTATTCCTTTCCAGCGCGGCATCGGATTTCATCACCGGCGTGGCGCTGCCGGTCGACGGCGGATTTTCCGCGCGAGGGTAGTGAATTACTTTTCCGCGCT
>JASHOX010000101.1 GCA_030038415.1 Xanthobacteraceae bacterium
GCCGCGCGGACAGCGATGACATCGTTGCCGTCGACCTGCTCGCCGGGAATGCCGGCCGCAATCGCCTTCTGCGCCAGCGTTGCCGCGGCGGATTGCTTTTCGCGCGGCACCGAAATCGCCCAGGCGTTGTTGTTGATGACGAAGACCGCCGGCACCTTCCAGACTCCGGCCATGTTGAGCGCTTCAGCAAAATCTCCCTTAGATGTGGCGCCGTCGCCGATGATGCACACGGAAGCGCGCTGCTCGCCGCGCAGCCGAAATGCCAGCGCCACCCCGACTGCGTGCGGGACATGCGAGCCGACCGGGACGCAGGCTGGAAAATCCTCTCGCGGCCCGGCGAAATCGTTGCCGCGTTCGTCGCCGCCCCAATAAAGGAAAAGCTCCTTTAAAGTAACCCCGCGCCAGAGCTGCCCGCCATGCTCACGAAAGCTCGGGACAAGAACGTCATCCGACCGCATGGCTGCGGCCACTCCAACCGATATCGCTTCTTGTCCCAAGGACGACGCGTAAGTGCCTAGGCGCCCGGTGCGCTGGAGCGCAACGGCCTTGGTGTCGAAGGTGCGGGTGAGCACGAGTGCGCGGTAGAGCCGCAACAGCTCGGCGGGTTCACTGGCAAAATCCGGCATTACGCCGATAGCTTTTCCTTCGACATCGAGCACGCGCCTTAACGCAGGAGACATTTCTGAAGCCGGCATGGCATTACCTTGGCTCTCCAAGCAGATATTTGCACACGCGGCGCCAAGCATTTTGACTTATCTCAAGGTGGTCTCTTTTGTGCGGCGCGCCCAAGCAAAGCAAGGCGAATACCTGCTGACGCCGGCATGTGGGCGGCTAGCGTCGGCAATCCGGCAGTTGCACGGGGTCTGTAGCAGACATTGCGGCGGCTATGCCGAATGTCGGCTTTGCGCCCGGGAGCAGATATCGCGCTTAATAAATATACGCGCCAAAAGCGTGACACCTAGGGTGAAAGGTCGCGCAGCTGCTTTTCGATCGCGGCTTGCGCTTCGCCCGGCGAGACCCATTCGAATTCCGGCAACTGGTTGCGGAACCAAGTCGCCTGCCGCTTGGTGTATTGGCGGGTCTCCAGCTTGGCGTGCTCGATGGCGTCTTCGAGCGTGACTTCGCCGGCGAGATAACGAATGAGCCACGGCACGCCGTGCGCCTTCATCGCCGGCAGAGAGGGATTGAGCTCGCGCGCCGCGAGCGCGCGAACTTCGTCGAGTGCGCCTGAGGCCATCATGGCGTCGAACCGGGCATTTATATTGCGCATAAGCGCGTCGCGCTCGGGCATGAGGAATACTTTCGCGACGCGGGATAGGTCGACGGCTGCCGGCTTGTTCTCCTCATGCCAATCCAGGATCGAGCGCCCGGTCGCCAGCACCACTTCCAAGGCGCGACTGACGCGGGCGCGATCGCCGGGCCGCAGCCGTGCCGCCGCCACCGGATCGCGCGCCGTGAGGTCCGCATGCAGTGCGGCGACCCCTTCCTGGGCAAGCCGCGCGCGCACTTCGTCGCGAATTTCTGTCGGGATCGGCGGCACCGCGGCGAGCCCTCGGGTCAGCGCATTGAAATAAAGCCCAGTGCCGCCGACAATGATGGCAGTGCGATTCTCGCGCTCGGCGGTCGCCAGCACCGCCGCCGCCTCGGTGCACCAACGACCCACCGAATAATCCTCCGCCGCGTCGACGTGACCGTAAAGCCGATGCGGCGCGCGGCGCTCCTCGTCCGGCGTCGGCCGTGCGGTAATAATGCGTAAATCGCGATAGACCTGCATCGAATCGGCATTGACGATCATGCCGCCAAATCGTTCGGCGAGCACGAGCGCCAAGGCCGACTTGCCGCTCGCCGTCGGGCCTGCAATGAGGATGGTGGTCACGTCGCAACCGTCCTTTCAGCCGCTCGGGATCGCACGGCATGTTCTATGTGGCAACGCTGATTTCGGCTCCGGACCGCGCTGCGGTGACTGACGCCTTGGCGCGGCAGGCCGCGCGCTATCTGCCGCATGGCCGGCCGGTCGATTGGCTTGAGCCGGGGGTCGCGGTCGATATCGCCTTTCTGGTCGAGGGTGCCGAGCCCGGCGAAGTGCCGGCGCTGCTCAAAGACATGGCCGGCGATCTGCGCGACATCGTCGGCGGGGAGGCGGTCGACGTGGTCGTTCAGCCGCAGGACGATCGCCGCAAAAAGCTCCTCGTCGCCGACATGGATTCAACGATGATCGGCCAGGAGTGCATCGACGAGCTTGCCGACTACGCCGACGTCAAACACCGCGTGGCGGAAATAACCGCGCGCGCCATGCGCGGCGAAATTGCTTTCGCGCCGGCACTGCGCGAGCGTGTGATGCTGCTCAAGGGGCTGCCTGCCGCGATCATCGATACCGTGCTTGCCGAGCGCATCCGGCTGACGCCGGGCGGCCCGACGCTGGTCGCCACGATGCGCGCCAACGGCGCTTACACCTGCGTGGTGTCCGGAGGATTTACCGCCTTCACCGTAAAGCTCGCCGCGGCGATGGGCTTCGACGAGCAACGCGCCAACACGCTGTTGGTCGATGCAGACGGACGGTTGACCGGAAAGGTCGCCGAGCCCGTTCTCGGCCGAGAAGCCAAGCTCGAGACATTGCGCGAGCTAGCCGCACGCTTCCGGCTCGATCCTGAAGCTACGCTTGCGGTCGGCGACGGCGCCAATGATCTGCCGATGATCGAGGCTGCCGGCCTCGGCGTCGCCTTCCACGGCAAACCGGTGCTGCAGCATGCCGCAGCCGCACGCATCGACCACGGCGATCTCACCGCGCTGTTGTATGCGCAGGGCTATCGGCGCGAGGAGTTCGTGGAGCGCAGCTAGAGCATGATCGATTGAGATTAAATCGAATCAATGCGGACTCCGCTGGTCCCCGCGAAAGCGGGGACCCAGTCTGTCTTAGACGGAAACGCTGGATTCCCGCTTGCGCGGGAATGAGCGGAGAGTGTTGCGCGCCAGCGCCCTCCGCTACTGTAGGCTCAAAGCCACGAAACGCGTCTCACCCTGGCCGTTCGAGACCAACAGCACCGCCAACTTTTTGCCCTGCGATTTGAGCTGATCGACCCTTTTCTGCAGATCGGCCGGTGAATTGACGGCGTTGTATTGCACCTCGACGATGATGTCGCCGGCCGCCAGCCGCTTGTCGGGATCGGCCATCGCCACGCTCGCATCGACGCCGGTGACGAGGACGCCCTTGATGTCGTCCCGGATCTTGAACTTATGCCGCAGATCGTCCGACAGGCTGGACAATTCCAGGCCGAGCGTCTTTTGCACGACGGATTTTTCCGCCGGCGGATTGTCCTTGGTGGCGGCCTCGGCAACCTGGGTGTTGTCCTGCAGCCGGCCGACCGTCACCTTGTGGTTCTCTTCCTTGCCCTTGCGGATAACCACCACGTCGACGGTCTTGCCTACCGGCGTATCGGCGACGATGCGGGGCAGGTCGTGCATTTCCTTGACGTCGTGGCCATCGAACGTGACGATGACGTCGCCGGGCTGGATGCCGGCGGGCTTGGCTGGGCCCTTGTCGTCGACGCCGGCGACCAGCGCGCCGCGCGGCGGACTGATGTTGAGGCTCTCGGCAATGTCGTCGGTGACCTGCTGAATGCGCACGCCGAGCCAGCCGCGCCGCACTTCGCCGTATTGGCGCAATTGATTGATGACGTCGACGGCGGTGTTGGACGGCACCGCAAAGCCGATGCCGATCGAGCCGCCGGACGGCGAGATGATCGCGGTATTGATGCCGATGACTTCGCCGTCGAGATTGAACAGCGGTCCGCCGGAATTGCCGCGATTGATGGCGGCGTCAGTCTGGATGTAATTGTCGTACGGTCCGGAATTGATGTCGCGGTTGCGCGCCGAGACGATGCCGGCGGTGACGGTGCCGCCGAGGCTGAACGGATTGCCGATGGCGATGACCCATTCGCCGAGCCGCAGCTTGTCGGAATCGCCGAACTTCACGGCCTTCAGCGGCTTATCGGCATGGACCCGCAGCAGCGCGAGGTCGGCCTTGATGTCCTTGCCGACCAGATCGGCCTTGAGCTTGGTGCCGTCATTGAGGATGACGCTGATTTCGTCGGCGTCGTCGATGACGTGATTGTTGGTGACCACGAGCCCGGACGGATCGATGATGAAGCCGGAGCCGAGCGAATTGATCCGGCGCGGCGCCTCTTCCGAATTGTCGCCGCCCTGGCCGCGGTGGTTCTTGAAGAATTGATCGAAAAATTTCTCCATCGGCGAGCCCGGCGGCAGATCGGGCAGCTCCTCGGCGCGCGGTTCGATTTTTTGCGACGTCGAAATATTGACCACCGCGTCGATGACTTGCTCGGCGACGTCGGCAATGGCGTCTGGACCGCGCGCCGCCGCCGGTTGAACCGGCAAAAACACGACCGCCGCCGCAAGCGCGGCGATCGTCGCGCCGTGCTGGATCAATCGGGCAAGGCGGCGGGCCGGAAATAGGCCGGTACGGAACATGGAGATCAGCGCTCCTGGCGTGAGAGGGCGATTATCGAGACGTGGCATCTCGGACGTCGGGATTAAAGACTCAACGGGAAAGGTGCCCCCGTCCTCCCTGGGACGCAAGGCCCAAGCCTTCCCCAAGGCCAAGCATTTCCCAGGGCCAAGCATTTCCAAGCTGTCGGCGCTCCACTAGCGGCCGGATTGGGGCGGAAAAGCGGCCTTTCCGCACTGGTTTAACCGCGTACCAGCCAGACGATAACCAGCCCGACTAAAGCCGAGACGATGCCGGCGATGCGCAAGGGTCCATCCGGCATCTCCAGCACCGTCGCCATCGTCCGTTTGGCGCCGGACGGGAAAGCGGCAAGAAAGATACCTTCGATCGCAAACAGCAGGCCGAGCGCGGCGAGAAAATCCGACATCGACCCGACCTGTTGCGCGTTCGCCGAAGTCGTTATTTCGCGGCGCCGCTCGCGCGCGCCGAAGGCGTCGCCGCCGGCGCCGGTGCCGATGACGCCGTCGGGGCTGCAACCGGCGTACCGTCAGGCAGCGTCTTGCCGGACGGATCGCCGAAATAGCGGAAGAAATCGGAGTCCGGCCGCAGCACCAGGTGGGTATCGCCCTTCTGCATGCTCCGCTCATAGGCCTGCATCGAGCGGTAGAAGGCGAAGAAACCCGGATCCTGGCCGTAAGCCTCGGCAAAGATCTGGTTGCGGGTGGCGTCGCCCTGGCCACGGATCTGCTCGGACTGCTGATTGGCGTCCGCCACGATCACGGTCACGTCGCGGTCGGCCTTGGCACGGATCGCCTGGCTTTTCTGACTGCCCTCGGCGCGGAACTCGGCCGCCTCGCGCTGCCGTTCGGTCTGCATGCGGTGATAGACCGCCTCGCTGTTCTGCTCCGGCAAGTCGGCGCGGCGGATGCGAACGTCGACGACGTGGATGCCGAACGGCTGCGCATCGTGGTCGAGCTGATCGCGCATCTTCGCCATGAGCTCCTCGCGCCTGTTGCGCACCACGTCGGTCAGCGTCGCCTCGCCGAGCACGCTGCGCAGCGTCGAATTGAGCAGGATGGCGAGCTGCGAACTGGCGCCGGCGGGGCCGACGGTCTGGTAATATTTGAGCGGATCGACGATGCGGTAACGCGCGAAGGCGTCGACCACGAGCCGCTCTCCGGCTTGGCCGGCGCCGGCATTGGCGCTGTCGCCGCTCGATGCGATCACCTCCTGCGCCGGCTGCTCGATATTGAGGATGCGCTTGTCGATATAGATGACGCTGTCGACGAACGGCACCTTCACGTTGAGGCCGGGTTCGGTGATGACGCGCACCGGATTGCCGAGCCGGACCACGAGCGCCTGCTTGGTCTGGTACACGGTGAAAAAGGTGCTGTAGCCGACGATGGCGGCTATCAGCAGCACAACGGCGATAACGCCGCCGACGAGACTGAGCCTCATGGCTTGCCTCCCGGCGCCGCTTCTGGCGACTGCGTCGACTGGTTGAGACTGTTGAGCGGCAGATACGGCACCACACCCGGGCCGCTTTGCTGGCCGGTATCGATGATCGTCTTGTCGGTACTGCCGAGAATGTGCTCCATGGTCTCCAGATACATGCGCTCGCGGGTCACGTTGGGCGCCTTTTTGTACTGCTCGTAGATTTGCAAAAAGCGCGAGGTCTGGCCGTTGGCGTCGGCGACGGTTTGCGCCCGATAGGCTTCGGCGTCCTGGATGATCTTGGCGGCGCGGCCCTTGGCCTCCGGCACCACGCGATTGGCGTAAGTCTGCGCCTCGTTCTGCAGGCGCTCGAGATCGGAGCGCGCCGCCTGCACGTCGCGGAAGGCGTCGATGACCGGCGCCGGCGGATCGACTTTCTGCAGCTGCACCTGCTGCACCTGGATGCCGGCGCCATAGCTGTCGAGCGTCTTCTGCAGCAACGCCTGCACCGCGGTCTCGATGGTTTGCCGCGCGCCGGTCAGGATCGGCTGGATGTTGGACTGGCCGATCACCTCGCGCATGGCGCTTTCGGCCACCGCTTTCACGGTGCCTTCCGGATTCTGCACGTTGAACAGATAATCGCCGACCGCGCTCGGCTTGATGCGCCACAGCACCGAGAAATCGACGTCGACGATGTTCTCGTCGCCGGTCAGCATCAGGCTTTCCTCCGGCACGTCGCGCATGGTCGCGCCGCCGCGCATGTCGAAGCCGATGTCGATCTTGTTGACGCGCAACGCCGGCGGCGTCAGCGCGGTCTCGATCGGGTAGGGCAGGTGATAATTCAGGCCGGGCTGCACTTCGCGGACGAATTTGCCGAAGCGCAGCACCACGCCGACTTCGTCCGGCTCGACCTTGAAGAAGCCGGAAAAGCCCCACAGCGCCACCAGCGCCAGCGCGATCAGCGCGATGCCGCGGCCGCCGAGATTGCCCGGCAACAGGCCGCGCAGTTTGTCCTGGCCCCGTCGCAGGAATTCCTCGAGATCGGGCTGTTTCGGCCCTTGCGATTGCGGCCCCGAGCCCCAGGGTCCGCGCGATCCCGAACCCCACGGGCCGCCGGACTGATTGCTCCATGGCATGTAGATAACTCCTTAACGCCGGCTGTCTCCGGCTTGGCTGGCGCGGGTTATAGGGGACCGCCCCGGCTCTTACAACGCGCAGTTATGACGCGCTTTTCCGGCGCTTTGCCGCCGCATTTGCGCGCTCGTAGCTGACGAAGGCAAACGAGGCGTCGTCTTCGGCCGCCGGCTCACGCTCGCTGCGCGCGACTTCGCGCCAGGCCTGCGGATCGATCGCGGGAAAATACGCATCACCCTCGACGCGCTTGTGCACCTCGGTGATGGCAAGGCGCGTCGCCAGCGGCAAGGCCTGTATATAGATGTCGGCGCCGCCGGCGACAATGATGGCGTCGGCGCCGCGCCGCAACGCATCGCCGCGCGCCGCGGTAACCGCGAAATCGAGGTTCGGCGCGACCAGCACGCCTGGCGCGGCAAAGGCGCCGGCGCGGCTGACCACGATGGTGGTGCGGCCGGGCAGCGGCTTGCCGATCGACAGATAGGTCTTGCGCCCCATCACCACCGGCTTGCCCATGGTCAGCGCCCGGAAATGCGCCATGTCCGATTTCAGCCGCCACGGCAGCGCATTGCCGAGGCCGATGACGCCGTTCTCGGCAACGGCGGCGAGGAGGACAATGTCCTTGGTCACACCGCCACCGCGGCCTTGATGTGCGGGTGCGGGTCATAGCCTTCGAGCGCGAAGTCTTCGTAGCGCAGCGCGAACAAATCCTTGGCATCGGGATTGACGCGCAGCGTCGGCAGCGGCCGCGGCTGGCGCGTGAGCTGCAGCCGCGCCTGCTCCAGATGATTAAGATAAAGATGCGCGTCGCCGAAGCTGTGGACGAAGGTGCCGGGTTGCAGTCCCGTCACCTGCGCCACCGCGACCGTCAAGAGCGCGTAGGAGGCGATGTTGAACGGCACGCCGAGGAACACGTCGGCAGAGCGCTGGTAGAGCTGGCACGACAGCCGGCCCTCGGCGACGTAGAACTGGAACAGGCAGTGGCACGGGGAGAGCGCCATTTTCGGCAGCTCGGCCGGATTCCAGGCGGTGACGATGATGCGCCGGGAATCGGGATCGCGGCGGATGGTGTCGACGGCTTGCTTGATCTGGTCGATCGAGCCGCCGTCCGGAGTCGGCCACGACCGCCATTGCCGGCCATAGACCGGACCGAGGTCGCCGTTGTCGTTGGCCCACTCGTTCCAGATGCTCACGCCGTGATCGTTGAGATATTTGACGTTGGTGTCGCCGCGCAGGAACCACAGCAATTCGTAGACGATCGATTTGACGTGCAGCTTCTTGGTGGTGACCAGCGGAAAGCCGTTTTGCAGGTCGAAGCGCATCTGGTGGCCGAAGATCGAGCGCGTGCCGGTGCCGGTGCGGTCGCGCTTTTCCGCACCTTCCGAGAGCACGCGTTCCATCAAATCGAGATATTGGCGCATCGGGTTCTAGTCTTCCGGTCGACTCGGCGGCGACTCTAGCGTCAAATGAGCCGCCCACGAAGGCCGCGCAAGACCGCAGTGGATGACGGTTAGTGGGCCAAGCGCTGTCCTACACGGCCTCCATCGCCACCTCGCCCAGCCCCTCGACGGTAAACACCGCGCGCTGCCCGGCCGCGATGGAAACCGTCGGAATGAGGCTGCCGGTGATGACCACCATGCCGGCTTTGAGATCGCGGCCGCGCTCGGCGAGATGATTGGCGAGCCAGGCCAGCGTGGCGCAAGGGTCTTCGGCCGCGCCTTCGCCGACGGTCCTGCCGTCGATGGCAAGGCGGCCGGCAATGCCGACGAGTCCCGCGCATACTGGTGGTTTGGCTGTGCCGATGACCACGCCGCCGTTCCAGCAATTCTCGACAATCAAAGACAACGCCTCGGTCTTGGCGTAATCGGCGTTGCGGTCCTCGATGAGTTCGAACGCCGGCATCGCGCCCGCTACCGCCGCCGCCACCGTATCGCGCGTCCACGGCGCGCCGGACGCCGGCAGATCGGCGCCGAGTTTCAGCGCGATCTCGCTTTCGAGGCGGAGGTTGACGAAATCGGCGGTGCGCAATGTAGCCAGCGACGCATGCACGGTCCGCGCGAAAATGGCGCCGCCGCACGGATGCGTGATGCCCATCAGCTCCTGCATCACCTTGGTCGTGGTGGCGATCTTGGCGCCGGCCACGGCGCCATAGACCGGTTCGGCCAGGCGGTAATAGGCCTCTTGCGCGGCATAGGCTTGCGCGATCGAAGCCGGGCGCAAATCGCTGGGCAAATTGCAATAGGGCAGCCGCTGCTGGCGGGCGTGCCACATAAATTGCGCCATGGCGTTGAGGCGATCGCTGTCGTTCATGGTCTTGTCCTGGCTTCGGGGGCGAAGCATGAGAGACCCATGAAGTGGATGCAAGACCGCGGCGGTGTCAGAGAAGTCCGCTCATGCCGATGACGGCGGCGAGGGCGAACATCCACAGCGGATGCACGCGGACGAAATAGGCGACGAGCGCGGTGCCGAGCGTGATGGCGAGCGCCATCCAATTATAGCCCGCCGTCGCCGCGACGATGGTGGCGCTGGCGGCGGTGAGCCCGATCGTCACCGGCACCAGCGCGCGGCTCAACACGCTGTGCCAGGTCTTGCCTTTGAAACGATCCGACGCGGTGCCGACGAAAAAAGCGAACACGGCCGGCGGCCCGCACATCGCCAACGTCGTGATCAGCGCGCCGGCGACGCCGGCCACGTGATAGCCGATCAAGGTGACGATGATGATGTTCGGTCCCGGCGTGAGCTGCGCCAGCGCGAAGCTGTCGGCGAATTGCCGGTCGGACAGCCAATGCTGAACGTCAACGGCAAAACGGTGCATTTCCGGCACCGCCGAATTGCCGCCGCCGATGGCGAATAGCGACAGCACGCCGAAGAAGCCGGCGAGCGTGAGCAACGTGCCGTGCCCGGAATTCACAGGCGCACCCAGGCCAGCGCGAGGCTCACCGGCACGATAACGGCAAGCACCAGCGGCAGCGGCCACTGCAAGATGCCGATCGCGGCGAAGGTGGCGAGCGCGATCAGCGGGCGCGTCACGGCGCGATTCTGAAATAGCGGCCGCGCCATCTTGGCGACCGTCGCGATCATCAGCCCGGCCGCCGCCGCAGCGATGCCGGTGAGCGCGCGGCGCAGCGCCGGCAGGTCGCCGTAATGCGCGTAGATGCCGGCGATGATCAAAACGAGACACAGCGGCGGCCCCATCAGCCCGGCCGCCGCCGCCACGGCGCCGGGCGCGCCGCGAAAGCGCGCGCCGAGAATGACCGAGAAGTTGAGGATGTTGCCGCCGGGCAGAAACGCGCATACCGCGTAAGTCTCGTTGAACTGCTCGGGCGTCAGCCATTTACGCTCTTCGACCATCATGCGGCGCGACCACGCCAGCACGCCGCCGAAGCCGGACAGCGAGATGGTGGCGAAGGCGACGAACAATTCGGCGAGGCTTGGCGGCTGTTGCGGCGCCGTGGCGGAAGCAGGGGAGGTCGAGGCCGGCGGTTGTGCGGAACTCGGCGTCGGCGATGGTGCGCTCATGGCTATCCGTTTATCGCCGCGCGAGCATCACGGCCATACGGTTTCGCGTAGACAAGCGATGTCTGGCAAGATGGGGGAAGCGTCAATCCAATAGTGCGCGGAGGAAATCCGCGGCGCGCGTATAAATTCCCGCCGCCTCGCTTTCGCGCGGGCCGCCGATGGCGAGCTTCAAGTCGGCACCATGCCGCGCCTGTTGGACGCGCAGCCAGAGAGTCGCGCGCTTGAGTGCATCGATCGCGCCAAGGTCCACGATCAGGAGCGGTTTACGGTGGCGGTGCGCCAGGTCCTGCGCCAGCGCCGTGCCGGCAGAGACGTCGACGCCGCCGGCGTCGACGAGGATCATACAGGCGTCGGCGTCACGGACGTTCCATTCGGTGCGCTGCGCCGGATCGGCGAGCGGGGTCTCCGTAAGCTGCGGATATTTCGGCAAAAGGCCGGGCGGGTCCGGAAAATCCTCCGCCCAGCCGCCTTTGGGGCACCAGCCGCCATAGGCGATGCCGCGTTCGAGCGCGATATCGAGCGCGGCGCGGTCGACGCCGGCCTGGCCGCCGGAAATAAGCTTCATGGCGATGTCCTTCACGCCGGCGTCATACTCTTTTTTCGGCAACCTTTCGGGCTTATATTCCTGGTGCCGGCGCAAGCCGGCTATGGCGATAAATGGCCGTCGTAATAAACCTTTCGGACCCGGGGGCGGTACCCGGCGCCTCCACCAATGCGGCTTATCTCATTCATGCAGGGCCGCATCGGCGGGGGCGAAATAGGATCGACGAGGGCGTAAAGGGCGAGCTTTTGCTCGGCATGGTTCCGCCGTTATCGGGCCAAATTCATAGTTGCCAACGACAACTATGCTCCGGTTGCTCTGGCTGCGTAAGCAGTCCGAAAGACCGACTTAAAGCCCTGACGGGTTAAGCTCCGTCAGGCGGGGTTCGGAGGCACCTGGCAACAGAAGCCTCCACTTTTCCAGGGGACAGCCATCAGTAATCGGTAATCAGAAGACGGAGCGATCTGGACCTCTATGAATCGCGCCTTATTTGCTGTCTGATTACCGATCACAGACCACTGATTCCTGATATGCCCACCGATCACATTCGCTATGACATCCTGGCGCAAGAGGCGCTGCGCGGCGTGGTGCGCACCGTTCTCGCCGACGTGGCCGAGAAGGGGCTGCCCGGCGAGCACCATTTCAAGATCACTTTTGCCACCACGGCGCCCGGTGTGCGGCTGTCCGAGCGCATGCGCGCGCAATACCCGGAAGCGATGACCATCATCCTACAGCATCAATTCTGGGATCTCGTCGTCGGTGACGATGCCTTCGAGGTCGGCCTGTCGTTCGGCGGCGTGCCGGAACGCCTCGCGGTTCCGTTCGCCGCCATCACCGCGTTCTTCGATCCGGCGGTGCAATTCGGTTTCCAGTTCGAGACCATCGAGGCCGAAGCGGGCGGTGAGGGCCGGGCTGCTGGCGCAGCGGCAGACCAATCTCCGCCGCCGACGCGAATCGTGCCGGTGGAATCCGCCAAAGAACCCACCAAGCCCGATGCCTTGCCGGCGCCCGCTGCGGCCAAACCGTCCGAGCCGCCTGCGCCGTCCGGCGGCGGCGAGGTGGTGCGGCTCGATCGGTTCAGGAAAAAGTAGGACGTCGTTCGCTTGATGTTGAGCATCCGCTCATTCCCGCGCAGGCGGGAATCCAGTTTCTGGGTCCCGGCTTGCGCGGGGACGAGCGGACATTGATGCCGTCGGCTGGCCATGAAAACCCGCACCGAAACCGACAGCTTCGGGCCGATCGAAGTTCCGGCCGATCACTATTGGGGCGCGCAGACCGAGCGGTCGCGCAATAATTTCCGCATCGGCGACGAGCGCATGCCGCGGCCGCTGATCGCCGCGCTGGCGCTGGTCAAGCGCGCCGCCGCCGAAGTCAATCGCGAGCTCGGCTTGCTCGATGCGCGGCGCGCCAAGGCGATCGTGCAGGCGGCGGGCGAGGTCGTCGACGGCAAGCTCGACGATCAATTCCCGCTGGTGGTGTGGCAGACCGGCTCCGGCACGCAGACCAACATGAACGTCAACGAGGTGATCGCCAACCGTGCCAACGAAATTCTGACCGGCAAGCTCGGCGCCAAGGATCCGGTTCATCCCAACGACCACGTCAACATGAGTCAGTCATCGAACGACAGTTTCCCGACCGCGATGCATATCGCCGCGGCGCAGGAAATCGTGCATCGCCTCGTTCCCGCGCTGACCCATCTCCACGCGGCGCTGGAAGCGAAAACCAAAGAGTTCCGGTCCATCGTCAAGATCGGCCGCACCCACACCCAGGACGCCACACCGCTCACGCTCGGCCAGGAATTTTCCGGCTATGCCGCGCAGGTCGCGTCCGGCATCGCCCGCATTAAGCTGGGCCTGAAGGAGCTTTATCCGCTGGCGCAGGGCGGTACCGCGGTCGGCACCGGGCTCAATTCGAAACGCGTCTTCGCCAAGCTGTTCGCCAAGAAAGTCGCGCGGCTGACCGGTCTGCCGTTCTCCAGCGCACGCAATAAATTCGAGGCGCTGGCCTCCCACGGCGCGCTCGCCTTTGCCCACGGCGCGTTGAACGCGCTCGCCGCCGATCTGTTCAAGATCGGCAACGATATCCGCTTTCTCGGCTCCGGTCCGCGCTCGGGTTTCGGCGAACTGATCTTGCCAGAGAACGAGCCGGGCTCGTCGATCATGCCGGGCAAGGTCAACCCGACCCAGTGCGAAGCGCTGACCATGGTTTGCACCCGGGTGTTCGGCAACGACGTCACGGTCGCCGTCGCGGCGAGCCAGGGTCAGTTCGAGCTCAACGTTTTCAAGCCGGTGATCATCTATTCGGTGCTGCAGTCGATCCGCCTTCTCGCCGACGCCGCGGTGTCCTTCACCGATCATTGCGTCACCGGCATCCGCGCCAATGAGCCGCGCATTCGCGAATTGTTGAACAACTCGCTGATGCTGGTCACCGCGCTGGCGCCGACCATCGGCTACGACAAGGCGGCGCAGATCGCCAAGGCGGCGCATGCCAACGGCACCACTTTGCGCGAGGAGGCGATCCGGCTCGGCTTCGTTTCGGCGAAGGATTTCGACCGCCTGGTGCAGCCGGCCCGCATGACGCGGCCGGACGCCTGACCATTCGCCGCTTGCATCGGCGTTTCGCGCTTACATTGTATTCTTTGAAAGATTGCGTCGCCAGCGTGCGCGATAACGACTTCGTGTTTGCCGCGGGCCGCTCGGCCAACGTCCGTGCTGTGACCAATATCACTGTACCGGCGTTAAATCCCGGTTATGCATACAACGTCAGCGGCGGGGTAAGGCCCTGAAGGGGCATTGATTTATGGCCGATATCGTCAACCTTCGGATCGAGCGCAAGCGGGCGAAACGGCTTAAAGCCGAGCAAGAGGCTGCGGCCAACCGGCTCGCTCATGGCCGGCCCAAGGCGGGACAAAACCTGGAGCGTGCTCGGCGCGACAAAGAGCGCAGAAGCCTCGACCAACATCGGATCGACACGGGAGATGGGCAATGAAATCGCCGGTCGTTAAGCGTTCAATCGTCATCGCCGGCCACAAGACTAGCGTCAGCCTGGAAGACGCGTTCTGGAAAGGCCTCAAGGACATCGCGATCGTCCGCCAGATCACGCTGTCGGACCTCGTGGCCTCAATCGATACCGACCGCCAGCACGGCAATCTGTCGTCGGCGATCCGGCTGTTTGTGCTCGATCACTATCGATCGCGGAGCAACGCCGATGACAGGCCAGGCGCTGCGCAGCCGCCACGCGAAATCATATTGGCGCCGGCCCATGCCGCGCCTGTGTTGCGGGTCGAATAGCCGCGCGGCGTAGGCGTCTCGGAAGCTGACAATCTTGGGCTGACAATTTTGCCGGGATTGAGGATGTCGAGCGAATCGAGCGCCCGACAAACCGGGCGCGTGCGCGCGTAAAGCGTGGAGGGCGTCGGATGACTATGCCGCCTGCTTTGCTCGCGGGCGGAAATCCTTGCGCCGTTGATCGCTCAGTTGAACGCGAACACCGATTATCACTGCGACCGGCATCAAAAAAAGCCCGGACAATCTGGCAGGTCAGGCCTATCACCCGCCCGCACATGACCCGATGCCGTTCCAAAAGGCCGCCTGTATCGAAGAAGTAGCGGACGGATCTACAGGCTGAAGATTTTTCCGGGATTCATGATGTCGAGCGGGTCGAGCGCGTGCTTGATGGCGCGCATCGTCTCGAGCGCCACCGCGCCATGCTCGCCCAATAGATATTTCATCTTGCCCTGACCGATGCCGTGTTCGCCCGTGCAGGTGCCGTCCATGGCGACGGCGCGCTCGGCGAGCCGGGCGAGGAATTCCTCCGCGCGGCCGACCTCGTCGGCGTCGTTGCGATCGATCAACAGCAGCATGTGGAAGTTGCCGTCGCCGACATGGCCGACGACCGGCGCTAGCAACCGGCTCGCCGCCGCGTCGCGCTGACTTTCGGTAACGCATTCGGCAAGCCGCGAGATCGGCACGCAGACGTCCGACGACAACGCCTGCACGCCGGGCCGCAGCCGTTGCGCCGCCCAATAGGCGTCGTGCCTTGCCTGCCACAGCCGGCTGCGGTCCTCCGCGCGGGTCGCCCAATCGAACGGCCCGCCGCCGAGCTCTTGCGCAATCTCGCCGAAGCGCTGCGACTGCTCGGCGACGCTCGCCTCGGTGCCGTGAAACTCGACAAACAGCATCGGCACTTCCGGCAATGTCAGCTTCGAATAAAGGTTCGATGCCCGCACCTGCAGCGCATCGAGCAATTCGATGCGCGCCACCGGGATGCCGGACTGGATGGTGAGGATGGTCGCATTGCAGGCGGCCTCGACCGACGGGAACGGGCAGACGCCCGAAGCGATCGCCTCGGGAATGCCGGACAGCCGCAAGGTCAGTTCGGTGATGACGCCGAGCGTGCCTTCCGAGCCGACGATGAGCCGGGTGAGATCGTAGCCGGAGGAAGATTTCTTGGCGCGATGCGCGGTGGTGATGACTTCGCCGCTCGCCAGCACCGCTTTGAGCGCCAGCACATTGTCCTTCATGGTGCCGTAGCGCACCGCGTTGGTGCCGGAAGCCCGCGTCGCCGCCATGCCGCCGAGCGAGGCGTCGGCGCCGGGATCGATCGGAAAAAACAGCCCGCGGTCGCGCAAATGCTCGTTCAGCGCCTTGCGGGTGATGCCGGGCTCGATGACGCAATCGAGATCCTCGGCGTGCACCGCGAGCACGCGGTTCATGTCGCGGAAGTCGAGGCAGATGCCGCCGCGCGGCGCGTTGACCTGGCCTTCCAGCGACGTCCCGGTGCCGAACGCGACCACCGGCACGCGATGCTTGGCGCATAGCCGCACGATGTCCTGCACCTCTTCGGTCGCTTGCGGAAACACCACGGCGTCGGGCGGCTGATTGTCGATCCAGGTGGTGGTATGGCCGTGCTGCTCGCGCACCGCTTGCGACGTCACCAGCCGGTTGCCGTAACGCGCGGCGAGCGCCGCGATCACGGCAGCGGCGGCGTTGCGCTCCTGCGTGCTGCGTTGCGGTGCTTCGACCGGCGCCATGGGCCGTCCTTATGCGTTTCCTCGATCTTGCACGCAAACGTGGCGGCGCGAGCCGGGCAGGTCAAGCCTTGCTCTTGTCTTGCTCGTCTCGGGCTCTTGCCTCGGGCGCGGTTGTTCCGCCACAGTCGCACCCCATGAACGACCGCGCCGCGCCCGCAATGCCCACCCCGTTCGTCTCCTCGGTGATGCGGGTCGAGCCGGGCTGGATCGATCACAACGGCCATCTCAACATGGCCTACTATAATGTGCTGTTCGACCGCGCCGTCGACGAGGTCTATGAGCTAATCGGCCTCGGTCCCAATTATCTCAAGACGCAAGGACACTCTACCTTCACCGCGGAAGTGCACTTGCGCTATTTGCGCGAACTGCATGCCGGCGATCCGGTACGCGTAAGGTTTCAGCTCCTCGATTTCGACACCAAGCGAATGCATTATTTCGAGGAGCTCGTTCATGCCGACGAGGGCTGGCTGTCGGCCACCTCCGAAAACATGGCGCTCAACGTCGATATGCGGGTGAAAAAGACCGCGGCGTTCCCGGCCAATGTCATGGCGCGCTTGCAGCGCATGAAGGACGCGCATGCCGCGCTGCCAATGCCGCAAGGCGTCGGCCGCCGCATCGCCATGCGATAGCACTCCTGACCATGGCGACAATCACCAGAATCCTGCAGCCCGGCGACGACGCCGTTCTAATGAACGCCGCCGAAGGACTATTCGACAACCCCATCGATGCAAAGCTGACCAGAGAGTTTCTCGAAGACTTAAGGCATCATATCGCGGTCGCCATAGATGACGGGAAGGTCGTCGCCTTTGCCTCCGGCGTTCATTACGTTCACCCCGATAAGCCGCCGGAGCTGTGGGTGAACGAAGTCAGCGTCGCGCCGACGCATCAGCGCCGTGGATTGGGCAAGGCGGTTCTACAGGCGCTGTTCGCGGAAGGCAGAGCCCACAACTGTACTGCCGCTTGGGTGCTGACCCATCGCAGTAATCCCGACGCCATGGCGCTCTATACATCGGTCGGCGGAGCCGAGGACGGTTTGGGGATCAATCACGATCTCGTCGGATTTTCCTTCTCGCTTGCCGCTGTCGAAGCGCGGTCACCGCGTTAGGCGGCGTGCGGCCGCAGCGAATTGACAGGTCCCTGCTTTTTTCGAAAGTGTAGCCACAACAAACATCAGGGAGGCCGAACCAATGGCATCCGTCTTACGCCCGTCACAGGCCGCCCAGCACGTCACCATCCGCGAGCACAAGATCCCGACGCCGGACGCCAAGCCCTATATCGCGGTCGAGGGTCCGGACGGCGCGCTGTGGTTCTGCGAGAGCGGCGCGTCCAAGATCGGCCGGCTCGATCCGGACCGCGGCACGTTCACGGAATTTGCCTTGCCGACCGCGAACGCGACGCCGATCGGCATCGCGCTCGGCGGCGACGGCAATTTGTGGTTCGCCGAAAAATCCGCCGACAAGATCGGCCGCATCACGCCGCGCGGCGAGATCAGGGAATTCGCCCTTGCGCCCGGCGCCGGCGCCGACGGCATGATTCTCGGCCCCGACGGCAATATCTGGTTCTCCGAAAGCGACGCCAACCGCATCGCCAAAATCACGCCGGACGGCCGCATCACCGAATATGGCGACGGCATCTCGCCCGGCGCCAAGCCGCTGTCGATCGCGGTGCGCGACGGCGCGCTGTGGTTCTCGGAAGCCGCCGGCAATCGCATCGGCCGCCTCACGCTCGACGGCACGGTCACCGAGTTTCCGATTCCCTCCCACGACAGCCAGCCGCGCGCCATGGTCAGCCATCCCGACGGCTCGATCTGGTTCGTCGAGACCTCCACCAATGCGCTCGGCCGCATCGACCGCATGGGCCGCATCACCGAGCATAAGGTGCCGACGCCGAATGCGTCCTTGCGCGGCGTCACCGTCGGCCCCGGCGGCGATCTCTGGTACACGGCGAACTTCGCCAACAGAATAGGCCGCATGGCGCCGGACGGCACGGTGATCGGCGAATACGATATCCCGACTGCGAACAGCGGCGCCCGCTGCATCGCCGCGCTTTCCGACGGCCGGCTGTTCTTCACCCAATACGACGCCGGAATGATCGGCGAAGTCGTGGTTGGAGATTGATCCATTCATGCCGCTCGTGCCCGCGCAGGCGGGGACCCAGAAACTGGATTCCCGCTTTCGCGGGAATGAGCGGAAAAAGCGAGGGGAAGGAAACACCGTGAAGAGACTGCTGTTCACTTTGCTGGCAGCCTGCGCGATCGCAACAAGCGCCGTCCGCGCCCAGGCTTATCCCGACCGGCCGATCAAGATGATCGTGCCGATCTCGGTCGGCTCGGTCACCGACGTCGCGGCGCGGCTCACCGCGGCCGAGCTGCAGGCGCGCCTCGGCCAGCCGGTGGTCGTGGTCAACAAGCCGGGCGCCGCCATGGTGCTCGGCGGCTCGGAATGCGCCAAGTCGCCGGCCGACGGCTACACGCTGTGCCTGGTGTCGCCCGACACCATGTCGTTCAATCCGCTGACCGTGCCGAACCTGCCGTACAATCCCGACAAGGATTTCGTCCCGGTCATCGACATGTATCACGTCATGGAAGGCGTGATGGTGCCGGAGGCGGGGCCGGACACGCTCGACGCGCTGCGCGCCAAGGCGGCGGCCGCGCCCGGCAAGCTCAATTACGGCACGCTCGGCGAAAAAACCACGACCGACGCGTTCCGCCAGTGGCTCGGCGAATTCTGGCACACCAGCTTCACCGCCATTCCCTACAAGGGCGGCAGCGAGATCACCGGCGCGCTGCTTGGCGACACCATCGACGTCGCCAAGATCGGCGTCGGCAACATGACGAGCCAGCTGCAGGCGGGCAAGATCAAGATTTTGGCGCTCAACGCTTCCAAGCGCTCGCCGGAATTGCCCAATGTGCCGACCTTCAAGGAGACCGGGCTCGACGGCTTCCCCGGCGGCCCGATCTACTGGGGCGTGGTGGTGCCGGCCGGCACCCCGGCGCCGGTCGTGGCCAAGCTGCACGACGAATTGCTGGCGATCTTGCAGAGCCGGAAATTCCTCGACTTCGCCGCCAACAACTATCTCGACCCGGCCGCCGGCTCGACCGGCGCCTTCGCCGCCTTCCTCAAGCAGGACCGCGCCGACGCCAAGGTCGTGGTGGATAAGTATATGAAGTGACCGGACGTAGTCCGGTCACTCCGGGGCGCGTAGCGCGGCGAGCGCAGATTTCCGCCCATTCCCGCGTAAGCGGGAATCCAGACTGGGTCCCCATCTGCGCGGGGACGAGCGGCGGCAAGCGGCCGGAACAAAGCAGCCAAAGCCTCGTAAATGCCTTCAGTAAGTGCCATTTTACGCGCATGAGAATCACCAACGTCCCGACACCGTGGCTGACCCGCTGAAGCGCCAAATCGAGCCCGCCGCACCGCCGGCGCCCGCGCCGGGCGGCATT
>JASHOX010000102.1 GCA_030038415.1 Xanthobacteraceae bacterium
TCCGCGGGCTTCCTGGCGTCGCTGGTGATGACGCAGGTGTGGCAGCTTGTTTTTCTCTGGGGCATCGTGGTCGGGGTCGGCACCGGGCTGACCGCCATGGTTCTGGCCGTGACCGTTGCGACGCGCTGGTTCAATGCCCGCCGCGGCTTGGTGATGGGTCTATTTGCCGCCAGCAACGCCACCGGGCAGTTGGTGTTCTTGCCGCTGATCGCGGCGCTTTCCACCCATTACGGCTGGCGCATGTCGCTGGTGTTCGTTTGCTGCATGCTCGCGCTTGCGGGCGTGGTCGCCTTGCTATTCATGCGCGACCGGCCAAGCGACGTCGGCCTGCCGCTCTATGGCGAAAAGGCCGTCGCGCCGCCGCCGCCCGCAGGCGTCGGGCTTGCCTCGCTGCTGCTGTCGCCCTTGATCGTGCTGCGCGATTGCGTGCGCGTGCCGATCTTCTGGATTCTGTTCGGCACGTTCTTCGTCTGCGGCTGCTCGACCAACGGTCTGATCCAGACCCATTTCGTCACGCTGTGCCATGACTATGGATTGGCGGCGACGGCGGCCGCGAGCGTGCTGGCGATGATGGGCTTTTTCGATTTCTTCGGCACCATCGGCTCCGGCTGGCTGTCCGATCGCTTCGACCCGCGCTGGCTGTTGTTCTGGTATTACGGCCTGCGCGGGCTGTCGCTGCTCTATCTGCCGTTCACCGACTTCACCTTCTACGGCCTCTCTTTGTTCGCGGTGTTCTACGGCCTGGACTGGATCGCGACCGTGCCGCCGACGGTGAAGATCACCGCCGACCGCTTCGGCCGCGAACGGGCCGGCATCGTGTTCGGCTGGGTGTTCGCCGGCCATCAGATCGGCGCGGCCAGCGCGGCATTCGGCGCCGGACTGGTGCGGACGGAGTATTCGACCTATCTGCCGGCGTTCTTCGTCGCCGGCGCGCTCTGTATCATCGCGGCCTTGGCGGTAATCTCGGTGCGCAAGTTGTCCGGCGCGGCGGTCGGAGCGGTGGCGCCGGCCCGGGCTTAGGACTTCTTCTTCTCCGCGATCTTGTCCCAGATCAGAGCCGCAATATCGGGACCGCCGAAATTCTTCACGGCGCGGATACCGGTGGGCGAGGTGACGTTGATCTCGGTGAGGAAGCCGCCGATTACGTCGATGCCGACGAACAATAGGCCGCGCTCGCGCAAGGGGCTCGCGAGCCGCGCGCAGATTTCGCGCTCGCGTTTGGTCAAGTCGGTGGCTTTGGGCACGCCGCCGCGCACCATGTTGGAGCGCAGATCGTCGGCCGCCGGCACGCGATTAATGGCGCCGGCGAACTCGCCGTCGACCAAAATGATGCGCTTGTCGCCCTCCTTCACCGCCGGCAGATATTTCTGCACCACCCATTGCTCGCGGAACGTCGCCGCGAACAAATCGTAGAGCGAGCCGAAATTGAGGTCCTCGCGCTGGAGGCGGAAGACGGCTTCGCCGCCTTTGCCGTAGAGCGGCTTCATCACAATGTCGCCGTGCTCGGCGCGAAACGCCTTGATGGCGTCGAGATCGCGCGTCACCAGCGTCGGCGGCATCAGATCGGGAAATTCGGTGACGAAGACTTTTTCCGGCGCATTGCGCACCTGCCCCGGGTCGTTGACGACCAGTGTTTGCGGCTGGATGCGCTCGAGAAAGTGCGTCGAGGTGATGTAAGCGAGATCGAACGGTGGATCCTGGCGCAACAGCACCACGTCGAAGGCATCGAGCGCGACGTGGCGCGGCGCGCCGAGCGTGAAGTGATCGCCGGCCTTGTCGCGCACCGAGAGCGGCTGCACGCTGGCGGAGACTTTGCCGTCGCGCAACGCCAGCCGGTCTGGCGTGTAATAGGACAGCGGAAAGCCGCGGGCCTGCGCTTCGAGGAGCAGCGCGAAGGTGGAATCGCCGCGGATATTGATCCGCTCGATCGGGTCCATTTGCACGGCGACGTTCAGGGTCATTGGCGGTATCTACGAAATTTCCGGTGGGAAAATCTTTGCTGGAGCATGATCTTATCGGAAAACCGGTATCCACTTTTCCGGATCATGCTCTAGCGGCCGGCGTCGAAGGCATTGGCAATATGACGCGGGATCTTGCCGGGTGCCACCACGATGACGTCGAAGCGGATTTCGGCGTTAACGTCGTTGGGATGCTGGGCGAGCCAGAATTCCGCGGCGCCGACGATGCGGCTTTTGCCGCGTTCGGTCACGGCTTCCACTGCGTCGTCGATGGTGTCGCGCGCCTTGACCTCGACAAAGACCAGCGCGCGGCGGCGGCGGGCGACGATGTCGATCTCGCCGAACGGCGTTTTCCAGCGCCGCGCCACGATGCGATAGGCTTTGGCGACCAGAAACATGGCGGCGCGGCTTTCCGCCGACAAGCCGAGCCGAAAGGCCGCGAGGCGTTCCGGCCGCGGCGGCGCTTTCTGCGGCTTCACCGGTTCAGCGCGCCGCGCCATCGCTGTCGTCCCCCTTCGTCAGCGCCAGCGCGCGCTGATAGACCTCGCGCCGCGGCAAGCCGGTCGCATCGGCCACTTCGCCGACGGCGTCTTTCAGCGAAACGCGCCGCAACGCCTGGCGCAGCATCGCCTCCGCTTCCGCCGCGTCGGCCGGCTGGGTTCCTTGCGGCGGCGCGATCACAAGAACGATCTCGCCGCGCGGGGTGTCCTGCGCGTAAACTTCGGCCAGCGCCGCCAGTTCGCCGCGGCGGATTTCCTCATGCAGCTTGGTGAGTTCGCGGCACAGCGCGGCCTGGCGCTGCCCTCCCAGCCCGGCGGCGAGGTCGGCCAGCGTCGCGGCCAGGCGCGGGCCGGTTTCAAACAAAACCAGCGTCGCCGGGATGCGGGCGAGCTCGGCGATGCGGGCGCGCCGTGCCGCTTGCTTCGGTGGCAGAAAGCCGGCGAACAGGAATTGATCGGTCGGCAAGCCGGCGACCGTCAACGCCGCCATCACAGATGATGCGCCGGGCCGTGCCGTAACCACGTGGCCGGCGTCCTGTGCGGCGCGTACGAGCTTATAGCCGGGATCGGAGATCAGCGGCGTGCCGGCGTCGGAGACGAGCGCGATGCTTGCGCCTTCGGCGAGCCGGCGCAGCAGCGCCGGCCGCGCCTGCGCCGCGTTGTGCTCGTGATACGGCGTCAACGGCCGGGCGATGCCATAGCGGTCGAGCAATTTGCGGGTGACGCGGGTGTCCTCGCAGGCGATCAGGTCGGCGCCGGCCAACGCCTCCAGCGCCCGCAGCGTGATGTCGCCGAGATTGCCGATCGGGGTGGCGACAATGTGCAATCCGGGCGCGAGGCTCGGCGCGTCGATGGCTTGGCCGCCGATCAAGTAGCGGCGCGGAACGCCGCCGCTGTTGCGCAGCGGATTGGGCGGTATGTCACTCATCGCGACCACTCTAACGGCGTCCCCTTGTGGCGTCATGCCGCGCCAGATTCTCTATCCTTTTCATTTAGTTAACCATTCGCCGCCAATATGTCTGATTGGCGTAGCATCGACGCTCGGGGCGTCGTGGGGAGAACCGCCGTGTCCGCGCAGATGCAGGTTCAAGGGTCGGCGGCTATGCCAACGCGGCGCCGCTCGATTGCGGGCTTGCTTGCCACCGCAGGCGCTTTGCTGACCGGTTGCTCGGGCAATTCGCAATATTTGTCGACGACGCCGGCGCCGCAGAGCGCGCAGGTGCCGCCGGGCGCGACCATCGGCACCGGCCAAGTCAAAGTCGGCCTGATCCTGCCGGTGTCGGCGCCGGGCAATGCCGGCCTCGCCGGTCAGTCGATGCGCAACGCCGCGGAAATGGCGATCGCCGAATTTCAAAATCCGAACGTTCAGCTCCTGGTGAAGGACGACGGCGGCACCGCGCAAGCGGCGCAGCTCGCCGCGCAGCAGTCGCTCGATGACGGCGCCGTGATCATTCTCGGGCCGTTGTTTTCGCAATCGGTCGGTTTCGTCGCCCAGGTGGCGCGGCCGCGCAATGTGCCGGTGATCGCCTTTTCGACCGACGCCAATGTCGCATCGAATGGCGTCTATCTGTTGAGCTTTTTGCCGGAATCGGACGTCGACCGCATCGTGCAATATGCCAGCTCGGTGGGGAAGCGTTCCTACGCCGCGCTCATTCCCGACAACCCCTATGGCACCGTGGTCGAAGCGGCTTTCAAACAGGCCATCGCGCGCCGGCCCGGCAGCCAGATCGTCGCGCTCGAGCGCTACCCGCACGACAAGGCCGCGATGGCCGCGCCGATCCGCAACATGGCGCAAGGCTCGACGCGCGCCGACTGCCTGTTCATTCCCGATAGCGGCGACGTCGTACCGGACGTGGTCCAGGGCCTGGTCGCCGACGCCGTCAATCTCAAGCGGCTGCAGTTGCTCGGCACCGGTTTGTGGGACGACCCGCGGGTATTTGCAGCGCCGTCGCTCGCCGGCGGCTGGTACGCGGCCCCGGACGGCACCGGCTATCGGAATTTCGCTACCCGTTACCGGGCCCGCTACAACCAGGACCCGGTACGGACCGCGACGCTGTCCTACGATGCGGTCGCTCTGGTCGCCGCCTTGGTGAAGACGCAAGGGCCCCAAGCCTTTACGCCGCAAGTGCTGACCAACCCGTCGGGTTTTTCGGGCATCGACGGCCTGTTCCGCTTCAAGCCCGACGGCACCAATGAGCGCGGGCTTGCGGTGCTTCGTGTCGCGGCAGCCGGCCCGCAAGTCATCTCCCCCGCACCCCGCAGTTTTGGCGGGTCCCCAGCAGGATAATAAGCAAGCTTATGAAATTGCGGGGCTGATTTCACGATCACTGTATCGTCTTTGACGTTTGCGCGCGCCTCCCTTCGGCCTCTCAGCTTTCGGGTGGCGTCGCCGCTTGCCATCCGCCAAATGAGAAACAGACGCGACACGGCCGCAGGAGCGATCGCGATGCCGGCATCCATGGCAAACCTAACGCCGCAGACCGCGACTGAATCGCCGGTCGCTCAACGGGTAAGCGCGCTCGATTGGGAGGCAATCGCCAGCGGTCTCAATGCTCATGGCTGCGCCACGACTGGCCCGCTGCTGGGTCCGGACGAATGTGAGGCGCTGACAGAGACTTATCCTCAGGACGCCCCCTTCCGCAGCCGGATCGTGATGGCGCGGCACGGTTTTGGGCGCGGCGCGTATAAATATTTCGCCTACCCCCTGCCGGCCGTCGTTGCCGCGTTGCGCGAGAACCTTTTCCCGCCGCTGGCGCGATTGGCCAATCGGTGGAACGAAATGCTGGGGTTGACGACGATCTATCCGTCCGATCACGCTCGTTATCTGCGGCAATGCCACGCTGCGGGCCAGACCAAGCCGACGCCGCTTTTGCTGCAGTATGGCGTCGGCGACTATAATTGCCTGCACCAGGACATCTATGGCGAGCACGTCTTTCCGCTGCAGGTGGCGTTTTTGCTGTCGCGGCCGGAGGCCGATTTTGCCGGCGGCGAATTCGTGCTCGTCGAGCAACGTCCGCGGATGCAGTCGCGGGCCGAGGTCGTGCCGCTGCGCCAGGGCGAGGGCGTGATCTTTCCGGTGCATCATCGCCCGGTGCAGGGCGCGCGCGGCACCTACCGGGTCAATATGCGGCACGGCGTCAGCCGCCTGCGTTCGGGCCGGCGCACCACGCTGGGCGTCATCTTCCACGACGCCGCGTGAGGGCATTCACGCCGCCAGATCGGCGACCACCGCATCGAGCACGGGAAAGCCGGGCAGGGTGACGCGCAAACGTCCTTCTTGCGTGGTTTCCACCAGACCATGCTCGTGCAGAACAGCGATGCGCGCCGGATCGAGCGGACGCCCGGAGACTTCCGCATAGCGGTCGAGATCGATCCCCTCGGCAAGCCGCAGCCCCATCAGCAAAAATTCATCGGACCGTTCCTCGCGGGTCAGCACCTCGTCGCTGATCACGCCATGGCCCTGGGTCTCAACAAGACTGAGCCAGGCTTCCGGTCGCTTTTCGGTCGCAGCGGCATGCCGCTCGCCATCGATGTCGAGGCGGCCATGGGCGCCGGGGCCGATGCCGGCATATTCCTGGGCGCGCCAATAGACGAGGTTATGCCGGCATTCGCCGCCCGGCCGCGCATGATTGGAAATCTCGTAAGCCGGCATTCCGGCCGCGGCACAGACTTCCTGGGTCGTATCGTAGAGCGCACGCGCGGCGTCTTCGCCGGGGAGGCGCAATTTGCCCGCGGCGTGGAGCGCAAAAAATGGAGTCTCGGGCTCGATCGTCAGTTGATAGAGCGAAAGATGGTCCCCGGCCTCGGCAAGCGCGGCCTTCAGCTCCCTCGCCCAGGCCTTGGGCTCCTGGTTCGGCCGCGCATAGATGAGATCGAATGAGTAACGGTTGAACACGCTGCGCGCGATGCCGACGGCATCAAGCGCCTCCCGCGCCGAATGCATGCGGCCAAGCTCGGCAAGCACGCGGTCGTCAAGCGCCTGCACGCCGAGCGACACCCTATTGACGCCGGCAGCGCGGTAGCCGCGAAAGCGCGTCGCCTCGACGCTCGTCGGATTGGCTTCGAGCGTGATCTCCGCGTCCGCGGCGACCCGCCACTGCCGGGCGATGGAATTGAGCACGCCCGCGATCGTCGCCGGCTGCATCAGCGAAGGGGTGCCGCCGCCGAAAAAGATCGTCGACACAGTGCGGCCGCGGAGGCGTTCGGCTATGGTCCCGATCTCAGTGTGAAAAGCTTTCAGGAAGCGCGGCTCGTCAACCGGCTCGCGCCGGACATGACTGTTGAAGTCGCAATAGGGACATTTCGACAGGCAGAACGGCCAATGGACGTAAACGCCGAAGGCTTGCTCAGGCTCGCTCAAGACACGCCTCCGCAAGTTTGAGGAAGGCACGGGCACGGTGCGAAAGGCCTTTTCCCCGCGGCGGCAGGCCGTGCTTTTCCTCGCTTGGCATCTCGCCGAAGGTGCGCAAGTGGCCGTATTCTTGGCCGTCGGGCAGGAACATCGGATCGTAGCCGAACCCTTTGTCGCCGCGCGGCGGCCAGACCAGGGTGCCGTCGACGCGGGCCTCGAATTCCTCGACATGGCCGTCCGGCCAGGCGACGCAGAGCGCCGAGACGAAATGCGCCTTGCGGCGCTCCGGCGCGGTCGCGCCGCGATCTTTTAAATTTGCTTCAATGGTTTCCATGGCGCGGCGGAAATCGCGGTCGGGTCCTGCCCAGCGCGCGGAATGAATGCCGGGCGCGCCGTCGAGTGCGTCGACCATGAGGCCGGAATCGTCGGCAAAGGCCGGAAGCCCGGCCGCCTTGGCCGCCGCCTCCGCCTTGATGCGCGCGTTGTCGCGAAACGTCATTCCGGTTTCGTCAGGTTCTTTAAGCTTAAGCTCGCCCGCCGATATGGCGTCGATTCCATAGGGCGCAAGCAAGTCGCGCATTTCGGCAAGCTTGCCGGGGTTGTGTGTCGCGATCACGAGCCGCCCCGTTATGCGCCGATGGGCCGGGCCGCTCACATCACCGCCATCTTCTGCAGATCGACGAGCTTGGCAATGCCTTTGCGGGCGAGCGCAAGGAGCGCCGAGAATTGCGCCTCCGAGAACGGCGTCTTCTCCGCGGTGGCCTGGACTTCGACGATATTGCCGGACCCGGTGAGGACGAAATTGGCGTCGGTGTCGGCCTGCGAATCCTCGGCATAATCGAGATCGAGCACGGCTGTGCCCGAGCAGACGCCGCAGGAAATTGCCGCGATATGGTCGCGCAGCACCTCGGCCTCGATCATCGACCGCGCCTTCATCCAGGCGAGGCAATCGTAAAGCGCGATCCAGGCGCCGGTGATGGAAGCCGTGCGGGTGCCGCCGTCGGCCTGAATCACGTCGCAGTCGATGGTGATCTGCCGTTCGCCGAGCGCTTTGAGATCGACCACCGAGCGCAGGCTGCGGCCGATCAGGCGCTGAATTTCGACCGTCCTGCCGCCCTGCTTGCCGGCCGCGGCCTCGCGCCGGGTGCGCTCGAGCGTGGCGCGCGGCAGCATGCCGTATTCGGCGGTGACCCAGCCGCGGGCCTGACCCTTGAGCCAGGGCGGCAAACGATCTTCCAGCGTCGCGGTGACCAGCACATGGGTGTCGCCGAATTTCACGAAGCAGGAGCCTTCCGCGTATTTCACGACGCCGCGCTCGAGCGAGACGGGGCGCAATTCGTCAGGTTGTCGGCGGCTTGGCCGCATGCCGTTCTCCCCGGTTGCCGGTGCTAGAGCATGATCCGGAAAAGTAGATACCGGTTTTCCGAAAAGATCATGCGCCGGCGAATCATCCTAGACCATGATCCGATCGAGGATCACGGTGTTAGGCGCCCGGCGCCTCCCGCTTGTAGTGGGTCGGCTACGGGCCCCACAAGGGCAACGGCTGATTGCCAGCCGCCGCCGCTGACCCTAACCTTCAATCCGATTTGGCCGGAGGGCGTCGATATGGCGGCGGAGGCAACGCTGGAAACCACACAAGCATTGGCGAAATTCGCCGCGACGCTGCGCTACGGCGATTTGCCGGAACGGGTGCGCGAGCATTGCAAGACGCTGTTTCTGGACGCGCTCGCCTGCGCGGTCGCCGGCCATCGGGGCGAGGAGACCGGGCAGATGGCGGCGCTCGCTTCGGCGCTGGCGCAAGGGCGCGAATCGAGCGTGATCGGCGGTGGGCATTTGTCGCTTGCCGGCGCGACGCTGCTCAACGGCTATCTCATCACCGCGGTGACCATGTGCGACGTGCATCGCGCGACCATGACCCATGTCACGCCCGAAATCGTGCCTCCGGCGCTCGTCATCGCCGAGCGTGACGGATTGTCCGGCCGCGATCTTCTCGTCGCGATCGCCGCCGGCTGTGAGGTGACGACGCGGATCGGCATCGGCCTCGATTATCCGGTGTTTCGCGCGCGCGGCTGGCATGGGCCGGGCATCCTCGGTCCCTTCGGCGCGGCGGCGGCGGTCGGCTCGCTCTTGCAATGCGACGCCGACATCATGGCACGCGCATTCGGCCTTGCCGGCAGTCAGGCGGCGGGGACCTTCGCGGCCTGGGGCACGCCGACGGTGAAATTCCACCAATGCCGCGGTGCGTTGTCGGGCCTGATGGCGGCGCTTTTGGCGCAGCAAAATTTTGTCGCCACGCGCGAGTTCCTGACCGCGAAAGACGGCGGCCTCTACAACGCCTATGTCAATGGCGGCAAACCGCAGGCGATAACCGCCGGTCTCGGCCAACGCTTCGAGCTCGAACAGATCGCGCTGCGGCTATGGCCGTCGGCATCGCTCATTCAGGGTCTCAACACGGCGCTGTTCGACATCGTGGAGAAGCATAAGATCGCCGCCGCGCATGTGCGCAAAGTCGATATCGCGCTCAGTCAGGCGACATTTGACATGCATGGCGGCTTCAAGACCTACAAAGCAAAATTCGAGGCGCTGTTGTCGGCGCACTATACCGCGGCGGTCATCTTGCACGACCGCGCGCTGACCTTGGCGCAATTCGAACCCGACCGTTACGACGATCCGAAACTGCGCCGCTTCGCCGCCGAGAAAGTCGTGGTGCGCGCCGACGGCACGCTTGCCGGCTCGCAAGCCAAAGTGGACGTCATCATGGACGATGGCGCAGCGTTGTCGGCGCGCTGCGAGCATCCACTAGGGTCGCCGGAAAATCCGCTGTCGCGCCGCCAGATCGAGCAAAAATTCCGCAGCTACGCGCAAGGCGTCATCGCCGACGCGCATATCGACGCCGTCATTGCCGTGGTGGATCGGCTGGAGGACTTCGGCTCGGTGCGCAAGCTTATGGAACTGCTGCGCGGCGCGCCGCGCGCCCATGCGATGGCAGCGGCGGAGTGATATAAGCCGGACATGACTGCGGCAATCGGTTGCGGAGCGTTTCTTGGCCAGCCATGATTTTCCGCCGGGCGTGAACCAGCTGGGGCTCGCCCAGCTCAACGAGCGTTCGCGCGAAATCTTTCGCCAGATCGTCGAGAGCTATCTCACGACCGGCGAGCCGGTGGGCTCGCGCAATCTGTCGCGCATTCTGCCGATGACCTTGTCACCAGCATCGGTGCGCAACGTGATGTCCGACCTCGAACAGCTTGGGCTCGTTTATGCGCCGCATACCTCGGCCGGCCGGCTGCCGACCGAACTGGGACTGCGTTTCTTCGTCGACGCGCTGATGCAAATCGGCGATCTCACCGAGAACGATCGCAAGGCGATCGAGGCGCAGGTCGCGGGCTCGGGGCAAGCAAAATCGCTCGAAGCGGTGTTGACCGAAGCATCGGGCCTGCTCTCGGGCTTGAGCCGCGCCGCCGGCGTCGTGCTCACCGCCAAATCGAATCCGCGCCTCAAACATATCGAGTTCGTGCGGCTCGAGCCCGAGCGGGCGCTGGTGATCCTGGTCGGCGAGGATGGTCAGGTGGAAAATCGCGTGCTCAACGTGCCGATCGGCTTGCCGACCTCGGCGCTGACCGAAGCGTCGAATTTTCTCAGCGCGCGCATTCGCGGCCACACCCTCGACGAGGTCAAGGTCGAGATCGCGCGCACGCTCAAGGAAAGCGAAGCCCAGCTCGATCAGCTGACCAAGAAAATCGTCGCCGAGGGTCTGGCGAGCTGGTCCGGCGGCGAGAGCGACGAACGCAAGCTGATCGTGCGCGGCCAGGCCCATCTGCTCGACGATCTCAAGGCCGTCGCCGACCTCGAACGGGTGCGGCTCCTGTTCGACGATCTGGAGACCCGCCGCGAAGTGATCGACCTGCTCGGCCGCGCCGAACAAGCCGAGGGCGTGCGGGTCTTTATCGGCTCCGAGAACAAGCTATTCTCGCTGTCGGGTTCCTCGACCATCGTGGCGCCCTATCACGACGCCGCAGGCCATATCGTCGGCGTGCTCGGCGTCATCGGCCCGACGCGGCTCAATTACGCGCGCATCGTTCCCATGGTGGACTACACCGCCAAGGTCGTCAGCAAGCTCTTAGGCGGCTGACCCCGACGCTTGATTTTTACCGGCTGAACCCTGATATGCGGGGCGTCAAAGGATGGAAAAACCATGACGGAACAGACCGCTCGCGCTGAGGACGAAGCGGCCGCGGCGGAGCAAACCGACGCTCCCGCCGGCGCCCAGGCCGCCCGGCCGGCGCCCTCGACCGCGCTCGAACGCGAACATGCCGAAATGAAAGACCGGCTGCTGCGGACGCTCGCCGAGATGGAGAATTTGCGCAAACGCACCGAGCGCGAAGTCGCCGATTCACGGCTTTACGGCATCACCTCGTTCGCGCGTGACGTTCTCGGCGTCGCCGACAATATGCGCCGCGCGCTCGAAGCGGTCGCGCCGGAATTGCGAACGAGCGCGCAAAACGGCGCCAAGGCGCTGGTCGACGGCGTCGAACTGACCGAGCGGGAGCTGCTCAAGGCGCTGGAGAAGAACGGCATCCGGCAATTCACGCCGCAAGGCGAAAAATTCGATCCCAACCTGCACCAAGCCATGTTCGAAGTGCCGGACGCCGCGGTGCCCGCCGGCAGCGTCGTCCAAGTCGTGCAACCCGGCTACATGATCGGCGAACGCGTGCTGCGGCCGGCACTGGTCGGGGTGTCAAAAGGCGGCCCGAAAGCGGCGCCCACCAGCAACGACAATACCAAAACTGCCGCGAACTAGCGCACCAGATCTGGAATTCACTCGGTATTGATGCTGTCGCGAATTTTGCGCAGGCGCATCAGCATGCCGGGCCACAGATCGGCATGTGAAATGCCGATCATCTGCATGTAACCGCCGGTGCCGAAGCGGAGCCATTGCACGACCATGAGGTCGGTGCCCTGCGCGTCCTTGGCTTTTGCCAGAGTTTCGTAGCCCGATTGATTGCCGATGCGCAAAGGTTCGGCATCCTGGATGCGGACGTCGGTGATCCCACCGATCTGATCGAATGTCACCCGGGCGAAGTTGTCGTCGTCCTTGGCTTCGGTCGGTCCGCCCGGCAACGCGGCGATGAGGAAGCGGGCGTCGATCGGTTGCCCCGCCGCCACGTTATTTCCATTCTGCGGTGGCTTGCCTGCGTCGCCGGTCGGCGCATCCACCAGCATCAAGGCACGGCCTGGCAAAACGTCGTCAATACGAAATCCGGCAAGATCACCGACCTTGAACGGCAACAGGCTCAGCCGCTCCGCGTCAGGCACGCTTGGGCGTACCGCGACTGTCGCGAGCATCGTGCGCACCATTTGATCGGTATATTTTTTATTCTGCTCCGGCGCCCGCACGGTGACGAGCGCAGTGACGCCGCCGACCGGGGCGACCAACATCCACTTGCGATAGTCTGTCGCCTCGACGGTTTGCTTGCCGGTCAGCAGAAAGCCGGTGACGCCGGCGACCGCCATCGGTTCGCGTTTGTCGATGCCCTGCTTGCTCAGGGCGCCCGGAACCATGGATTTGTCCAGAGCGCTGAAGGCTTCGGCTGGAAACGCCGCGACGAGGACGACCGTGCTGTTATCGGCATCTTCGAATCCCACGAAATTGGCGCTCGGCGACATACCCGGCGCCGGCACCAGTCCGACGCGGGATCCGACTGGAAAAACCGCATCGGCGGCCTGGGCCGCGGTCGCCCATGCCAGCACAACGAAAACCGCTGCCGCGAGACTCGTAAGGGTCCGCGCTCCGTAAAGTCTGCTCCAATTCATCGTCACCGGTCCTGGCAAACCTCTACGCGTGTCTCGGGCCGCGATTCTACAGCGCGTCTCACCCGCCGCATGGTCACATTGATCCGGCCGCCTTCCGCGAGCAAGGTCGAGGTACCGGGGTAGATGCGATCGACGCCATGGAAGGCAAGCCGCGCGCCGCCACCGAGGACCAGTACGTCGCCGGAATTGAGGCGGAACGAGCGGGTGGAATCGCCGCGCTTGAGCCCGCCGACGCGGAACAGGCAGGAATCGCCGAATGAAACCGAGACGACCGGAGCTGCCAAGTCCTCTTCGTCACGGTCTTGATGCAAGCCCATTTTTGCGTCCGGCCCGTAGTAATTTATCAAACAAGCCTCCGGCGGTTGGGGATAGTCGGCGACCTTGTTCCACAGTTGCAGCAAAGCGTCCGGAAGTGGCGGCCAGGGCCGGCCTGTCTCGGGATGTGTCGGCGTATAGCGGTAGCCGCGCTCATCCGACATCCAGCCGAGCGGACCGCAATTCGACATGCCTACCGACATCGGCCGGCCGGATTTCGGCATCCGCGACTTGAAGAATGGGGCTGCCGCGATAACCTGCCGGATGGCACCAAGTAGACACTCTTGTCGCTCGCGATCGAGATAGCTTGGGTAAATCCGCAGACCTTTCCGGGGCTCTAACGCCCGGAAATTCTGAGGGTGGAACCCTGTTTCAACGGTGCTTTTCATTGGTTTTTTACGTCTTGCCGGCACCTTCCCGCCCGATGTCCCTGCTCTCCCCCTACGCTGACATTGTGGCGCGAACCTCGCCGATCGGCAAAACGCCGATCGAGGACCTCTATGTCAAATTGACAGTCGGCGCAGCGGTGTTCTTCGTCGGGCTCGAGATCTCGTATCTGCTCATCGCGGGGCTGCCCCCCATCGACAAGCCGTGGGTGGACGGCACCGACTTTGTCCTCGGGCGTGACTTCCTCAATACCTGGATGGGCGGCCGCTCCGCCTTCTTCGGCGGTCCGGCGCCGTGGTTCGACCTGCACGTCTATAATCAGGCGCTGCAGCAGATGCTCGGCACGAGGTATCAAGACCATTATTGGTCTTACCCGCCGGACTTGATGCTCTTCATCTGGCCGCTCGGTCTGATGCCTTACTTGCCGGCCTATATCGCGTGGTGTGTGGTCGGTATCGCGCTCTATCTTCTTGCTTGCTCCAACGCGATTCCACGCGATCGGCTGCTGTTTGTCGCCGTCGCGCCTGGCATCGCGATTTGCGTGTTCTTCGGCCAGAACGGCTTTTATACCTCCGCGCTTTTGGTCGGCGGCCTGACATGTCTCGATCGCCGGCCCATCCTCGCGGGCATATTATTCGGCATACTCACCATCAAGCCCCAACTCGGTCTCATGCTGCCGGTCATGCTGTTACTTGAGCGGCGTTGGACGACGATCGCATCGGCCATGATAACCACGGCGGTGTTGGTGGCGGCAACCGCCATGTGGTTCGGCTGGAGCATCTGGATCGAGTTCTGGCAGAAAATCGTGCCGCAGCAGGAGTGGCTCACCGTGCACGGCAAGGGCGTGTTGTTCGCGGTGGTGTCGTCGGTCTTTTACGGCGGCCGCATGATGCATCTGCCGCTGAGCGTGGACTGGGCGCTTCAGTACATCGTATCTGCGCTGGCTTTCGCCGCCGTCGTCTGGACTTATTGGAAACGTCGCGATCCGGCGCTGTCGCTGGCGCTTCTTGTCACCGCGACCTTCCTGTTCACGCCGTACATCCTCAATTACGACATGGTGGTCTTCGGATTTGTCGTCGCATTATTGCGTGAGCGTGCCGACAATACCTGGCGCGACCATCAGCTTCTGATCGCGGTCTGGTCGCTCCCGGTGACGATGATGCTATCGGCTCTGGTGTCCTTTCCGCTCGCGCCCATCGTCTTGATTACGTTCGCGGTGCATCTCGTTTGGCGCATCGCCCAGGCCGACGCCTGCAATGTCGGTCGGTCGCCGGAACTGTCGACCGCGGTGGCCGCCTGACGCAACGGCGCCCGATCAGGCGGCGCGATCGATCGCAACTTTTTCCGGAACCAGACGAACACCGTCGAGCGCTTGACGCACGCCGGACTCGCCCGCCTCGTGGTATTCGGCGTCCTCGTTGACGTTCCAAACGTCGTACAGGCGCGAGCCGGCGAGAATATTCCGCGCGGTCAGCATAGCCGTCATCATCGCGTGATCCTGGTTGTTATAGCGATGCATGCCGTTGCGGCCGATCACATGCAGCGTGGGGCAGCTGCTCTCCAGGTCGAGACGGATGGCGGCGACGTTCTCGCGATAATCCTCGTCATAGACCGGATAGGCCTTGGCTTGGCGCACGACGCAGGCGTCGATCACGTCGGCGGCGGAAACCAAACCGATCTGCGCCACTTCCTTTTTCGCCAGCGCGATGAGGTCGCTGTCGGCGGCGTTCCACAGTCCGTCACCTTCGAAACAGAAATATTCCAAGCCGAGGCAACTCATATTGTCCGGGACCATCTCCGGCGACCAGGAGCGGAAATTCTGCACCCGGCCGACCCGCACGCTCGGGTCGTGGATATAGATCCAATTATCCGGGAACAGCTCGCTTTTGCGCACCATCAGCGCCACGGTGAGGAAGTCGCGGTAACGCAACGCGCGCGCATGCAGGAGCGATATCGGGGTCGGCTTGATGCGTTCTATGAGCTCGCGCAGCGGCGCCGAGCTGATAACTTCGCGCGCGGTATAGAGTTCCCGCTCGCCATTCGCCGTGGTGACTTCGATACGCCAGTAATCGCGCGCGCTGTCGAATTCGAGCTTGCTCACCTCGCGCCCCATCAGGATGCGGCCACCTTGCGCCTTGATCAGGCGCGCCGCCGCCTCCCACATCATCCCCGGACCCTTGCGCGGATATTGGAAACTTTCGATGAGCGTCTTGACCGTATCGGCGCCGGAGCCGTCGTCGTGACCGCTTTTGCCGCCAAATCGCAGCGAGCGTTTCAAGCCGTTAAGGACGGCCGTCGCCAGATCGAGGCCTTTGATGCGTTGCGCCGCCCAATCGGCGGAAATTTCGTCGCATGACATGCCCCACACCTTCTCGGTGTAGGTCTTGAAGAAAATCTGGAACAGCCGCTCGCCGAATTGGTTGCGTACCCAATCGTGAAACGTGCGCGCCGGCGCGATCGGGAACATCTTCGCGTAGAGGTAGGACATCAGGCATGCGGTGCTGGTGAACACGCCGAGCTTGACCAGAGCCTCGAACGCCTTGAGCGGATAGGAGAAAAATTTGCCGTTGTAGTAGATGCGCGACAGGCGTGGCCGGCTGATGAAATCGTCCGGCAGGATCTCCTGCCACAGCGCGACCACCTCCTTCGATTTGGAGAAGAAGCGGTGACCGCCGATGTCGAAGAGATAGCCGTTGTAGTCGACGGTGCGGCTGATGCCTCCGACATAGACTGGATCGCGCTCGATGACGAGGACGGATCGCGGCTGCTTGCTCAGGCAATAGGCCGCGGTGAGGCCGGCGGGGCCGGCACCGATCACCAACACATCGGCGTCGACGGCCATGCCGTGGGCGGGTCGGTCGCGTACGGTCATGACGTGGCCTTCACGCGGTATGCTGCGGTCGGAAGGCGAATCCGGCCTGGCCCAAATAGGACGCCAGCGCGCCGACGGCGGCGCCGATGATGACGGCGAGCTGTGGCATTGCCGCCAGAAGCCCGATGACGAGAATCGCGAAGACGCCATAGCTGACGGCCTGGGCGGCCGCGGCGACCGCGGCATAGCGCAAGGCTTCGTCGGCCGTGCGGCGGCCGCTGTGGTCGAAGGTGAGCGCACGGTTGAGCCGCCAGGTCAGGAGCGTCGCTATGCCGAGCGAGCCGAGCCGCGCGACCAGCGGATCGAACGTGTGCGCGATGAGCAGCGTGAAGACCGCGAGATCGACGATGAGACCGAGCCCGCCGACGCCGAGGAAGCGCAGCGGGCGCGGCAGAACTAAGAACAGCGTGCGAACGGGATCGTCTACCGCGACTGCATGCGCGGGCGTCGCGCTCCCGGTCGCGCCGCATTCGACAGGACTGCCACGCATATCGACTCCACGCCTACCAGCGGCACTGTCTCGAGCCGTTTCCGGCTGGCCGAGCTGTTGTCCCTTTGCCGGAGCTATCCGTGGCAGGATTTCCTTAATGGCGGACTAGCGCGGCCGAGCGCGCTTATGCCTGCGCGCGACACCGTTAAGAGACCCTGACCGCAATCCCGGACACGGGCTCGTTCAGCCCTGCCGTATTGGCTGCGTAAACGTCGCGCGCATCGGGCAATCCTGCCTTGCGGGGCGATGCCGCCCTCCTATATGAGCCAAGGGAAATCGCCCCGACAGTAGATGCTTGGCCACCGGTCTAAAGTCTGCGGCTGAGGCGATGAGTCATAAGGGGGTCGGACTTTGGGCGCCTTCAGGGGCCAGCCCGACCTGCCGCAAAAGAGAGGATTTTAAACCATGGCCAAGGTCATCGGCATCGATCTCGGGACCACGAATTCCTGCGTCGCCGTCATGGAAGGCAAGACGCCGAAGGTCATCGAGAACGCAGAGGGGATGCGCACCACGCCGTCCATCGTCGCCTTTACCGACGAGGGCGAGCGGCTGGTCGGCCAGCCGGCAAAACGCCAGGCGGTGACCAATCCCGAGCGCACGATTTTCGCAGTCAAACGTCTGATCGGCCGTCGCTACGACGATCCGATGGTGGAGAAAGACAAGAAGCTCGTTCCCTATAAGATCACGCGCGCCAGTAACGGCGACGCCTGGGTGGAGATCGAGGGCAAGACCTATTCGCCGTCGCAGATTTCAGCCTTCATCCTGCAGAAAATGAAGGAGACGGCGGAGGCCTATCTCGGCTCCAAGGTCGAGCAGGCCGTCATCACCGTTCCGGCCTATTTCAACGACGCGCAGCGCCAGGCCACCAAGGACGCCGGCAAGATCGCCGGCCTCGAAGTGCTGCGCATCATCAACGAGCCGACCGCGGCCGCTTTGGCCTACGGCCTCGACAAGCAGAAGACCGGC
>JASHOX010000103.1 GCA_030038415.1 Xanthobacteraceae bacterium
GTGGCGCCGGCACGATCCCGCCATGCAGCACCACGATCCGCTCAATGCCGGTCTTGTTCCTCCTTTCCAGCGCCCGCGAGATGGCCGCTGCACTTTGCCCGCTCTTCCATCGCTCCCACAGTTCGGCCTTCTGTGCTGCGGTAAACAGAATCCGCGACGTCACCATGGCGCACCTCCTCACCTCGTAAGATTAGAAGATGTTGCCCTGACCAGTTGAATCCACCACCTGAACACCGACATTGCCGGCCTTGATAAGGGGAGGCGATTGCACGTGCTGCTGCTATAATCGCGGCAGGGAGAGACGCTCATGCACGACATCACGGCCATCAAGCCCGCCGAAACCGCGCCGCAAACGAGTCACTACGTCGGCAAAAGCGCCAATCCACGCTACGCCGAACTTTACCGGCACTATCCGACCATCGACTATCTGCGCCGCGCGGCGCGCCGCAAGCTGCCGCATTTCGCCTTCGAATATTCCGACGGCGGCTCGGGCAAGGACGATGCCGGCATCAAGCGCAACTGGGCGGCGCTCGACGAGGTGGAGCTCATCCCGCGCTATGGCGTGATGCCGTCGCTGCCGCCCTGCGACGTCGAACTGTTTGGCCGCCGCTATGCGGCGCCGATCGGGATCGCGCCGATGGGCGGGCCGGCGATCGTCTGGCCGGGCGCCGACAAGCATCTCGCCCGCGCCGCGCAGCAGGCGCGCGTTCCTTACGTGCTCGGCCTTGCCGGCGGCGCCACCATCGAAGAGATCGCCGAGATCGCGCCGGACGTCTGCTGGTTTCAGCTTTACCGCGCCGCGAAGAACGATCACGCCATCGGCTTCGATCTGGTGCGCCGCGCCGCGGCAACGGACTGCAACGCGCTCGTTCTTACGCTCGACGTGCCGGTGCGTACCACGCGCGCCCGCGAAGTGGTGGTCGGGCTCGGCGGCTCGGGCTTTCATCCCGATGCTGCGATGCTGACGCAGATGCTGCTGTCGCCGCGCTGGACCTACGCCTTGTTGAAGAACGGCATTCCGCGTTTCGCCACGCTGCGCGCCTACGCCGGCGACAATGCCTCGATCAACGACGTCATTGCCTTTGCCCGGCGCGAGATGGGCGGCGCCTTCACCTGGGAGGAAGTCGCCAAATACCGCGACCGCTGGAAGAAGACGCTGATCGTGAAAGGCATCCTGCATCCGCAAGACGCCGAGAAGGCGGTTGCACTCGGCGTCGACGGCCTGTTCGTGTCGAACCACGGCGGCCGCCAGATCGAGGCGCTGCCGGGGCCGATCGACGCGCTGCCGGCGATCGTGAAACAAGTGGGGAGTCGCGCGACCGTGATGTACGATTCCGGCGTCCGCAGCGGCACCGACGTGGTGCGCGCTTACGCGCTCGGCGCCGCCGCCGCCTTTGCCGGCAAGGCGTTCTTGTGGGGCCTCGGCGCGCTTGGCGAAGAAGGGCCAGGCCACGTCATCGATATTCTGATCGAGGAGACGCGCAGCGCCTTCGGGCAGATCGGCGCGCATCGTCCCGAGGACGCGCGCTCCGTCGTCATCCGCCACAACGGCGCGCTGCACTTCTGATCCATCCAGCGGAACGCAATTTTGGCGGACCCGCCGTGCCGCGCGTGGCGCACGCATTGGTCTTGGCTGCCGGGTCTGATAAGACAAGGCGGCCGAGGGCGAGGCGCGGTGCGACGCCAAGGCCAGACGAAACCGATCATGGCCGACACATCCGGGCGCAGCGGCGATCTCTCTATCCTCACCGAGCTCGAGCGCAAGACGCTGTGGCTCGCGTCCTGGATGATCCATCACGCCAATCATCTGCGCGAGAACGCCGACGGGCTGAAAGTCGGCGGGCATCAAGCCTCCTCCGCCTCGCTCGCGACCATCATGACCGCGCTCTACTTCCACACACTCCGCTCGGCCGACCGCGTCGCGGTCAAGCCGCACGCGGCGCCGAATTTTCACGCCATTCAATATCTGCTCGGTCGGCAGACGCGCGAAAAGCTGGAGCGCTTTCGCGGCTACAAGGGCGCGCAATCCTATCCGTCGCGCACCAAGGACAGCGACGACGTGGATTTTTCCACCGGCTCGGTGGGCTTGGGCGTGGCGCAGACTTTATTCTCCTCGCTGGCCCAGGATTACGTGCGCGCCCATGGCTGGGGGCAGGAAGTTAACGGAGAACCGCGGCCGGAAGGCCGCATGATCGCGCTCCTTGGCGACGCCGAGCTCGACGAGGGCAATATTTTCGAGGCGCTGCTCGAAGGCTGGAAACAGGGCCTGCGCAATTGCTGGTGGATCGTCGACTACAATCGGCAGAGCCTCGATGCCGTGGTGCGCGAAGGTCTGTGGCAGCGCTACGAGAATCTGTTCGAGAATTTCGGCTGGGACGTTGTGCTGCTCAAATACGGCTCGCTGCAGCAAGCCGCTTTCGCCAAGCCGGGCGGCGAGGTGTTGCGGCGCTGGATCGACGACTGTCCGAACCAGCTTTATTCCGCGCTGGTGTTCCAGGGCGGCGCCGCCTGGCGCAAGCGGCTTCTTGACGACATCGGCGACCAGGGCGCGGTGACGCGGCTGATCGAGAAGCGCAGCGATGACGAGTTAGCGCGGCTGATGAATAATCTCGGCGGCCACGATCTGCCGGCGATCATCGAGGCATTCGACGCCATCGATCACGACCGCCCGGTCTGCTTCATCGCCTATACCATCAAGGGCTACGGCCTGCCGTTCGCCGGGCATAAGGACAACCACGCCGGCCTGATGACGCCTTCGCAGATGGAGACGTTCCGCCAAGCAATGAACATCCGTCCCGGCCACGAATGGGATCGCTTCGAGGGCTTGCGCCAATCCGAATCTGACGTCCAAGCATTCCTCGATCGCGTGCCGTTCGCGCAAAGCAACAGTCGCAATCTCGCCGCGGCGCGCATCGCGGTTCCCGATCGGCTTGCGGTGGCCATCCAGCCGGAAATGTCGACGCAAACCGGTTTCGGCGCGCTGCTTAACGAGATCGCCCGCGAGAAATCGCCGCTCGCCGAACGCATCGTCACCGCGTCGCCGGACGTCACGGTGTCGACCAATCTCGGGCCATGGGTCAATCGCCGCGGCCTGTTCGCGCGGCAAGCCATGGCCGATACCTTCAAGAGCGAGCGCATCCCTTCGACCTTCACTTGGGAGTTCTCACCCAAAGGCCAGCACATCGAGCTCGGCATTGCCGAGAACAATCTATTCGTTGCGCTCTCCGCGCTCGGCCTGTCGCATGCCATCAACGGCGAGCGGCTGCTGCCGATCGGCACGCTCTACGATCCGTTCATCGCCCGCGGCCTCGATGCGCTCAATTACGCCTGCTATCAGGACGCCCGCTTCATCCTCGTCGCCACGCCGTCCGGCATTACGCTGGCGCCGGAGGGCGGCGCGCATCAATCGATCGCCGAGCCCATGATCGGCGTGGCGCAGGACGGTCTCGCCGCTTTCGAGCCGGCCTTCGTCGACGAGCTTGCCGTCATCCTCGCCTTCGCGCTCGATTACATTCAGCGCACCGGCGACGGCGAAATTTCCGAGCGCAATTGGCTGCGCGACGAGACCGGCGGCTCGGTTTATTTGCGGCTCTCCACGCGGCCGGTCGAGCAGATCGCGCGCGAGATGACGCCGGCGCTGCGCCAGGCGATCGTCGACGGCGCCTATTGGCTGCGCGAACCGGGGCCGAACTGTCAGGTGGTGGTCGCCTACAGCGGCGCGGTCGCGCCGGAAGCGATCCAGGCCGTGGGGCTGATGGCGGAAGATCGCCGCGACGTCGGGCTCCTTGCCGTCACCTCCGCCGACCGGCTCAATGCCGGCTGGACCGCGGCCTGGCGCGCGCGCGAGCGCGGCTTGGTCCATGCGCGCTCGCATATCGAGCGGCTGTTCGCGCAGCTGCCGCGGCATTGCGGCATCGTCAGCGTCGTCGACGCCCATCCGGCGACGCTCGGCTGGCTCGGCGCGGTTAACGGCCACCGCGTGCGCCCGCTTGGCGTCGAGCATTTCGGCCAGACCGGCTCGATCGCGGAGCTCTATCGCCACTACGGCATCGACGCCAACGCCATCATCGCCGCCGCGCAGGCCATCGCGCCGGGCCGGCCGATCCGCTATCTCGGCGCGGCGTAACTTCGTCACTGCAAGCCGCTCAACAGGATTGAGACGAATGGAACAACAGAAATCCCCCTGGGATTACATGGGGCCTGCGGAAACCGCGATCCTCGGCGATGTCGTCCTTGATCCGGCGGAGCAGGCGCGCTGGGGCCGCGCCATCCTGTTCGGCACGCTGCCCTATATGTGGCGCGACAAGGCTTCCGTCATCCGCGAGATGATCTACGACAAGCTCGCGCTGAAACCCGGCGACAAGGTTTTGATTATCGGCGAGTGCGTGCAGGTTTGCGGCTTCGACAGCGACATGCAGGCCCGCATGAACGGCAAAGGCCACATCGACATCGTCGACATCACCGACTTTGCGCGCCGCGCCTATATCGACGGCGTCATCGGCCGCGGCGGTCAGCTCGCCACCTGGCAATGGACTTATACCAAGGCTAGGCCGGACAATCATTACGATGCGGTGGCCATCCTGCAATCCATCCAGCATACGGATGACTGGCACGAATCCGCCCGCGAGCTCACCCGCGTTCTCAAGCCGGGCGGCAGCATCGTGCTGGCGGAAATCATGCTTGGCCCGAACATCACGGCGGCCGCCAGCGCCGACGTGCACATCGAAGCCTGGGTGGACAAGATTTTCTCGCGCATGGGCTGGGCGATTGAAAAAATCCCGTATTACAGCCTGGAGCAATTACAGGAGGCTTTTTCCGGCGTTGTCGAGGATGCGCACTCCTTCTATTGGAAAGGCATCGAGATTTTCTGGGGCAGGAAGCCGGCCTGATCCGACATGCCGATCATCGACGCGCAGCTGCACGCCTATGAGCGCGATCGCCCGGAGCGGCCGTGGCACAAGGCGCTGACCGGCCCCGAGGAAGCAACCGGCGAGCAGACGGTCGCGATATTGGACGAAGCGAAAGTCGACGGCGCCATCCTGGTGTCGGCGTTCACGATGTACCGCTATGACGCCAGCTACGCGGTCGCGGTGCGTAACCGCTACCCGGACCGCTTCGCGCTGGTGCGGCCGGTCGATCCGGCCAACCCGACCGTCGCCGACGTGATCTCCGAATGGAAGCACACGCCGGGCGCGGTCGGCGTGCGCATGCTCTTGGTGCGCAGCGGCCTTGCCACCGATCCCGCGGACCCCGGCCTCAATCGGGTGCTCAAGGAGGCGGCGCGCTGGTCGCTGCCGGTCAATGTGCACATCGCCGGGCGGCTCGACCAGGGCATCGAGCTCATTCGCCGCAATCCGGATACCCAAATCATCGTCGACCATCTCGGCCTGGTGCAGCCGCATGTGCCGCCGAAGCCGAAAGAGCCCTGGGCCGAATTGCCCAAGGTGCTGACGCTCGCGCAATTTCCGCATGTCGCCATCAAGATCACCGGCGCCTGCACGCTGTC
>JASHOX010000104.1 GCA_030038415.1 Xanthobacteraceae bacterium
TGAGACAGCGCGATCAGGTTCTGTGGCAGCACGCGAATGATGCCGCCGCGCGGACTGTCAATGTCCGCTATGAGCAGAAAGGCGATCGAGACTATGACGGGCAGGACCGAAAGCAGGAGCATGCCTTTGCGGCGCTCGCCAAAGCCGATCAGCAAGCTGCTGGCGACCGCTATTGCCGCCATCAATCCCCATGCTCCAAGCGGTATGCGGTTCCACCAGGCCGCTTGCGTATAACTTTGCGAATTCAGCACATCGTTCATGCCCGAAACGGCAAGCGCCGTCACGGCATTCTGCCGTGAGCTTGCGGCCGGCAAGACGACGGACCAAAGCTCGGCTTGCAGCCTTGCGGTGTCCGCGTTGATCTGGCCGACTTGGCGCTCGTCCCGGGTCTCGTAGAACGCAATCCGTTGATCCAAGTATCGCTTGAGCAATTGTCGCACGCGCGCGGCGTCTTCGACCGGCAGCAAGTCCACCCGCACGTACTCGGTCCCGATGGCGTTGGCTTCCGCTTCCTCGTAGTTCTTCCGCTGATCGTAGCGCGTAACAGCCATCGCGAAAGTAAAGCCAATAATGAGGGCCAGAAGCGTCAGAGTGGCCGTATGAATAGTGTCGAATTCCTTCTGCTCATCCTGATTGAGGCGTCGCCGCTTCTTGCCAAGGAAGTCGCCGATGTAGGCCGCGACCCATTGCGCTACCAGGAAAATTGCAAAAACGACAAACGGGTAATCGAGAGGATTGCTCATACCATCGGCCTGTTCGTTTTGGCCTGACCGGATTTGAACTGAATGGACGGAACGCCGAAGCGGGCAGTTCTCCGCCGAAGAAGGTGAGCAAAAAAGGCCAAGGAATAAATTGATCCTGGTCAAAGCCGAGCCTTGACACCGTAAAAATAATCAACGTCGTTGAATGATCGAACGATCAGATGGCGCACGATCCCGTCTTCTGGCGGTGAAAACGTCGCGCCTGTCTGAGCGGCTATCCTCGACGATCGCGCCGCAGCAAAAGGCCGTATGGCCGGTCGGCCAATGCGTCCGGTCACGGCATGCCCGACCCGATGGCAAGCTTCGGCGTAACCCGCCATCCACCCGGCAAATCGCGCGCGGCGGTCTTGGCTGCGACGCAGGCCACCTGATACGACTAACACCGACAAGCCGCTGCAACGCCTGGGGGGAAGAAATGATAAAACCAAATCGCCGCGACGCACTGCGCCTCGCTGTCGGCGCCGCCGCCGTTCCGTTCGCGCCTCGCCTCGCCGCGGCGCTCGATTATCCGAACCGGCCGGTGCGGATGTTCGTCGGCTATACGGCGGGCAGCTCGCCCGACGTCGAGGGGCGGCTTGTCGCGCAATATCTCTCGGACCGGCTCCGCCAGCAATTCGTGGTCGAGAACAAGCCCGGCGCCGGCACGGATCTGGCGACCGAGGCGGTCGTCCACGCCACGCCGGACGGCTATACGCTGCTCATTATCGCAACGCCGAGCGAGATGAGCGGACTATTGCACAGCAATCTGCCGTTCGATTTCCAGCGCGACATCGCGCCGGTCGCGTATTTCGGCGCCACGCCCTTCGTCATGGTGGTGACGCCGTCGTTCCCGGCGCAGACGGTGGGCGAGTTCATCGCTTACGCCAAGGCCAATCCGGGCAAGATCAACATGGCCTCGAACGGCACCGGCAATCTGACCCATGTCGCCGGTGAATATTTCAAGATGATGGCCGGCGTCGATCTGTTCCACGTGCCCTATCGCGGCGAGCTCGAGGCGCAGGCCGACCTGCAATCGGGCCGCGCGCACGTGATGTTCGATCCGATCATCGCGTCGCTCGGCGCCATCAAGGCCGGCAAATTGCGCGTGCTGGCGGTAACGACGCCGGCCCGGGTCGCGTCGCTGCCCGGCGTGCCGACCGTGAGCGAAACCGTGCCGGGTTACGAGGTCACCGGCGGCTTGGGGCTCGGCGCGCCGAGCGGCACGCCGGCCGACGTGATCGAGGCGCTCAATCGCGCCGTCAATGCCGGGCTCGCGGACCCCGCGCTGAACGCGCGCATCGCCGCGCTCGGCAGCATTCCGACCCCGCGGAGTGCCGCGGACTATCGCCAGCTGATCGCCGGCGAGATCGACAAATGGGCCAAGGTGATCAAGTTCGCCGGCATCAAGCTGAGCTGATCCGGCAACCAGCGCTCGGACGTAAAGCGCGTGGTCCTAAAGCGCGTGTTGGCGGCTAATTCTACTGGCCGCCATGGGTCTGCCGCTGGGCCTGCCATTGCAGGAAACTTTTAAACAATACCTGCCGTTCGGCCTCGTTGGTCGGAATATGCGGCTGAGTGCTCAAATAGGCGTCGAAATCGATTTGCTGCTGCGCCGTGGTGCCGTTCTGCTGCTCCATCTTGTCCAGCATGTCTTGCGCGACGCCAAACCTCGTCCATCCGGGCACGGTTGCCGCCAGATTTACGTCGCGCCATTTGGGATGAAAGGGTGGGCGCTGCAATTTGCTGAAATTGGTGAACAGATACTGCACGAAGCGCTGAACCTTGCGATAGCGATCGGTGTCGGACCCCCAATTGAACACCGCCAGCACCGCGGGCACCGCGATGGTGTCGATGCGGTCCTTGCCCTCCAGCAAGTTGGGATAATCCTGCTTGGTGAACTCGCCGAGCGTATAGTGGTCTTCGAACATCTTGGTGAACGGAATGTCCACCAGATGCAGACCGGAATTCGGCGGAATCTTGGAGAAGAAGTCGACCGGCTTGGGAATGACCCGCGCAATGGCGTCGATCTCGCCGGACTGCAACTTCTGCAGCGCGCTTGACTGATCGATCAGCACTTCATTCACGTCGATGCCGAGCCGTTGGAAAATAATGGGCCCGGTGAGGCTTGCGCCAGTGCCGGCCGGACCGAAATTGACTTTTTTGCCGCGTAGATCTTGCAGGCTCTGCACGTCGTCGCGCGCCAGGATGTGCAGCTCGGAAATCGGCAGCCGGATGATGTATTGCACGCGCTGCTCGAGATTTGGCGTCTTGCGCACGGTGCGGAAATACTCGAGCACGTCGGACTGCGTGATCGCAGCATCGACGCCGCGTAGATAGAGCAGGTCGTCGAGGTTGGAGGCGGCGCCGTAGGAGACGATGGGAACGATGCGCAGGTTGTCGCCGTCGTTGAGCGCCGACGCCATGTCGTCGACGAGGCGCATATAGGTGCCAGTGAAGAGCCCGCCGACAATGCCGACGGTCCAGGCGTTTTTCTTCTCACGCATTTCAGCGTCGGTGCCGCCGGCCGAGATGGCTTTCGGAACCTGCGCCGACAGGTTGGCGCTGAAAAGACCAAGTAGAGTTAAAGCGATCGCACAGGCACCAAAAAAACGGGTACGCATGACTCCCCCCCGCTGTCTATCAAGAGTCTATTGTTATCGAAATCATGGTCCTGAAATTGTGGCGGCGCCGGGACCCAGTTGTGAAATAGCAGCGACGGATTTGGGTCAGAACAAATCTCCTCGCATTGCCGCCACGCCCGCTTCGCAAAGTTGACGAACTTCTCATGCCAGATTTCGCCGCGAAGCGTGGCTGGGACGCGCCGGGCGTTCCGCCCGTCGCGAGTTGGCAATCCGGTTTTAGTTAATGGTTAGCGAGTGAGGGAGAACAATCATGTTCAGAGGTTGGATGGCGGCGGCATCGGCGTGCTTGATCGCCGCGGCCGCAGGTATGGCGCACGCCGCGGTTTGGCCGAGCCGGCCGGTCACAATGATCGTACCGTTCGCAGCGGGGGGACCGACAGACGTCGTCGGCCGGGTACTCGCGGAACGCTTGGGCGAAATACTCAAGCAGCAGGTCGTCGTCGAAAACGTCGGCGGCGCGGGCGGCATGACCGGTGCCGAGCGGGTCGCCCAGGCGAAACCCGACGGCTATCAGGTGCTGTTGGGAACGGTCGGCACGCAGGCCTACAGCCAGACGCTCTATAAGAAGCCGCTCTACAATTCGGAGACCGATTTCGCGCCGGTGGCTCTGGTCGCCGAGCAGCCGCTGGTTCTTGTCGTCCGCAAGGACATGCCGGTCAAATCGCTCAAGGAATTCGCCGCTTACGTCAAGGCGAACGCGGCCAAGCTGTCGTTCGGTTCGGGCGGCGCCGGTTCGGCGACTCATCTCGGCTGCCTGTTGCTCAATTCGGCGATCGGGGTCGACGTGCAGCACGTGCCCTATCGCGGCTCGGCTCCCGCGCTCCAGGATCTGATGGCGGGCCGCATCGACTACCTGTGCGATGCCGTCTCCACCGAGCTGGCGCCGATCAAGGCCGGCAGCGTCAAGCCGATCGCGGTTTTGGCGCGCCAGCGCTCGGCGGTGCTGCCCAACATACCGACCGCGCAGCAGGAAGGCTTCCCCGGCTTCGAAGCCAACAACTGGATCGCGCTGTTCTTCCCGCGTAACACGCCCGAGGCTATCGTGCATCGGCTTCGCGAAGCCACGGTCGACGCCATGAAGACTCCGGCGCTGCGCGAGCGCATGGAGTCGATCGGCACCGACTTGGTGTCATCCGACCGCACCACGCCGGTCTATTTGAAGAGCTTCGTGTCGAGCGAAATCAAGAAATGGGCCGAACCCATCAAGTCAAGCGGCGTAGCGATCGACTGATCGCACCGGCGTTTTGAATTACCACACCGGTCGGACCGCGTAACCGTTTGGTCCGCTTCGGAACTTGACCGCCGCGAGGCTTGCGCGCCTCGCGGCGGTCAATTTACCGATGCACTCCAATATGATATGAAGGTGGGTCGCGAAGACGAAGAAAGATCCGCAATGAATCTGAACGCTTTGGGCTATGTCGGCATCCGCACCAAGAATCTCGAGGATTGGGCGGCTTACGCCACGCGCTTTCTCGGCATGCAGCTCACTGACAAGAGCCGCGGCACGCTCGCTTTGCGCATGGACGATCGCAAGCAGCGCGTGATTGTGCATACCGACGCAGACGAGGGTCCGTCGTTCTACGGCTGGGAAGTCGCCGATGCGGCGGCGCTCGATGCGCTGGCGGCGCATCTGGAGCGAAACGGTGTCAAGGTTGCGCGCGGCTCGCGGGCGCTGGCCGACGAGCGGCGGGTGAAGGATTTGATCGTGTTCGCCGATCCGATCGGCAACCGGCTCGAAGTTTTTCACGGCGCCGAAGTCACCACCGAGCCGTTCAAGCCAGGTCGTTCGATTTCCGGCTTCCGCACCGGCGTGCTCGGCATGGGCCATGCCGTCCTCACCGCGGAGCGACTAGAGGACGTGGCGCCGTTCTATACCGAGATCCTCAATTTCAAGCCGACCGACTATCTGCTCAAGCCGTTCAAGGCCTATTTCTTCCACATCAATCCGCGCCACCATTCGCTCGCCTTCATCGACACCGGCAAGAACGGCATCCATCACCTGATGTTCGAGGTCTGCTATCTCGACGACGTCGGGCAGGCTTACGATCTCGCCTTGCGCCAGCCGGAGAGGATCGGCACCACGCTCGGCCGCCACGCCAACGATCAGGTCACCTCGTTCTATTCCTATTCGCCGTCGCAGTTTCTGGTCGAATATGGCTGGGGCGGCCGCTCGATCGACACCGGCAACTGGACGCCGCATGAGCGCACCGAGGGGCCGAGTCTGTGGGGCCACGACCGCATGTGGCTGACACCAGAGAAACGCGAAGAGGCGCGCGCGATCCGCGTCGGCGTCGCCGAAGCCGGCGGCCGCGCGCCGCTCAACGTCATGGACGGCAATTATCTGCGCGCCGCCGACGTCTGCCCGTGGTGGAACGCCAATGTGCAGGCGCGCAAGACCGGGTGAGACGAATGCGCGTAGGGTGGGCAAAATCGTCGATCGCGCCTTAACGTTTGCGAGGGATTTGCTGACGATTTTGCCCGCGCCGAACGTCAGACCGCGTGGGCATTGCACGTCAGCCGCGGTTAGTAAGGGCGAGCGGGTGCAATGCCCACCCTACGGCGCGCTTGGCTCATGAGCGAAAGTCTGGGCACGACTGTGCAATTTGAATTGCAGCTGATGGGCGGATTTTGCCTCCGCCATTGCGGCCAGGCGCCTGGCTTGATCGTCATATCGTCAAAAAAGGCGCGGGTCTTGCTCGCCTATGTGGCCATGCAGGAGCCGATGCGGGCCAGCCGGGAACGTCTCGCCACTCTGCTCTGGCCGGACCGGGTCGATCGGCAGGTGCGGCAAAACTTGCGATCCTGCCTGGCCTCGCTCCGCGCCGACCTCGCGAGCTTTGCCGAGGATTTGCTGACGATCGATGCCGAGACGGTCGGGCTGAAAAACCTTCGCGTCGATGCACATTATTTCCGCGGACCCGGCGCCGCGACTGCGGCAGCCGACTTCGAAGACGCGGCAGCGCTCTATCGCGGACAATTCCTTTCCGACGCGACGCTGGAGGGCGAGGAGTTTTGCGCCTGGGCGTTGGCTGAGCGCGCCAGGCTCGATGCCGGCGCGGGCAGCGCGTTATCGAGCCTGGTAAGCCGCGCCGATGAAAGCGGCGACGCCGGCAGGGCGGTCGAGCTTGCATCGCGGCTGGTCGCGATAGATCCGTTTCGCGAAGATTGGCTCAGGCTGAGCCTGCGGGTATCGGCGCGTCATTTGGGACGCGATAAGGCTCTCCTGCAAGCGCGAAGCTTCGTCGAGCTTCTGCGCAAAGAGCTCGATGTCGAGCCGGAGGCAGAGACCATCGATCTGATCGAGCGACTTAAGGCAGGAAGCGGCGTTCCGATCGGCCAAAGAAACATCGCGGCGGCTGCAGCGAACGACGAGCCGTCGCTGCCGCGCGAGGCTGCCGAAGAATCCGTCATGCATCCGCGACGGCCGCCGGGCGTGCGCCGCGCCGGGCGCTCGATCCTGACGCCGGCCATCGTCGCGGCGGCCTTGGCATTTTTCCTCGCTTATCTGGGTGTGGTGTATGGCCCCGGTATCCCGCACCAATTGTCCAGGTCCGCCGCCATTGCCGATCAATCATCGATTCCACTTCTTCTATCGCCCTTTCAATCGCCGCAGTCCGGCTCCGCCGACCTCGCCCGCGATCTCACGGAGGAAGTGCTGACGAGCGCGTCGCGGTTTTCCGGATTGACGGTGATCGACGGACGAGCGCCTGCGAGCGGCGCGCCATCCGTACTGCGCGCCCGCTATTGGGCTCAAGGGTCGGTCGTCCGGCGGGGATCGAGCATTCGCGTCCACGCCGATCTGACCGACCTGGCGGATCGGACGGTGGTGTGGGCCGCCGACTATGCCAGCGACGGCGACAGCGGTGGCGATGTCGCAATCGCGCGACGGATCGCCCGCGACTTCCAGGTGCAGGCCACCTATGCGGCCGCGCAGGGATTGGACGACACGAAGCTCAAACTTGCCCCCTTGAATCAGCTGATCGCCAAAGCGTTGACCATCCAATATCGCGGCCCGGCGCCGGGCGAAGACGCGGCGGCGCTGTATGAAGAGATTTTGCGGCGCGACCCCCGTTCCGCGCCGGCGCTGATCGGGCTAGCCGCGCGGCTCGTTGAGTCCAGCGAAAATCTGTTGCGCGAAAGAAAATCGACGCTCATGCGGGCCGGGCAGCTGATTCAACAGGCGCTCCAGATCGATCCGCGCATTGAACGGGCGCATTATTGGCTCGGCAATATTTACCTGCAGCGCGGTCAGCGTGACCTGGCCTTGCGCGCGTTTGATCGGGCGCTTGAGATCAATCCAAGCTTCGTCCCGGCGGAGGCACATGCGGGATTCGCCCTGGTGCTGCTGGGACGCGCCGACGAGGGGCTGCGCCGCATCAAGCATGCGCTCGACGAATCCGCGCACGACCCGAACGAACGCCTGTGGCTGCGATTTGCCGGGATCGCCCAGCTCGAACTGGGCGAGGACAAGCAGGCCATCATGTCGCTCTTGGAGGCCGCTTCGCTCGGACCGCCGGCGCCGCCGTTGCGGGCCGCGCTTGCTTCGGCCTATGCACTCACCGGAGATCGTGTGCAAAGCCGCGAGCAGTTTCGGTTGCTCAAGATGGCGGCCGATTCCACCGCGCTGGACCAGTTGCTCAACATCGCCGCGATCCATCAAGACTCGCGCTATTGGCAGGGGCTACGTCTCGCCGCCAGCGACACGCTTTGAGCAAGACGGTTTTTCGGCTTTTTTTTAATTGATAGCGCGATCACTCGCGTGAAACCACGCCTGTTTCACGGACGACTCACGCCGCCATCACGTCCTCCTTTGTAGCTCTCCCGGGCGCGCCACGAGCGCGCCTAACCGGGAGCCAACCATGTGCAGACTGATTGTCTCGGCGTCCGTCCTATGCGCCGTCGTTTTCTTGTCAGCGCCTGCCTTTTCGGAGCCTTACGGCACCTGTCAGCAACGCTGCCTGACAAACTGCTCCGGCAAGGGCAATATGTGTCTGAACAAATGTGAGGGCCGGTGCGCCGTTTACGGCACCGCCAAGCGCGGTTGACGGCGACGGCGGCGCAAGACCAGTGAAGCAAAACCCTACCAGCCGTCCGGCTTACAGCGGACGGGTGAGGATGGGTTGCGCGGGTCGCATTGGATGTAGGCGCCGCCGGGTGCGTTGACCAAAGTTACAGCGCCGCCGAATTCCCGCCTGGGGCCGGATGATGGACCACGGTCCTGGCTCACTTCAAATTCTGCCGAACTCGCGGCCATCAGCAACACAACGGCGATGAGAGACTTATTCATAGGTCATTCTCCATCGCCATCATGTCTGTCTGGTCCAGCCCGAGCGCCAGAAGCCGTCTTGGCTTCCGTGGTCACTTTTGTTTGACCAGGCTTGGCAGATCTTGGGGAATATCGGCGGACTGTGACTGTTGGACCGCGCCTTGCTCCCCGTAAAAGTGCTAGGATCGCGCCCGATAGATACGCGCGACCTGAACAGCGGGAGCTTGCTGCCATGAACGAAGCGCTCAACGATTCGAATGAGGATCAAGCCGACGCGGCTATTCTCAACGTCGATATCGACGACGTGGCGATCGAAATCGCGGCGTCGGGCGTCGGAACGATCCCGACCGCATCGGTGAACATGGTGCCGCCGAACTGCTGTGTGCAGCGGCCGGCGCGCAAGGCGGAGTAGTGGCCGAGTAGCGCGGTAGGGCGGGCAAAATCGTCATCCGCGCCTCTGCGCTGGCGCAGTCCTGAAATGCGATTTTGCCCACGCGCGGCGCGTGGGCGTCGCGCGTCAGCGCAGAAATAAACTGGGCGCACCAGAGCGGGCGTGAGCCCACCTTACATTATGCCTCAGTTCTCGGCGCGGCGCATCGCGCTCCAGGTGCCGTAGCACTGGTTGCCGGCGGTGCTCCAGCGACCATAGCCGGTCGTGCCGCGGAGATGGCCGGTGCCGGTGGCGGTGCCGAGGCCCTTGCTGACCGTCACGACGATTGAACCACTCGCCACCACGGCGCCGGAAACCTGATAGCTGAAATCGTTATCAGCCTGGCGGATCTGGCCGCCGACGATGCGCGCCGGATAGCGGTAGGCGGCGTCACAGGGGCCGAATTTGGTGCGGATCGACACGCTCCACAGCCCGTCATAAGCGCGCGATCTCGTATAGACGTGCTTCCTACTCGCGGCATGCGACGGCGACGCCGCGATCGTCGCCAGCGCACACGCAATTGCCGTTGCCGCAACAATCCCTCCCAGTCTGCTCATGTGGTCGCTCCCGGTTGTGCAATGTCGTTTCCTTGCTATTTGGCGTCGCTGTTTGGATCGGTTGCCGGCGGAGCAGGGTAGGGCGGCGGCGCATTGGCGAATGCGGCGGCGCTTTTGCCCTGCGCATAACCGACGTCGAACAATGCTTGCATATATTTTGGATCGAACGGGCCGCGGCTCGGCGCGTGGAAATCCGCCGGAATGGTGGCGACGTTGAAACCGACCCCCGAATTCTTGGCGGCGATAAAAGTGCGGTCAAGCATCAGCCGCAAGTCCACCTTGACCGCCATGCCGACCGCCTGCGCCAGGATTGCCGGCGTCGAGCGGTCGACGACCGCAAAGTCCGGCTGCAGCGCGCTATTGACCACGATGTAAAGCTGGCTTGCCGGAATGCGGTCGGCGCCGGTGCCGGCCAGCATCGCGGGCGGCGCGACAAAGAACTGGCCGCCGACGCCGCCGTCGACATGCATTTCGGCAAAGCGCTTGCCGTTGCCTTCGACGTCGATCAGCACCGGCGGAAAGGCGCCGGGAATGCTGCCCGAGGCCAGAAGCACGGTGCGGAACAGATTGAGCGCGGCGGCGCCGTCGGTCTTGTCGCTCGCATGCGCGGCAATGGCGCCCATGTTCCAGACCACCGAGCGCTCGGCGTCGAGATCGGTGGTGACCACGAACAGCCGCCGCCCGGCCTGATAGCCGGCGGCGATATCGGCGAGCAATTGCGGCGTGATCTGTTTGGCGATCAGATCCTTCAGCGGCCAGGAATCGAGGAAACTCTCACCGGTTGAGCCGACTTCGAAAATATCCGCCGAGGTGATCTTGGTGTAGGCATCCTTCAAGGCCTCGTCGTATTTCGGGCCGGCGAAGGCGAACGGCGCCATCAGCGCGCCGGTGGAGACGCCGGTGACGACGGAATAATCCGGCCGGTTGCCGGCGGCGCTCAAGCCGTTGAGGAGACCCGCGCCGAAGGCGCCGTCGGCGCCGCCGGTCGAGAGGATGAGCCAAGGTCCCGGCTGTGCCGGCAGCGCCTTTTCGAAGTCGGACACCGAATCCGCCCAGAACCGCGCATCGGGCATGCCGGGAATGGCGGCTACCGCATCGTCGGCGGTGGTAAACGGCGCGCGCGGCGGAAATTTAGACTGCTGTGCGGCGGGACTGGGCGCCGCGATAGGCGCTTTGTTGGGCGCCTTCTTGACGCGGGGGCCGACTTGATGCCGCGCGCTTTGCACCTGCGCGGTTGCCGCGGCAAGTGAGCCCGGCGCCGGCATAAGACACGTCCCTGCCAGCACGGCCGCAGCGGCGCAAGTAGCGATGGTCCAACGCGCGGGAGGGGTCATTATGAGCTTAGTCTTCCAATAGCGGCCGCAGGTTCGGCCCAGCTTGTGTTATTTCTCCGCAAAACTTTGCAGCAAATGCGACAAGCTTGCAGCAAATAGGCAGAAGGGCTTCCGACCGCAATCGCGCCGGATGGGGGGCCACGCCTTGCCCACAATTTTCATCCGCGCCACTCCGTCGCAAAAGCCTCAATTCCCACGAAACTGTTACGGCGCTGCGACGTATCGGCTCATGCCGGCGCATAACCTCGATCAAGCATGCCGGTCGGCAACAAATCTGGCGCCTTCAATGAGGATGGCGGCGGCCGCTCCGAACGGGGTAAGCGCCGCTTCGGCTTCGGCGACGAGTTCGCGCAAGCGCGCTTTGGCGCCGTCGACGCCGAGAACGCTGACGAAGGTCGCCTTGCCGGCGGCGGCGTCCTTGCCGGTCTGTTTGCCGACGAGCGCCGGATCGCCTTCGATATCCAGAAGGTCGTCGGCGATCTGGAAGGCTTCGCCGACCGCCGAGCCGTAGCGCGCCAGCGCCGTGCGTTGCGGCTTATCCGCTGCGGCGAGAATACCGCCGGCCTCGCAACCGAAACGAAGGAGCGCGCCGGTCTTCATCGCCTGCAGCATGCGCACATCGCCGGGGCCGTGCTTTTGCGCGCCGAAGCGGCCCTCCGCGGCGAGGTCGAGCATCTGACCGCCCGCCATGCCGCCGAGACCGGCGGCGCGGGCGAGCGCGTTGACAAGCTCGATGCGGACCGCCGGATCGGCGTGGCTCTGCGGTCGCGACAGGATGTCGAAGGCAAAAGTCAGCAGTCCGTCGCCGGCGAGGATCGCGGTCGCCTCGTCGAATTTCCGGTGCGCGGTGGGCTGGCCACGCCGCAATTCGTCATTGTCCATGGCCGGCAGATCGTCGTGCACCAGCGAGTAGCAGTGGACGCACTCCAGCGCGGCGCCTGCCATCAGGGCGCGCTGCCGCGGCACCTTGAACAGTGCGGCGCTTTCGACGACCAGGAACGGCCGAAAACGCTTGCCGCCACCCAGACTGGCGTAGCGCATGGCCTCGAGCAGCCGGTCCGGACGGGACAGTTCGCCGGGCTCCGGCTTTGCCGCCAGAAGCCGCTCGAGCAGCGCCTCGGTGTCCGCCGCCACGGCGTCGAGGCGGGCCAGGAACCGGTCATCTTGCTTATTGTCTTTCTTGGTATTTTTGCCGTTCATCGGGTGCTGCCCAGCGGTCCGGCCTCCCTGTGGGGTGCTGTTCTCGATCCTACATTTACGGGATAACGGTTGCGCC
>JASHOX010000105.1 GCA_030038415.1 Xanthobacteraceae bacterium
ACGCCTTCGTGCTTGAGCTTGTCGCCCATTTCTCTCAAGGCGTGCTGCGCCTGCGCCACCGCCATGCCGTAACCGGGCACGATGATGACCTTGCCGGCATTTTTCAAAATAAACGCCGCGTCCTCGGCTGAGCCGATCTTGACCGGCCGCTCGCCCGCTGCGGCCGCCGGCCCCGCCACCTCGCCGCCAAAGCCGCCGAGGATCACCGAAATGAACGAGCGGTTCATACCCTTGCACATGATGTAGGACAGAATCGCGCCCGAAGAGCCGACCAGCGCCCCGGTGATAATCAGCGCGGTGTTCTCCAGCGTGAAGCCGATGCCGGCCGCGGCCCATCCGGAATAGGAATTGAGCATCGAGATCACGACCGGCATGTCGGCGCCGCCGATCGGGATGATGATGAGCACGCCGAGCAGGAACGACACCGCCGCGATCAGCCAGAAGGTGAGATGCTGCTGCGCCTCGAAGAACCAGACGATCAGGGCGACCAGACCGACCGCCAGCGCGATATTGATGACGTGGCGGCCCGGCAGCGTGATCGGCGCCCCGCTCATGCGGCCGGAAAGCTTCAAGAACGCAATCACCGACCCGGTAAAGGTGATAGCGCCGATGGCGACGCCGAGCGACATTTCGATCAGGCTCTGGCTGTGGATGGCGCCTTCGCTGCCGATGCCGAAGGCCGAAGGCGCATAAAGCGCGCCGGCCGCGACCAGCACCGCCGCCATGCCGACCAGCGAATGGAAGGCGGCGACCAGTTCCGGCATCGACGTCATCGGCACGCGGCGTGCAATCACTGCGCCGGTGCCGCCGCCGATTGCCATGCCCAGCACGACCAATCCCCAAGCCGCGAGATCCGCCGGCAGATGCGCCGCCAGCGTGGTGGCGATGGCAATCGCCATGCCGATCATGCCCAACAGATTGCCACGCCGGCTGGTCTCCGGGTTCGACAGCCCGCGCAGCGCCAGAATGAACAAGGCGCCGGCGATCAGATAACAAAGCGCGGCGAGATCGGCGGTCATAGCTTCGTTCTTTCCGTCACCTTTGCTTACGCTGGAACATGGCGAGCATCCGCTTGGTCACCAAAAAGCCGCCGAAAATATTGACCGAGGCGAAACTGAGCGCGACGAAGCCGAGCACGCGGGCCCAGAGCGGCCCGGAATCGCTGCCGGCGAGCGCCACGCCGACCGCGAGCAGCGCACCGACCACGATCACCGAGGAAATCGCGTTGGTCACCGACATCAGCGGCGTGTGCAGCGCCGGCGTCACCGACCAGACCACGTAATAGCCGACAAAGACCGCGAGCACGAAAATCGACAGCCGGAACACGAATGGATTGACGGTATCGCTCGCCGCTTCCGGTGCGCTCGTATGGGCGTTGGCGAGAAGATCGAGCTGGCTCAGGATTGAAAGCGTCACCACGATGGGGCCTCCAGTTTTGCTCATCTCCCCGTTGTGGAGGGAGAATTGATTACGCCGCACTCTTGGGCTTGAAACTCGGATGCACGACCGCGCCGTCGCGCGTGAGCGCGGTGGCCTTGACGATCTCGTCATCCCAGTTGACGGCAAGCGCCTTGGTCTTCTTGTCGATCAAAATTTCCAGGAACGCATAGAGATTTTTGGCGTAGAGGCTCGATGCCGTGGCGGCGAGCCGGCCCGGCACGTTGCGGTAGCCGACGATCTTGACACCGCCGACGTCGGCGACCGCATCGGCTTGCACGCCCTCGACATTGCCGCCGCGCTCGACGGCAAGGTCGACCACGACCGAGCCGGGCCGCATCGAGGCCACCATCTCTTTGGATACCAGCCGTGGCGCCGGCCGGCCGGGAATGAGCGCGGTGGTGATGACGATGTCCTGCTTCTTAATGTGCTCGGCGACCAGCGCAGCCTGCTTGGCCTGATACTCTTTGGACATTTCCTTGGCGTAGCCGCCGGCGGTCTCGGCCGCTTTGAATTCTTCGTCCTCGACGGCGATGAATTTGGCACCGAGGCTCTCGACTTGCTCCTTGGCCGCCGGCCGCACGTCCGTCGCGGTAACGATGGCGCCGAGGCGGCGCGCGGTGGCGATCGCCTGCAGGCCGGCGACGCCGGCGCCCATGATGAAAACCTTGGCGGCCGGAACCGTGCCTGCCGCGGTCATCATCATCGGTAAGGCGCGGCTGAATTCTTCCGCCGCATCGACCACGGCGCGATAGCCGGCGAGATTGGCTTGGCTTGAGAGCACGTCCATCACTTGTGCGCGGGTGATGCGCGGCAACAGCTCCATGGCAAAGGCGGTGACGCCGGCCTCCGCCATGGCGCGCAGCGCGTCGTCATGGCCGTACGGATCCATGATGGCGATAACGATCGCGCCCTTTTTCAGTTGCGCGAGCTCGACCGAATTCGGCCGCCGCACTTTGAGCACGATATCGGCGCCGCCGAGCGCGTCGCGGGCGACGGTAGCGCCCGCGGCGGCATAGTCGGCGTCGAGAATACCGGACTTGACGCCGGCGCCCGGTTCGACAACGACCTCGGCGCCAAGGCCGATCATCTTCTTAACGGTCTCGGGAGTCGCGGCCACGCGCGGCTCGCCCGAATCGGTCTCGGCAGCAACCGCGACTTTCATCAATCCTCCGACGGCGGCAATGGCCGGCAATCAGCTGATGTCGGTATTTGCGGTTAGATCACGTCAGGAAATACGCCATCCCGATGACAATGATGACGACGATTGCCATCGTCACTTTCACCAGCGTGATGAAATTGCGGTACGTCTCTTCGTGCGCGGGGTAATCGTTGCCCGTTGCAAGCGCGTATTCGACCTCACCGTGATCGGACATTGCCATTCCTCCAAGGGGCCACCCGGACCGGGCGGGCTTAGCGTAATTGCGTTGGCAGAGCAACCGCACGCGGCCTTTGCGCACGCAATTTCGCCTGCCTGTCATGATACGGGCGAGTACGGTGGGTCCTTGGCACGCTTGCTCGGGCGGAACCGAATCCCTACTCTTTCAGAGGATAGTCGTTACGGACGAAAAATCATGCTCAGAAAAGAACAGAACGAGCTTTTGACCCAGACCGGCCCCGGCACCGCGATGGGCCAGCTATTCCGATGCTACTGGCTGCCGGCGCTGCTCGCCGAGGAATTGCCGGAAAACGACTGTCCGCCGGTCCGGGTCAAGCTCCTCTCCGAGCGCCTGGTCGCCTTCCGCGATTCCGAGGGCCGCTATGGCCTGATCGACGAATTTTGCGCCCATCGCGGCGTATCGCTGTGGTTCGGCCGCAACGAGGAGAGAGGCCTGCGCTGCCCCTATCATGGCTGGAAATACGACGTAACCGGCCAGTGCGTGGAGGTGCCGTCCGAGCCGGCGGAAAGCGGCTTCTGCAAGAAGGTCAAGCTGACCTCCTATCCGCTGGTGAAGATCGGCGACGTGCTGTGGACCTATATGGGGCCCGCGGACAAGAAGCCGCCGCTGCCGCAATGGGAATTCGCGCTGGTGCCGCCGCAGCAGAGCTTCACCTCGAAGCGGCTCCAGGAGTGCAATTGGCTGCAAGCCATGGAAGGCGGCATCGATTCGAGCCATGTCTCCTTCCTGCATCGCGGCGATCTCGGCTCCGACCCACTGTTCAAGGGCGCCAAGGGCAACCAGTACAATCTCTCCGACATGGCGCCGTATTTCGAGGTCGTCGAGCAGCCCGGCGGGTTGTTTATCGGCGCCCGGCGCAACGCTGAGAACGGCAAATATTACTGGCGCATCACTCCCTGGGTCATGCCGTGCTTCACCATGATCCCGCCGCGCGGCGACCATCCGATTCATGGCCACTTCTGGGTGCCGATCGACGACGAGACGTGCTGGGCCTGGTCATACGACTTCCACCCGGTGCGGGCGCTGACCAAGACGGAGGTCGATGCCATGAAGGACGGCGCCGGCGTGCATTGCAAAGTGGATGCCGCGTTCCGGCCGCTCGCCAACAAGGACAACGATTATCTGATCGACCGCGCGGCGCAGAAGGCGGGACGGACCTACAGCGGCGTTGCCGGCTTCGCCATGCAGGATGCCTCGCTGCAGGAGAGCATGGGACCGATCTGCGACCGCACCAAGGAAAACCTGGTTTCGACCGACAACGGCATCATCATGGCCCGCCATCGCCTGATGCGCGCGGCCAAGGCGCTGGCCGAAAAGGGCGTCACCCCGCCCGGCGTCGATCCCGAGCAGCATAAGATCCGTTCCTGCTCGGTGGTGCTGCCGCCCGACGTCGCGTTCAAGGACGGCGCCAAGGACGCGCTCAACGCCCAGCGCGGCGTGGCGCAGACGACGGTTTAGTGAACGCTCCGCCCATTCTACGCGGGCCGGCGCTCGCTCTGCTTACTTTGTTCATGACGTTGAGCGTGTCTAGATTCGTAGCGGCGACGACCGCTCAGCGCTTGAGCTTCGATCATGCGGCGACGAGCCAAAAAATCGTCGCCCTGACATTCGACGCCGACATGACGCCGGGGATGCTGCGCGAGCTCAAAAGCGGCAAGGTTGCCTCATGGTACAATGAAAAAGTCATTGCGGCGCTGCGGCAGCAACAGACGCCAGCGACGCTATTTTTGACCGGACTGTGGATCGAGACCTATCCCGCCGCGACCAAACAGCTCGCCGCCGACCCGCTGTTCGAACTCGGCAATCACAGCTACTCGCACGGCGCGTTTCATTCCCCGTGCTACAATCTTTTTCCGATCCCGCAATCAAAACAAGCCGGCGAGGTACAAAAGACCGACGATCTGCTCAAGCAATATGCGGTGTCTTATAAGAAATATTTCCGATTTCCCGGACTGTGCTCCGATGCGCAGGCTACGAAGACAGTCGAAGAGCAGGGCTACACCGTGATCGGCGGCGATGTCGACGGTGCCGATGCCTTCGAGAAAAGTCCGAAGTGGGTCGCCTCCGACGCCGTCACGCAGGTCCGTCCGGGCAGCATCGTTATTCTGCACATGAACGGCGGACGCGACGCGCCCGCCACCGGCGACGCGCTGCCCGAGATCATCGCCAAGCTTCGCGCCGAAGGGTACACGTTCGTCAAAGTGTCGGACTTGCTCAAGCTGCCGCCGGGCGAGCCGATCAGGCATCCGGTGGCGGTGCGGCAATCGGCGGCAGCGCCGCGCACCACCGCGCCGGTGTCTTCGCCGTGGCTGAGTTTCTTTCGCTGGTCGAACAATTCGACCGATCGCTCGCCGATCTCACGAAGATAGCGTACGACTCAGCTTGCCTCGTTCTGCATCGCCGCGTTTTTTCCGGCGATGAGCCCCTGGCAGATGGCGCGCGGCAGGCCGTGCATGGAAAAGCCGCCGGCCGATTCACCGCCACAATAGAGGCCGGGGATCACCTCGCCGTTCATATCGACGACCTGACAGCGCGCATTGATGCGCAAGCCCGCGCGCGTGTCGTGGATGACCGGCGTCGCCCAGGCGGCGTAGAACGGCGGCTTGGCGATTTTGTGGAGCGGGTTCGGCTTGCCGAAATCGGTATCCTTGCCGGCGTCGACGAATGAATTATAGCGCGCGACCGTGGCGGCGAGGTTTTGCGGCGGCATCGGCACGCGCTGGTATTTCATTTTGATCTTGCCGGCCAGTTCCTCGAAGCTGCCGGCCGTGAAGAAGAAGCCGGCGCCGACATCGACATGCGGCGGCTGCGCAATCCATTTCTCGCGCACGCAGGCTTCGGCGTCGAAGATCGCCCAGATCGGGCCGCCGCCATTGTGTTCGTCGCCAATACCGGCGAGCGCGGCGTTGATGAAATTGCTCGGATCGTATTTTTGATTCTTGGC
>JASHOX010000106.1 GCA_030038415.1 Xanthobacteraceae bacterium
CCGGCGTCGCCAAGCGCCTTGAGTCGATGAAAAACGGCGGCGCGCGCAACGGCGCCGACACTGCGGCGGGCGAGGGCGAAGTCAGCATGGTCTTGCTCTTGCGCAACGGCAGCGAGGTCGAGGTCAAGCTGCCCGGCCGCTTCAAGGTCTCGCCGCAGATCGCCGGCGCCATCAAGGCGGTGACCGGGGTGGTCACGGTCGAAGCGCTGTAATGCCATTTATCGCTCGTCCCCGCGACCCGCCTACGCTCGCTCGGCGAGCTACGGCGGGTTCGAGTCCGCCGAAGCGCATCAGCGCGAAGGCGGAAGGCGGGGACCCAGGCTTGTGCAGCTGGATTCCCCCTTGCGCGGGAATGAGCGGTTTTGCGAGCCATTTGAAATCGGCATCGCGAGACGCTATCTGAGCCCGGCGCCGTCAAGACAACGCGCTTTTCCTCCCAACTCACACGGCTTTGTGACGTCCGCGCCATGCTTCGGATTGAGAATCTTGTTTTCGACGCCTGGGGGCGCCGCTTTTTCGATGGCGCCAGCGTGACGATTCCGTCCGGCAGCAAAGTCGGCCTGGTCGGCCGCAATGGCGTGGGTAAATCGACGCTGTTCCGGCTCATTAAAGGCGAACTGGCCGCACTGGGCGGCGAGATCGTCGTGCCGAAGAGTGCCCGCATCGGCTCGGTCGATCAGGAGCATCCGGCGACGCCGGTGACGCTGATCGACACCATTCTCGCCGCCGATACGCTGCGCGAACAGCTCAACGCCGAATTGGAAACCGCGGCGCCGGAAGAAATGGCCGAGATCTATCAGCGCCTGAACGCCATCGATGCCGATCGCGCGCCTGCGAAAGCCGCGGAGATTTTGAGCGGGCTGGGGTTCTCCAACGACGATCTCACGCGGCCGATGGCCGAATTCTCCGGCGGCTGGCGCATGCGCGTGGCGCTGGCCGCGGCCTTGTTTGCCGAGCCCGATGTTCTTCTCCTCGACGAGCCGACCAATTATCTCGATCTCGAAGGCGCGCTGTGGCTCGAAGCGCGCTTACAAAAATATCCGAACACCGCGCTCATCATCAGTCACGACCGCGAGCTTCTCAACAATTCGGTCGATACGATTTTGCATTTGAGCCGAGGCAAGCTCGATCTTTACAGCGGCGGCTACAACGAGTTCGAGACGCGGCGCGCGGAAAAAGCGCGGCTGCAGGCGGCGACGCGGGCCAAACAGGAAGCCGAGCGGGCACACTTGCAGAAATTCATCGACCGCTTCCGCGCCAAGGCGAGCAAGGCCGCGCAGGCGCAGTCGCGCATCAAGCGGCTTGCCAAGCTTGAGCCGATCGCGGAGGTGGTCGAGGAGCGCGTGGCGCCGTTCACGCTGCCATCGCCGAGCCGCCCGCTGGCGCCGCCGCTCCTGCAGCTCGAAGGCGCCGCCGTCGGTTACGACGGCGAGCCGGTGCTGCGAAAGCTCAATCTGCGGCTCGACATCGACGATCGCATCGGACTTCTCGGCGTCAACGGCGCCGGCAAATCGACCTTCGCCAAGCTCATTGCCGGCGCGCTGCCGCTGCAGGCGGGAGCGATGAAACGCGAAACCCGCATCAAGGTCGGCTGGTTCCATCAGCATCAGATCGAAGCGCTCGATCCGGACGACACGCCGTTGGACATTTTGCGGCGCGAGCGGCCCGACGACAGCGAATCGTCGCGGCGGTCGCGGCTGGCGCAATTCGGCCTGTCATTCGACAAGCAGGACACCACGGTCGCCAATTTGTCCGGCGGCGAGCGGGCGCGGCTTCTGCTCAATCTCGTCGCCATGGCGGAACCGCATCTTTTGATTCTCGACGAGCCGACCAACCACCTCGACATCGACAGCCGGCGCGCGCTTCTCGACGCACTCAACGATTACGAGGGCGCCGTCATTCTCATCACCCACGACCGCTCGCTGATCGAACTGGTCGCCGACCGGCTGTGGCTGACGGCCGACGGCGGAATCAAGCCCTTTACCGGCGACATGGACGATTACGCGCGATTTGTGCTCGATCGCGCCAGGATGGCGGCGCGGGGACCGGGGCAAGACGGCAATGGCCGCGCCGCACCGGCCGATTTCGATGCCCGCGATGTGCTTACTGCCGAGCAAAAGGCCGCCCAGGAGGCGCGCTATGCGGCCAAAAAAGCCGCCAAAAAGCGCCGCCGGCGCGGCTACTGAGCCGCCGATGGCTTGTTGCGCCCGCCCGGGCCACCCTATATAAGCGCCGCAATCTCACACGCGGACCTTGGCTTTTAGCCGTCCGGTGTCCGGCCCCAAAGCTTGCTTTAGGCCCGGGCTCTCGGTCCGCGGCGGATCAACCGGAGAACGATCATGGCGCTGCCCGACTTCAGCATGCGCCAGCTTTTGGAAGCTGGCGTTCACTTCGGCCATCAGGCCCACCGTTGGAACCCGAAGATGGCCGAGTACATCTTCGGTACCCGCAATAACATTCACATCGTCGATCTGACGCTTTCGGTGCCGATGCTGCATCGGGCGCTGCAGGCGGTCAGCGATACGGTCGCCCAAGGCGGCCGTATCCTGTTCGTCGGCACCAAGCGCCAAGCCCAGGACGCCATCGCCGAAGCCGCGAAAAAGTCGGCGCAATATTACGTCAATTCGCGCTGGCTCGGCGGCACCCTGACCAATTGGAAGACCGTATCCAATTCGATCAAGCGGCTGCGCGCGCTTGAGGAAATGCTGTCGTCCAACGAGGCCCAGGGCTACACTAAGAAAGAACGGCTGACTCTGCAGCGCGAGCGCGACAAGCTCGACCGCGCGCTCGGCGGCATCAAGGACATGGGC
>JASHOX010000107.1 GCA_030038415.1 Xanthobacteraceae bacterium
CAGCAGACCGGCACTTTGCATTTCGCCACGGAGCATTAGGATAGCCGCTCGTCCCCGCGACCCGTCTACGCTCGCTCGGCGAGCTACGGCGGGTTCGAGTCCGCTGAAGCCCGCGAGCGCGAAGGCGTAAAGCGGGGACCCAGAAATGCGCGATACGGAAGAACCCACTGGATTCCCGCGTTCGCGGGAATGAGCGGAGCAAGGAAGCCGCCCCAGTGCGCTTGCACCGCGGCCACTTGGCGGCTATTTCGAAAGAACGCTCCCTTCGTCTAGCGGTCTAGGACGCGGCCCTCTCAAGGCTGAAACACGGGTTCGATTCCCGTAGGGAGCGCCATTCCCGTAATTCCCGCTCAAATTTGGTCGGCCGCCGCGATCACTCCAGCGGCCAAATCCGCACCGCATCCGTATCGATATCGAAGCGACAAACGCTACCCGGCGAGAGCTCGACGTAACCGGCGGCGACCTCGATCGAGGCGTCGCCGAAGCGCAGCGCGATGTAATGGCCGGAAGCGACGCGGGTGACGGCTTCGACCGTGCCTTGATACTGTCCGGTATCGCTCAGGCGAACGCGTGCCGGCGACACGGTCCATCCGACGCGCGCGCCGGGCGTCAACGCCGGCCCGGAAACTTTCAGCGAAACATCGGCGCCAAGCGCGATGCTATCGGCGCCGACGGCGATGCCTGTGGCGGCGTGATCGGCGCCGAGGAGCCGCGCCACCGTTTCGCTGCTTGGCCGCCGAAACACCTGTTCGGTCGCGCCGGATTGCAGTACGCGGCCGCTCTCGATGACGAGAATTTCGTCGGCGAGCAGGGCCGCCTCCGCCGGATCGTGGGTGACCAAAATGGTGGTCGCGCTGAGTTCGCTCTGCAACGCCAGCATTTCCCGGCGCAGCCGCGCGCGCAGCGGCGCGTCCAGCGCGGAAAACGGTTCGTCGAGGAGCAGCAGACGGGCAGGGCGCACCAGCGCGCGCGCCAAGGCAACGCGCTGCTGCTGGCCGAGCGACAGCGCGTCCGGTTGGCGGTCTTCCAGGCCGCGCAGCCCGAGATGATCGATCCAATGTCTGGCGCGCTTCGGATCGGCGTCGGCCGGAAACGCCAGTTGCTCCGCCACGGTGAGATGCGGAAATAATCCGTAATTTTGCGGCACATAGGCGACGCCGCGCGCCGCCGGTTCGAGCGCAGCGATATCATGACCGTCGAGCCGGATGCTGCCGCGGTCGCAAGCCTCGATGCCGGCGATCATCTTCAGCGTCAGCGATTTGCCCGAGCCGGACGGGCCGACGATGCCGAGCCGGCGCGCCTGCGGCGACCACGCCACGTCGAGCCGGAAATTACCGAGCCGCTTCTGCAGGCGCAGGTCGAGGTCGACCGCGCGCGTCGGCGCGGCGGGTCGCGCGGCAATATCGGGCATCGCGCCCGGCAATGCAGCGGCCGACGCCGCCACGGCCGCGCGCGCCACAGCCCGGTTACCGGCGAGCGTGCTCAGCACCATGATGGCGAGCGCCAGCGCGAGCGTTGGGATCAGCACCGGCAGCATCGCCGGCAGGCCCTGCGCGCCGAACGCCACATAGGTATAAACAGGCAGCGAATAAGGGTGATAGGCGACCATCACGGTGGCGCCGAATTCGCCGAAGGCGCGCAGCCATGCCAGCAGCAAACCGGACAGAATCGCCGGCCGGGCGATCGGCATGCTGACGTGAAAAAAGACGTAGAGCGGACCGCGCCCGAGCGTCGCCGCGACGTCTTCGAGGCCCGGGTCCATTGCGGCGAAGGCCGAGCGCGCGGCAATGATGAGAAACGGCGCGGCGACGAAAACTTCGGCGAGCACGATGCCGGCGAACGAGTCGGTCAGCGCGCCGCCGGTGAGACGGCCGATCGGCGTCGAATAGCCGACCAGAAACAACAGCAGGATGCCGCTGGCCAGCGGCGGCAACGCCAACGGCAACTGGACCAGAAAGCCGATCAAACCGACGGCCCGGCCGCGCACCCGCGCCAACAGATAGCCGAGCGGAATGCCGCCGAGCGCGATCAACAGCGTCGCTATGGTCGCGCTTGCGACCGATATCAGGCAGGCTCGCGTGAGCGCCGCGACATCGACGGTCGCCCAATCGGCCATTCCCGCCTGCTGCGCGCCGGCGACGAGCGGCGCGATCAGATAGATCGCCAGCAGCCCGGCAAGCCAGGGCAGCGGGGCGGGAACGCGGCGTGTCGCGCTGCCTGGGTTCACTGGTCCTGATTTACTTGGCCTGGTTAAGCAGTGCTTGGACGTCCTTCGGCACGCCATTGGCGTCGCCGGTCAACGTCAGTTTCTGCACGCCGAGGCCGTGCTCCTTCATCACCCTCTGACCATCGCTGCCCAACAGGAACGCGACGAACTTGTCGGCGCCGTCGGCATTCGGCGCATTGTGCAGAATGGTCACGGTATAGACCGCCTTGAGCGTGACATCGGCGGGCAATGTGATCGCCGGAATCTTCGCATCGGCGGTTTCCGTCGAATAGAAGAAGCCGACATCGAGCTGCCCCGATTGCAGCCGGCCCACCAGCGTCTCCTCCGGCAAGACTTGCGCCGGATTGTCGGGCGCACCGATGATTTTCTCCGACAGCCCCGGGCTCTTGTAAAAGGTCTCGGCCTGTTGCATCAGCGTCACCGTCAGGGCGCCCTTGGGATCGAGCTTAGGATCGGTGCGGCCGATTCTGATTCCGGGCTCCTGCAGCACCTCATACCACGGCTTCGTTTTCAAATCGGCGGCGAATTTGCTCGACGCATTGTAGCCGATGACGAGAGGCGACTGCGCGAAGGTGATGTACCAGCTCACCCAATCGCCGTTCGCCGCACCCATCAGGCTGTCGTTGACCTTGGGGCTGGCGCTGACGAATACGTCGCCCTGGCGCAGCTTGCCCTTGATCTGATTGGCAAGCCCGCTGGAGCCGCCGGCATAGCCCTGGAAGGTGTCGCCGCTCGCTTTGTCGAAGGCTGGGCCGACGCCGTGCTCCATCAGATTCACCAGCGAGCCGGCGTAGAGCACATTGACCTTGCCGGCGGCCGATGCCGGGGCGGGCAGCAGCGACAAGCCGGCTGCGAGCAGTCCTGCGCCGGACAGCAGCGATAGTTTTGCAAATCGCCGGGCAGGTTCAATCATGGAAAACATTGGCATCTCCTTACATCGCTGTCAGTGATTAGTCCGGCGTCACGACAAAGCTGAGCGCGTGCGCCGTAGTGCCGGAGAGTTCGACGATGAACGGCGCGGCGGAAAGCTCGAACTTCACGCTTTTGGCGACGCCGGCGCAGCCGCTCGCGCCGCTGAACGCGGTCGATTGCAAGGCGTGGCCTCCTTGGATGACGTCGATCCAGGCCGGTGCCGACAGCGTGACGCGGTAAGTGCCGGGTTTCGCCACGGCCGGAGCGTCGATAAATCCCGCGTAAGGGTCGGGCGATTTCGGCGCGCGCGACGGCGCCACCGGTAATTTCGCGTCGGCCAACGGCACCAGCGCGAGCATCACCGCCGCAGCCAGCGGCTGCGGCATGGTAGCGCCCGACGACAGTTGCGACGGCGACGCCAGCAAAGCGCGCTCATGATCGAGCGGCCATTTGAACTTGTCGCAGCCGACCGGCTCCTGCGCCAATGCTGGTGCGGCAACCGCCAATGCGACGGCGATAAGGAAAACTCTCGTCATGGCGCCGGTCCTAGGCAATACCGATCATGACGTCGGAGGCCTTGATAACGACGATCGCCGCGTCGCCGGCCTTGAGCCCAAGCTCTTCAACGGCCTCGTTGGTAATCGATGCCGTGATGACCTGGCCGGGAGCGATCTCGACCCGCACATGGGCCGTGGTCGCGCCCTTCTTGACCTCCAAGACTTTGCCTTTGATCTGATTGCGCGCGCTCAATTTCATGGGACGCCCTCAAAAATAACGGTCGCGCGGCAAAGCCCGCGCGAATTGCACGTCAATGATTTGCGAGTGACAGGCTTCGGAGGGGCATTCCGAAGCAATGAAGGCGCGCTTACGGCGCGCCAGCGCCAATTGCGAGAATAACAAGTTTTTGCAATGCCGCAAAGCGAGCGCGGTGCAGCGATTGTCGCAGTCCGGTTATCTGCTTTGCGGCGATAACAGCGGCGCCTCAAAGCCCTCTTTCTCCAGGATCGCCTGCCCATCCGGCGACAGCACGAACATGGCAAAGGTCGCTGCGTTTGCGTTCTTGGTCGGCAGCACGGTGAGGCCGTAATCCGCACCCATTGCCAGGTCGGCCGGCACGTTGGTCACCGTCGCCCCCGGCAGGTCCTTTTTAAATCCGGCGCCAGCGGAGCAATATTCGATAAAGACATCGGCATGTCCCTCGCTGACATACCAGGCGAAAGCGTCGATGCCGGCCGGCGGCGGCGAGGTGAGCGGCGGTCCGCCGATCAGTTTCTGCGCCTTGGCTTCCAGCGTCGCGCGGCTGCCGGGGCGAATGCCATCGGCCTTGGCAAACATGGCCCAGGTGTAGTCGCCGAGCGGATCCGCCTTGGGCGTCGAGGTGCCGAGCTTGATGTTCGGATCGAGCAGGGTCGGCAGAAACGTTGCGGCAGTGAGCGAAAGTCCCGGGCGCGCCAGTGCGCAGAGCCGGTTGCGCGCGAACAGCACGACCGGGCCGGCTTTGCCGGCTCGGTGGAGCGCGAGCGGATTGCCCATATCGGCGGAAGCGAAGACGTCGGCGGCCTCGCCCTTGTCGATGCGTTCGCGCAGCACGCCCGAGGGGCCGAAGCCGGTCTCGACCTTGAGCTTTGTTGCGGTTGCGAAGGCAGCGGCGATCTCGCCGATCGCCGTGCGCAAACTGCCGGCGGCCAACACGCGAACGGTGGTGACATCATCGGCATGGAGCGGCTGTGTCATGGCGAAACATCCGGCAATGAGCGCGAGCGCGCAAACTAGCAAAGTTCTTTTCGTCATGGAGACCGTCCTTAGCCGCCGGGCGGCATGGAGCCGGGGAAATCGTTTTGGCCCCACAATCCTCGCCTGCGTTATATCCAATTGAACATAACGGGAGTTGACCGCGGTGTCAGCAGCCAGGGCGTGCGCGCCGGCCGGCTACTGGGCTTGCTGGCAGGCCTCGCGGATCCGTTCCACCAGCATGTTGTTGAGGAACGGTTTTTCCACGATGGGAACGGCGGCGGCGGCCGCACGCGCGCTCAGAACATCGCTGGGCTGGCTGATGATGAGAATGGCCGGCGTCGTGAGCCTGCGTTCGCGCAGCTTCGCGATCAGGTCCATTCCGCTCATGCCAGGCATGCGCTGGTCGACGACGAAACAGCTGCAGTCGTGCAAATTGCCGTCCTGCAGCAGGTCGGCGCCGTTGCGAAAGGTGCGCACGGTGAAACCTTCAAGCTCCAGCGAGAATTTGAGCGAACTGCAAACGGCCGGGTCGTCGTCGACGACCACGACCATCGGTTCCTTCGCTCTCGCGTGCGCCATCATGGCCGGCAAAATGTCGGAAAGCCGGCCGCGCCGCATTGATATGGCTCAAATCGGCGAGCTGATCCCGCCTATCCCCTTCTTCTTCTTCGCTGCTAGGGGGCGCTGCTTACTCCGACCCCAAAATGCCGACGACCAGCGCCATGCGGACGAGGTCGGACAGGCTGCCCGCCTGCATCTTGTTCATGAGATTGGCCCGGTAAATCTCCACGGTGCGCGGGCTGATGCCGAGATCGAAGGCGATCTGTTTGTTGGCGCGGCCTGCCACCAGACCGCCGAGCACGTCGCGCTCGCGCGGCGACAGCCCCGCCAGGCGGCTTTCGATGTCCGCGCGTTCGCTGTCGCGCTTGGCCTGGCCGCCGCGCTGGCGCAGTGCCGCCTCGACGCTGGCCAACAGCACTTCGTCATCAAACGGCTTCTCCAGGAAATCCACCGCGCCGATTTTCATGGCTTCCACCGCGAGCGCGACGTCGCCATGGCCGGTGACGACGATCACCGGCGCGGCAATCTTGAGCTCCTTGAGGCGCCGCAACAGGTCGATGCCGCTCATATCCGGCATACGCACGTCGGTGATGACGCAGCTCAGGCTCAGATCGGGCAGCGCATCGAGAAAGGCCTTGGCGCTGGCGTAGCCCTTGCCCTCGATCCCGGCGGTGCGCAGCAAAAACACCAGCGATTCGCGCAGCGCATCGTCATCGTCGATGATGTGCACCACTCCCTTATCAGACGCCATCGCCAGCCTCCTCCTTGGTCACGGCGGGTAGGGTGAAGGAAAATACCGTGCCGCCGCCGGCATTCGGCCGCGCCGCGATCGAACCGCCGTGGGCCTCGATAATAGTGCGCGAAATCGACAGGCCGACGCCCATACCGGTGCGCTTTGTGGTGACGAACGGTTGGAACAATTGCGCGGCAACTTCCGGCGCGATTCCGGCGCCGGTATCGGCGACGCTGATCTCGGCCAAGCCGCCTTGCGCCGGCGCCGTTGCGACGACCAGTTCCCGCGTCGGAGCATCCTCCATCGCTTCGATGGCATTGCGCATGAGATTGAGCAGAACCTGCTGGACCTGCACCTTGTCGGCGAGCACGAAGTCGAGCCCTGGCGCAAAGGCAAAGCGCACCCGCACGCCTTTGTCCTTGGCGCCGACCAGCGCCAGCGCGCTTGCTTCCTCGACCAGCTTCTTGACGTCTTCCACCCGCCGCTCGCTCTCGCCGCGGGCGACGAAATCGCGCAGCCGGCGGATGATCTCGCCGGCGCGCAACGCCTGATCGGCCGCCTTGTCCATGGCGTCGCGAACGAGGTCGGCGCTGTCGTCGGAACTGTTCGCCAGCAGCCGGCGCGATCCCTTCATGTAATTGGCGATCGCGGAGAGCGGCTGGTTGAGCTCGTGGGCGAGGGCCGAGGCCATCTCGCCCATCGCGGTCAGCCGCGACATGTGGACGAGCTCGGATTGCAGTTCCTGCAGCCGGGCTTCGGTCTGCTGCCGCTCGGTGAGGTCGCGAATGAAACCGGTGAAGAAGCGCCGGTTGCGCACATGCATCTCGCCGACCGCAAGCTCCATCGGAAACGTCGAGCCGTCATGGCGCTGCCCGACCACGACCCGGCCGATGCCGATAATCCGCCGCTCCCCGGTGCGCAGGTAGCGGGCGAGATAGCCGTCGTGATCTTCGCGATAGGGCGAAGGCATCAGCAGCTTGACGTTCTTTCCCAATACGTTCGCCGCGGCATAGTCGAACAGCCGTTCCGCCGCCGCGCTGAACGATTGGATGAGGCCATGTTCGTCGATGACGATCATGGCGTCGGGAATGCTGTCTAGAATCGATGCGAGATGCGCCGCGCGCGCCTCGGCATCGGTCGCGCTCGCCGTCGCGCTGACGCGCGCGCGGCGCAACAGCTCGCCGCGCCAAGACACGCCGATACCGACCAGGGCGAAGACCAGGCTCGTCACCCAGTCCGCGGGGACCAAGGCGCGGACGTCTCTGACGATAAAAAGTCCGAAGGCCACGCCAAGCACAGTGGCGACAAGTCCCGGCCCCCAGCCGCCGAATGCCGAGGCGATCAGGATTGCCGGTATGAAGAACAAGTACGCCGCCTGGCCGTGCAGCACATCAGCGAGCGCCAGTTCGACGGCCAAACCGGCCGCAATGGCGAGAATCGCGATCCCGTAGTGCCGGGCGATTCGGCGCCAAGCCGACGGCGCCAATTCGGTCGCAGCCGCGAATGATTGTGAACGGGGTAAAGTTTCAGCCATTGCTAGGCCGGTAATTTGTCGTCTGTCGTCGTCCGACAAGGCGAAAATAGAGTTGTCTATTCAACGGCTTCATGGACGACGCCTGCCATAGCCTAAGGGAAAACCCTTAGGGTCAATATCTGAATTTTCTGCATGTCCGCCGAGGCTTAGCAATACCTCCCGACGCTCCTGGAGGTAAAGCCCCATGCAAACCCAGCCCGCAATTCGCAGTGACGCAAGCCACCGTAACCCTATCTCGGCGCGCCATCCAAGACATATGCACGACGATGTGGTCGACGCCGGTGCGCTCGATCAATCGATGCAGATGATGGGCGCGGTGTTGACCTATCCGCGCAATTCGGAAATTTTCGGCGATAACGAGGCGGCCGACTATCTCTACAAGGTCGTCAGCGGCAGCGTGCGCACCTATAAAATTCTCAGCGACGGCCGCCGCCAGATCGGGGGCTTCTATCTGCCCGGCGATATTTTCGGTCTTGAATTCGCCGACGAGCATACGCTGTCCGCCGAGGCGATCACCGACGCCAAAGTGCTGGTGGTCAAGCGCAGCGCGATTACGGCGTTGGCCGGGCGCGACGCTTCGGTGGCCCGGCAGCTGTTCACCCTGACCGGCCGCGAGCTGCATCGGGTTCAGGATCGCATTCTGCTGCTCATCAAGAGCGCTCAGGAGCGCGTCGCGAGCTTCCTTCTGGAAATGTCCGAGCGCGTACCCGGCGCCGCCAATGGCATCGAGTTACCAATGTCGCGCCAGGACATCGCCGATTACCTCGGCCTGACCATCGAGACCGTGTCGCGGACGTTGACTTCGCTGGAAGACTCCGCCGCGATCGAAGTTCCGACGTCGCGCCGCATCGTGCTGCGCAATCGCCCGGCCCTGAGTCGTATGAACGGCTAAGGCCGCGCTTCAGCGACGGGGCGAAGCTCAAGGACGGGAGAAGGACCATGCAAGTCAAAGATATCATGACGCGAAACGTCATTTGCGTCGGCGCCGACGAGCCGGTCGTCAAGGCGGCACGTATGATGCTGCAAAATCGGATCAGCGGTCTGCCCGTCGTCGATGCAAAAGGCGAATTGGTCGGCATGGTGACGGAGGGAGATTTCCTGCGCCGCCGCGAAATCGGCACCGAGCGCCAGCGCCCGAAATGGCTCGAATTCGTCCTCGGCCCGGGCCGGCTAGCTCAGGAATACGTGCATACGTCAGGCCGGAAAGTCGAAGAGATCATGACGCCTAAGCCGTGGACCGTCGGCGAAGACGAGTCGCTGGAGGACGTAGTCGAGGTAATGGAACGCCGGCACATCAAGCGGCTCCCTGTGGTTCGGGATGGGCGGATGGTCGGCATTGTCAGCCGCGCCAATCTGATGCACGCACTGGCGAGCCTGTCGCGCGACGTTCCGGCTCCGGCCGGCGGCGATTCTGCGATCCGCGACGCTGTCATTGCGGCGTTGGGCAAGGAGCACTGGGCGCCGCACGTCAATGTCGTGGTCAAAAACGGCATCGCCGAACTGTGGGGCATCGTCACCGACGAACGCGAGCGGCAGGCCCTGGTCGTCGCTGCCGAGAACGTAGCCGGCGTCGAGAAGGTTCATGACCATCTGGTCTGGGTCGAACCGATGTCCGGCATGGCGTTTCCCTCCGCCGAGGACGAAGCCAAGGAACGCGCCGCCGCATCCTAAATTCGCGCCGTTACTCGACAAGGTTAATCCCCGATCAGAAGAGCGAGACCGACCATGCAGCGGATCGTACAACTCTGCGTCAGCGTCGCGAGCCTCATCAATGTCGTGGCGATTCTAATGGCCACCACGGCGTCGCCGGCCAAAGCTGACGACACCCTGTCACCCGCGGCGCAGCGGGGATTCGTTCTGCTGCGCGAGGACTGCTCGCGCTGCCACGCCATCGGCAAGGTCGGCGATAGCCCGCTGAAAATCGCGCCGCCGTTCCGCACGCTGCATGAGCACTATCCCGTAGAAGATCTCGAAGAGCCGCTTGCCGAGGGCATCATCACCGGCCATCCGACCATGCCGGAGTTCCGCTTCGATCCCGGTCAGGTCGGCGACATCATCGCCTACCTGAAAACGCTCGAGCGCTGAATCGGCAAGGGAGAGTGAAACTCGCGAACTCCGTTGATCTATGTGAATAAAAAACCCGCGTTGATCTAGGTCAACGTCAATCATCCGTGCGCATGTTCAGTGGGCGCTATCGTCGTCGCATGCATAGGCCACAACAAATGACCCCATCGCACGCCGCATCGAAATACATGACGCTGGGAGAGGGCGGGTTGGCGGCCGCCATGACCGCGCTGGCGTTCGTTTCGATTGTCGTCGCCGCCAAAGCCTACACTCCGGAATATGCGTTCCACGCTTATCTGTTCGCCGCGGCAAGCGTTGCCTCGGTGTTCGTCATCGTCAATCGCTATTTCGAGCGCAGCCCCGAAGCGCCGCCGCTCGAGATCGACGGTAAGCCGAACTACAACATGGGACCGGTCAAGCTGGCGACGCTGCTCTCGCTATTTTGGGGCATCGCCGGCATGACGGCGGGACTTTGGATTGCGCTCGAACTCGCCTATCCGGCGCTCAATTTCGGCCTGGCCTACATTTCCTTCGGGCGCTTACGTCCGCTGCACACCTCGGCCGTGATCTTCGCCTTCGGCGGCAACGTGCTGTTGGCGACGTCCTTTTATGTCGTGCAGCGCACCTGCCGCGCGCGGCTCGCCGGCGACCTGGCGCCGTGGTTTGTCATTCTCGGCTACAATTTCTTCATCGTCATTGCCGGTACCGGCTATCTGCTCGGCATCACGCAATCCAAGGAATATGCCGAACCGGAATGGTATGCCGACCTGTGGCTGACCATCGTCTGGGTGGTTTATCTGCTCGTCTATATGGGCACCCTGATGCGGCGCAAGGAGCCGCACATCTACGTCGCCAATTGGTTCTATCTCGCCTTCATGGTCACCATCGCGGTCCTGCACATCACCAACAACGCCGCGATTCCGGTGTCGCTGTTCTCGTCGAAATCCTACATCGTGTGGGCCGGCGTGCAGGACGCCATGGTGCAATGGTGGTACGGCCATAACGCGGTCGGCTTCTTCCTCACCGCCGGCTTCCTCGGCATCATGTATTACTTCATCCCAAAGCGCGCCGAGCGGCCGGTTTACAGCTATCGCCTCTCCATCATTCACTTCTGGGCCCTGATCTTCATCTACATCTGGGCCGGTCCCCATCACCTGCACTACACCGCGCTGCCGGACTGGACGCAGACGCTCGGCATGACGTTCTCGATCATGCTGTGGATGCCGTCATGGGGTGGCATGATCAACGGGCTGATGACGCTGTCCGGCGCCTGGGACAAGCTGCGCACCGATCCGGTGCTGCGCATGATGGTGCTGTCGGTCGCGTTCTACGGCATGGCGACGTTCGAAGGCCCGGTGATGTCGATCAAAGAGGTCAACTCGCTGTCGCATTACACCGACTGGACCATCGGCCACGTGCATTCCGGCGCGCTCGGCTGGGTCGCCTTCATCTCGTTCGGCGCGGTCTATTGTCTGGTGCCGTGGCTGTGGAATCGGCCGCTCTATTCGCTCCGCCTGGTGAGCTGGCATTTCTGGATCGCCACCATCGGCATCGTCGTCTACGTCACCTCGATGTGGGTGTCGGGCATCCTGCAGGGCCTGATGTGGCGCTCCTACACCAGCCTCGGCTTCCTCGAATATTCCTTCATCGAGACGGTGCAGGCGATGCATCCGTTCTACGTCATCCGCGCGCTGGGCGGCGCGCTGTTCCTCGCCGGCGCGCTGATCATGGCATTCAACGTGTGGCGGACGCTCTATCCGCCGCGCGAAGCGCTGGCGCCGGCCGCAAACCTCGTTCCGGCCGAGTAAGGGGATCGCAGATGTCCACGACGCTTTGGCAGAAACACTGGATCCTGGAACGCAACTCGATCCTGCTCTTGATCGGCATCCTGATCGTGATCGCCATCGGCGGTCTCGTCGAGGTCATTCCGCTGTTCTATCTGAAGAGCACGATCGAGACGGCCGACGGCATGCGGCCCTATACGCCGCTCGAGCTCGCCGGCCGCAACATCTACGTCAGCGAGGGCTGTTATCTGTGCCACTCGCAGATGATCCGGGCGCTGCGCGACGAGGTCGAGCGTTACGGCCATTATTCGCTCGCCGCCGAGAGCGAGTATGATCATCCGTTTCAGTGGGGCTCCAAGCGCAACGGTCCCGATCTGGCGCGGGTCGGCGGCAAATATTCCGACGATTGGCATCGCGATCACCTGAAGGATCCGCGCGCGGTGGTGCCGGGATCGATCATGCCGGCCTATCCATGGCTGTTCACCACCGATCTCGATTACGAGCACATCGCGCGGGACATGAAGGTCCAGGCCGATCTCGGCGTGCCCTACACCGATGCGATGATCGACGACGCGCTGGCCGACGTCCGCACGCAGGCGACGGACAATGCGCCCGATGCCGACGCGCTGGCGAAGCGCTACCCGAAAGCGCAGTCGCGCGATTTCGACGGCAATCCGGACCGCGTCACCGAGGCGGACGCGTTGATCGCCTACCTGCAAATGCTGGGAACGCTGGTCGACTTCAAACTCTACAACGACAAAGCCAACATCCGCTGAGGAGACGATCGTGTCGCCGACCTATGCCTTCTTCTCGCATTTCGCCCAGACCTGGGGGATGATCTACTTCTTCGCGATCTTCCTTGCGGTGCTCGCTTACGCGCTGTGGCCGTCGCGCCAGAAGCAGTTCGACGAACAGGCGCGCGTGCCGCTGCGGGAGGACTGACAATGACCGATAGCAGCGAGCACCCCAAAGAGCATCAGCACGGCACGACCGGCCATGAATGGGACGGCATTCATGAGCTCAACACGCCGCTGCCGCGCTGGTGGCTGTGGCTGTTCTACGCGACGATCATTTGGGCGGTCGGCTACTGGATCGTCTATCCGGCCTGGCCGCTGGTCTCGTCCTATACCAATGGCGTCTTCAATTGGCATGCACGATCCGCGGTGGCGAGCGATCTCGCGGCGCTGCAGGCCGAGCGCCAGCCGATGATGGCGAAACTTGCCGACGCTTCGCTGCAGCAGATCGAATCGACGCCGCAACTGCTCGACTTCGCCCGCGCGCTCGGCGGCCGCGCCTTCGCCGATAATTGCGCGCCGTGTCATGGCTCCGGCGGCGGCGGCGCCAAAGGCTATCCCAATCTCAATGCCAACCGCTGGCTGTGGGGCGGCACGCTCACCGACATCCAGCAAACCATCACGCATGGCGTGCGCTCCGGCGACGACCAGGGCCATCAAGGTTCGATGCCGGCGTTCGGCCGCGACGGCATGCTCAAGCGCGACGACGTCGTCACTGTCGCCAATTACGTGCGCTCGCTGTCGGGTCTGTCGACCGCGCCGGGCACCGATCTCGCGGCCGGCGCGAAGATTTTCGCCGCCAATTGCGCCGTTTGCCATGGACCGCAAGCCAAGGGCAACCGTTCGATAGGTGCGCCCAATCTGACGACCAAAATCTGGCTCTACGGCTCTGATCTCAACACCATCATCGACGGCGTCTGGAACGGCCATGGCGGCGTGATGCCGGCTTGGGGCGGCAAGCTTGATGCAGTGACGATCAAGGCGCTTACGGTTTACGTCCACACCTTCGGCGGCGGGGAGTGACGGATGTGCCCCGGTTGCACATCGGTGTTTGCGATGGAAGGCGGGGCCGGGGCGCAACCGGGGCAGCCGTCGCTCATGTCGCTGGTCGAGGAAGCCGTACTGCCGCCGGGTGGCGGTGCTGCCGCCGAACCGCAACTGCCTGACGAGAATCCCGAGGACGAACCGCTCTACGCCGCGCGCAAGAAGATTTATCCGCAACATGTGACCGGCACGTTCCGCCGCATCAAATGGGCGGTGCTCATTGTCACGCTCGGCATCTATTATTTTCTCCCCTTCGTGCGCTGGGATCGCGGGCCGAATGCACCGAGCCAGGCCGTTCTGGTCGATATGCCGGGCCGGCGCTTCTACTTCTTCTTCATCGAGATTTGGCCGCAGGAGGTTTATTACCTCACCGGTCTCCTCATCATCGCGGCGATGACGTTGTTTCTGATGAACGCGCTCGCTGGCCGGGTGTGGTGCGGCTATCTGTGTCCGCAGACGGTGTGGACTGATCTCTTCATTTCGATCGAGCGCTGGATCGAGGGCGACCGGCGCGAGCATCTGCTGCGCGACCGGCAGCCGTGGACTTTCGAGCGCATCGCACGCAGCGTGTCCAAGCACTTCTGGTGGCTGATGATCGCCTGGTGGACCGGCGGCGCCTGGGTGCTTTATTTCGCCGACGCGCCGACGCTGGTCAAGAATCTGGCGACATTTCAGGCCCCGCTCGCGGCCTACGTGTTCATCGGCATCCTCACCTTCACCACCTACGCGCTGGCCGGCTGGATGCGCGAACAGGTCTGCGTCTATATGTGTCCGTGGCCGCGCATCCAGGCGGCCTTGACCGACGAATACGCGCTCAACGTCACCTATCGCTACGATCGCGGCGAGCCGCGCGCGTCGCTGAAAAAAGCCGCGGCGCTGCATGAGCACGGCCAGCCGGCCGGCGACTGTATCGATTGCCTGCAATGCGTGCATGTCTGCCCGACCGGCGTTGATATCCGCGGCGGCCCCAATCTCGGCTGTATTCAATGCGGGTTATGCATCGATGCCTGCGATGCGGTGATGGCGAAGATCGGCCGGCCCACGCGGCTGATCGCTTACGACACCGACATCAACATTAGGCGGCGGCAGCAGGGCCGGCCGGCCGTCTACAATTTGCTGCGGACTCGCACGCTGCTCTATGCCGTCATCATCGTGCTGGTCGGCGCCGTGATGACCTATACGCTCGCCACGCGCCGCAATGACGGCGTCAGCGTCATTCACGATCGAAATCCGATCTTCGTGCGTCTGTCCGACGGCGCGCTGCGCAACGGTTACGCCATCCGCATCCTCAACAAGACGCACCAAGCGCAGAGCTACGTCCTCAAGCTATCCGGCCTGCCCGATGCCGAACTCGAGGTGATCGGCAGCGAGGGCTCATCCGGCGGCAGCCCCCTGATCTATGTCGGGCCCGATCAAAGCCGTGAAGTACGGGTGCTGGTGACGACGCACCAAAAACTCGGAGAGGGGACGTCGATCGCGCTCACCTTCACCGTAGCTCCCGCCGAAGGCGGCGCCGCGGCGATCGCGGCCGATCATTTCCTGGGACCATGAGGAAGCAACCGATGAGCTATTTCGGCCAGGACGAGATAGAAATGGACGAGATAAAGACCGGGCTGCCGCCGCGGCGGTGGACTGGATGGACGGTGTTGTTCACGCTGCTCGGCTTCTTCGGTGTCGTCTTCGCCGTCAACGGCGCGATGATGTACGAGGCACTGTCGACATTGAGCGGCACCGACACCGACAGCGCCTATCAAGCCGGCCTCATGTACGAACAGGCCGTCGCCATGGCCAAGGCGCAGGACGCGCGGCATTGGCGCGTCGATGCCAAGCTGACGCCGTCGCCGGCCGGTGAACGGCTTGACGTCAGTGCGCGCGATGCGACGGGTCAGCCGTTGGCCGGCATGGACGCCTCCGCGGTCTTCGAGCGGCCGACCGACCGGCGGCTGGATCGCAGCGTGGTGCTGGTCGAGGATGCCGCCGGCCGCTTCCATGGCGACGCCGACGTCGCAGCCGGGCAATGGGATATCGTCATCGAGCTGACGCGCCACGGCGAGCAACTGTTCCGGTCGAAGAACCGCGTCATTTTGAAGTGAGTGCCGCCGATGGCCGAAACGCTTGATCTGTCGCAATTCGTCGAGCGCACCGATGCCGGCGCGGCGCATATGACGCTTGCCGTCGACGGCGTCGGTTGCGCCGGCTGCATCCGCAAAATAGAGAACGGGCTGACCAAGCTGCCGGGAGTGATCGACGCGCGCTTGAATTTCACCCAACGCCGGCTTGCCGTCGATTGGCGCGACAATGAGATCGGCGCCGCCGACATCATCCGGGCGCTGGAGCAGATCGGCTACCAGGCTCATCCGTTCGCGCCCGAGCGCGTCGAGGCGGACGACAGCCGCCAGGCCAAATGGTTGTTGAAATGCCTCGCCGTCGCCGGCTTTGCCGCCATGAACGTTATGCTGCTGTCGATCTCGGTGTGGTCGGGCAGTGTGTCCGATATGACGGCGGTGACGCGCGATCTGTTCCACTGGCTATCGGCCTTGATCGCCTTACCGGCGGCCGCCTATGCCGGCCAGCCGTTCTTTCAAAGCGCCTGGCGGGCCTTGCGCACGCGCCAGCTCAACATGGACGTGCCGATCACGGTCGGCGTCACACTGGCGCTCGCGCTATCGCTCTACGAGACCGCGACGCATGCCGTCCATGCCTATTTCGATTCGGCGCTGATGCTGTTGTTCTTTTTGTTGTGCGGCCGCTATCTCGACTTGGCGATGCGGCGCAAGACCAAACTGTTCGCTGGCAATCTCGCCTCGTTCAAGGCCGAGTTTGCGCATCGGCTCGATGCCAATGGCGAGCTGACCCGTTTGCCGGTCTCAGCGCTTAACCCCGGCGATAGAGTCCTGGTCCGGCCGGGCGAGCTTATTCCGGCCGACGGCGCCGTTCTCACCGGTTCTTCGGCGATCGACGAGAGCCTGATGACGGGCGAAACCACGGCCCGCACCGTCATGCCGGGGGCTACAGTGTATGCCGGCAGCATCAACGGCTCCGGCGCGCTCACCGTGCAAGTCGTCGCCGCCGGAACCGGCACGCTGGTCGACGAGGTGGAGCGGCTTCTCGACAAGGCGATCGAGGCGAAATCGCGCACCGTGCGGCTTGCCGACCGCGCGGCGCGGCTTTACGCGCCGGTGGTTCATACCGCGGCCGCGCTGACCTGCATCGGCTGGCTGATTGCCGGCGCCTCGCTGCATTTCGCCATCGTCACCGCCATTGCCGTGCTCATTATCACCTGCCCCTGCGCCATCGCGCTGGCCATTCCCGCCGTGCAAGTCGTCGCCGCGGGCCAATTGTTCCGTTCCGGCGTCATCCTCAACAGCGGCGACGCTATCGAGCGCATCGCGGAAACCGATACCATCGTGTTCGACAAGACCGGCACCTTGACGTTGCCCGAGCCCGCGGTCGATGACGCCGCGATTGACCCGGACCTCTTGCAGCAATCGGCGCGGCTCGCTCTGTCCAGCCATCATCCGCTGGCGGCGGCGTTGTCGCGGCGCGCGGCCAAGCGCGTTCCTTATCCCGGCGCGGTCGAGGAATCCGGGCGGGGCGTCCGCGCCGTGATCGACGGCGTCGAAGCGCGGCTCGGCAGCGCGGCATTTTGCGGCCTGAGCGAGGAAGATGCGCAAGCCGCGCGCGATGGCGACGCCTCCTGCATCGCTTTTACCTATGGTGGGCGCAGCACGGTGATCCCGATCCGGCAGAGCTTGCGGCCCGACGCGATTGAGGTAATGCAAGCATTGTCCAAGCGCGGACTCGATCTGATGATCCTCTCCGGCGATCGGCCGGAAGCGGTGCGCCCGATCGCGGAGCGCCTGGACGTGAGGCAATGGCTCGCCGCTTTGACGCCGGCGGAAAAAATCGCCGTCATCGAACTTTTGAAGTCGCAAGGCCGCCGCGTCTTGATGGTCGGCGACGGGCTCAACGACGCGCCGGCGCTCGCCGCCGCGCATGCATCGCTGTCGCCGATCAGCGCAGCGCATCTCGCCCAGGCGCAGGCCGACGCGCTTTTCCTCGGCGACCGTCTCGCGCCGGCGCTGCGCGCCGTCATCGTGGCACGGCAGGCCCGCTCGCTGATGCGGCAGAATCTGGCGCTCGCGGTGATCTATAACGCGATCGCCGTGCCGATCGCGGTCGCCGGCTTGGTCACGCCGCTGATCGCCGCCGTGGCGATGTCGGGTTCCTCGATCCTGGTGACGCTCAACGCCCTGCGCGCGCGACTGGGCGGGTGCCGCGAGTCCATCATGCCATCCAAATCGGGTGATGGCGCCGTTGTCGCAACCGGCGGCATGGCGGAGCCGCTGTTGTCGCCCGCTGCACAACCCGCCTTCGCCGGACATGACAACGCGGAGCTGGTGTCGTGAACGTCCTCATCTATCTGGTGCCGCTGGCGCTTTTGCTCGGTCTCACCGGGCTTATCGGATTCATGTGGGCGCTCAAAAGCGGCCAATACGACGATCTCGACGGCGCCGCGCTCCGCATCCTGCCCGACGACGACATCGCGCCCTGACCGCGGCGCTGCTTGCGGAAGCTGCCCGCTCTATTGCGCTTTCGCGACCGGCTTCGGGCGATATGTCGCCTGCTGCTCGATATTGCAGATTTTTTCAACTTTATCGCCATTCAGGCGCACCAGCATGCGCGGGCGAACCGTCTGCTGCTCGGCCGCCCCGCCGTCGATTTCAATGAGAGTCTGTCCGCCGGCCTGGATCACAAACGAATTTGAGCCGCGGCAGTTGGTCATGTCGCCCTCCGCGGCGAGGAGCGCCGTGTTGAGCTGCGATTTCTCAATATCTTGTCCGTGCAACAACACCACGCCCGCGGCGCGGCAGCCGGAGCCGGCGCTACTTTCGTAGGTAAAGTAACCGACGGTGACGAGCACCGCGGCGTGGTCGAGCTTGAACTTTGCGTAGCGCGCGACGGACGGGCTGAACGGTCCCGGCAAATCGAGCGTATCGGCGTCCTCCACTGTTATCGTCTTGGCGAGCTTTTGCGTCGGCAATTTCTTGAAAGGCTTTCCGGCCAAAGCCTGCTTGCACAGCGCCGGAGCGTGATCTTCCTTCAGCACTGGCGAATAATGCCGCTTGAACCGGCAAAGCTCGCCAGCGTCGGGTTTGACAACGTCATATGGCCCGCCGTCGCCCTCGTAGGCGACATAGTACGCGCCCTTGAACCGGAAGACGCGCGGAATCGTTTCCAGCTCCATGTTCTGACCGATCGAGCCGTAGAAATTCACCTCGCTCGACGCGGTTTGCTGCTCGGCCGGCGATAACGGTTTGGTGCTGGCGATGATGCTATGCACATCGGCGGTACCTTGCTCGATGACGTAAACGTGGCGCAGCTTGCCGTCGCCGGCGATATCGACCGGGTCCGGATAGCCCCATAATTTGCCCTGGTCGTCCCGATTATAAGCCGACGCGATAAAGGCGCACACCTCGGGGACGGACGCGGCGCGTTCTTGTGCGGCGGCCGGCAGCGATGAGCAGCTCACTGCGCCGCATAGCGCGACAAAGATCGTGAGGAGATGCGCTTTCATTCCGGGTCGCGGCTGACGACGCAATCGGCAAGGTGCCACGGTTATGAGTGTCGCGGCTATACCGGCAGGTTCACTACCACAAGCGATGGATCCTGCGAATCGGACGAGATCCGAAAGCCGAGCTTGCGGCACATTTCCAGCATCGTGGTGTTCTCGCGCAGGACTTGGCCGCGAACCGAACTGAAGCCTTCGGCGCGCGCATACTCGATGATCAGTTCCATCAATAGCCAGCCGAGCCCGTGTCCCTTTAGATCGGAGCGGATCAGGATGGCGTACTCCGCGGTTTCGTAATTGGGGTCGGCGTGAATGCGCACCACGCCGAGCATTTGCGCGGTCGTTTCGTCGATGGCGATAAACGCCATGGCGCGAGCGTAATCGATCTGGGTGAACCGCGCGATAAAAGCGTGGCTGAATTCCTTCACCGGTGCAAAAAAACGCAGCCGCAAATCCTGCTGCGTGACGTGAGTGAAGAACGGCGGATACAAGGCTTCGTCCTCCGGACGGACCGGGCGGACCAGAAGGTTCATGCCGTCCGGCAAGGTCAGGTGCCGCTCCCACGCCTTTGGATAGGGCCGGATGGCGAAACGCCCTGACGGTCCGCGGCGGTGCGGCTCAGCCGGCGCCACCGAGACGCGGGCATCGACGGCGATGACGCCGGTCTCGTCGGCCAGCACCGGATTGAGATCGATCTCGCGGATCTCGGAAAAATCCGCCGCAAGCTGCGACAGCTTGACCAAGAGGAGCGCGATGGCCTGTTCGTCCGCCGCCGGCACGTTGCGATAGGCCTTAAGAATGCGCGACACTCTGGTTCGGCCGATGAGGTTGCGCGCCAGCGCCAAGTCGAGCGGCGGCAGCGCCAGCGCTTTGTCGTCGATCACCTCCACGGCGGTGCCGCCTTGACCGAAGACGATGACCGGACCGAAGGTCGGATCGTCGGCGAGGCCCACGATCAGCTCGCGCGCCTTCGGGCGCACGATCATGGGAAACACGGTGACGCCGTCGATTCGCGCATCGGGCTTCGCCGCCCGCGCCCGGCTCAGGATGTCCGTGGCGGCCTGGCGCACGTCTTGCTCGGCAATGAGGCCGAGGCGGACGCCGCCGACTTCCGACTTGTGCACGATATCCGGCGACAGAATCTTCAGGACCACCGCGTTGCCGGCGGCAAGGTGCGGTTTGGCCGCCGCGACCGCTTCCTCGGGATTGTGCGCCAGAACGGCCGGCGTAATGGGAATCCCGTAGGCCAAAAACAGCTTGGTCATTTCGACCGGATCGAGCCAAGTGCGCTTTTCGGCGAGCACGGCGTCGATGATCGGCCGCACCGCCTGCATGTCCGGCGCAAAATCCTGCGGCAGGCTCGGCGGCGTCGCCATCAGCTGCTCGCGCGATTGCCGGTATCGCACCAGATGCATGAATCCGCCGACCGCGTCGGATTCGGTGGCGTAGCTCGGAATCCCGGCGGCATCGAAAGCTTCCGCCGCCGGATCGCTGGCCCCGATCCATACCGCGAACACCGGTTTTGCCGGGCTGCACGCCTTGCGATGACGCTCGGTCACGGCGATCACCGACGTCGCCGCCGCGAGCGGCGACGCCAGAGCGGTCGGCACGTTCATGACCAGCACGGCGTCGTTGGCGTCGTCGTCGAGCAGATATTCGAGCGCGACGGCGTAACGTTGTTCGTCGGCGTCGCCGGAGATGTCGATCGGATCGGCGCGCGACCAGATCGGCGGTAGCGCTGCGTCGAGTTTTTTCATGGTACCGGGCGAAATGTCGGCAAGCGCGCCGCCGAAATCGGCGAGACGGTCCACCGCCAAGACGCCGACGCCGCCGCCATTGGTCAGGATGGCAAGCCGCTCGCCGGCAAGGCTCGTCAAGTGGCCGAGCGTCTCCGCGGCGGCAAACAATTCGTCGAGATCGAGCACGCGCAACAGCCCGGCGCGGCGGAACGCGGCGTCATACACTGCATCCGAGCCCGCCAGCGCCCCGGTATGGGTCATCGCCGCTTTGGCGCCTTGCGCATGGCGCCCGGTTTTGATGACCAGCACCGGTTTGGCCCGCGCGGCGGCGCGCGCCGCCGACATGAATTTGCGCGCGTCCTTGATCGATTCGATGTAGAGCAAGATCGCCCGTGTCGCCCGGTCCATGGCGAAATAATCGAGCAGGTCGGCGAAATCGACGTCGACGCTGTCGCCGATGGAGACCACGGCGGAAAAGCCGATGCCGCGCACCGCCGCCCATTCCACCAAGCCGGTGGCGATGGCGCCGGACTGCGACAGCAGCGCAAGGTCACCCGCCCGCGGCATCGAGGCGGCAAAGCTGGCATTGAGTTTGACGCTCGGAACCAGCACGCCCAGGCAATTCGGTCCGATGAGGCGGAGCCCGGCGGCGCGCGCAGCCTTCTCGCTCGCTTCCGCAAGCGAGCCGGGACCGTGCCCGAGACCGGAGGTGAGGATAACGGCGGCCGCCGTGCCCTTGGCGCCTGCCGCCGCGATGGTAGACGGAACCGCAGGCGGCGGCACGCCGATCACGGCGAGATCCGGTGCGCCCGGCAGGTCGGCATAGGATTTAACCGCGCGAATGCCCTCGATGGCGTCGTAATGTGGATTGACCAGTTGAATGTCGCCGGCAAAGCCGCCGCCGCGCAGATTTTTTAAGACGGCGTGGCCGGGCGACTTTTCCCGCGGACTGGCGCCGACAACGACGACGGATCGTGGTGCGAGCGCCTTATCGAGTCGATAGATCGACATCGGTTGTCCGAATTCTCCGGTTACCTCAGGTTATGTGATCTATTCGGCATCATGAACGAATTTAAGACGGCGATGCCCGGCACCAGGGCCGGGCATCCCGATCTTACGTATTGCTACCGATGCTGCAGCTCAGCCGACCAGCGGCTTTAGTATCGGATACTCCTCGACCATATGCATCTCTTCGATCAAGCCGTCGAGACCGAACACATGGCCGGCGCGGTGCGCAATCAGATAGACGATCACGGTCGCATACACGAGATGGTAGTCGACCAGGAAATTGACCGGCTCCTCGATGTACGGGAACTTCATATGGGCGAAGTAATAAGTGATCATCAAGAGGATGCCGAACGGTCCGCTGACGCGCACCATCAAGCCGGAGATCAGCGACAGGCCGATCAACAGATGGCCCCACTTCACCAGGAAGTCGGTGATCGGCAGCATCGTCGGCGTCGCGAACACCGCGAACACGTCGTGGAACGTCACGACGTGGTTCAAGAATCCGGCGGTGTCGAAATTGTCCCAGATCTGCCAGGCGCCGGCATAGAGAAACGTCCAGCCCATCAATAGCCGCAGGACCAGGATAATGCCGCGGTCGAGTTTGGTTTCGGTCATTTCAGTCATGGCTCAGCTCCCGCTCGAAGATGACGGCAACACATCGCACAGGCCGCCGCTGGCGGCTTTGACCTGAATCAAACATTGCCGGACTAGGAAAAGTTAAGCGATTCCGTCCGCTTGCTTGATTCAAATCAATGTCGCGCCGCGTGCGGCGGACAAGATACACGCGAATAATGCCACTGCCTATCGGCAATCAATGGCGAGGTTCGTATCATGAAAGACACACTTGGCCTGCTCCGGCAGGGCATCCTGGCAGGAACCGCAGGCGGCCTAGCCGAGATCGCCTGGGTCACATTTTATGCCGGCGCGACCGGAGTGGATCCAGCTGTCTTGGCCCGCGGGGTTACCACGGCAGCCGGCGTGAGTGCGCTTTTACCGGCCGCGCCCGTAGTGCTGGGCGTCACCGTCCATATGACGCTCGCCGTGATGCTCGGCGTTGCGCTGTCCTGCGCGTGGTCGGCGTTGCGCGACCACCGGCCGGGCCTGAGCAATCCCTATCCGTTCATGCTGGCCGCCCTCGCCGCGGTGTGGGTGTTGAATTTCTTTGTCGTACTGCCGATCGTCAGTCCGGCGTTCGTCCAGATCGTTCCTTATGCGGTTAGCCTGACCTCGAAGCTTTTGTTCGGTGTGGCGGCGGGGGCAACCCTGCGCTGGCAGGCCGCTTCCGGGCTGCAGCCGGTGCGGCTCGTGAGGAAGTAACATGGACGAGCAGGGCGGAGTCTTCTTCTACCGGACCGCTACGATACTGGCCGGCTTCGTGGCGGCGCTGGCAGTGATTTCCTACTTTCTCAATGCTCCGCGCGGGCTGCCGATCGTTTCGGTGGTTGCGCTCGCACTTGCCGCGGTGATTTGGCTGAGCGGCTGGGCCGGCCGGCGCTTGCTGGCAGGACGTTGAA
>JASHOX010000108.1 GCA_030038415.1 Xanthobacteraceae bacterium
GAGAGCTGGCGCCGGCACTACAACGCCGTCCGTCCTCACGCATCGCTCGGCTACAAACCACCCGCACCGCAGGTCTTCATGCCGGCATTCGCCGCGTGGCCGGCTTCGCTACGTCGACCGGCTCCGCCGGCCACGCTGGCGCAACCGCCAGCGCTAAACTAACATTCGCCCTGGACCACTCAATGTGGGCTAATCACTCGCTGATATCGGTGATGGCGCTGAGCACCATGAGCCCGTCTTTGGTCTGGATCGGGTTCAACCCGATCTCGACTGGAATTTGGGTGCCGTTCTTGCGCACGCCGTAGAGGTCGCGGCCGACGCCCATGCGGCGCGCTTCCGGCTTCGCAATAAAGCTTGCGCGATGGCCGCGATGCAGGGCGCGCCCCGCTTCCGGGACCAGAGTGTCGATCGATCGGTCGAGCAGTTCCTCACGCCGGTAGCCGAACAGCCGCTCGGCCTCGGCGTTGACCAGCACGATCTTGCCGTCGGCGTCGGTCATGATCATGCCGTTTGGGCACGCTTCGACCGCGAGACGGACGATCTCCTCGGATGCCGAGCGATCGGGCATGTGCGTGTCCGTCGCTCCCGCAACTCGCCCCCGGGCTTGATTATTGCTTTTCCGAAGGTTGCTACCGCAGCGGGAGGTTTAATCAGCTAATCAAAGAGTGCTGTGCAATTTGTAAATTGCCACTACGTGTTACCACCTATCGTCTCCGGCCTGATGCCACGCGGCTGCGTGCGATCCGCGAGGCCCGGCGTTCGTTGCCGGCGGCGTGGCGTCAGCGCGTGGCCTTCTTGGCCGCCTCGACGACGGCTTTGAGCAGCACGTCGAGATAGGGCCCATGAAGAGTGCCTCCCGCGCCTAATAGCGATCATAGGCGTCGATCATGGCGCGCACCGGCGTGACGCAGGATGGCATCGAAGCAACGATAATGTCGCCGAGCGCACCAGCGGCTCGGTGGCGGCGTTTTTCTGCTGCGCGGAAAGATTCACAGCGCCGTTGGCATCGTTGAGCGGTTCGGTAGCCACCGCAAGGACCAACGCCGTGCCGAAGAGGGTGCAAGAATCGTAGCCTGTCCCTCAGCTAGTGGTCCGATTCTGACATTCGCATCCCGGTTCGGCACGCTATCATGCGAATGTCGGAATCAAAGGACCACTAGCAAATATCATTCCTAGCGGAGCTTTGGATTTGACATTCGAGTTTGCGGCTGGGTGGGTAGCGAATGTCAAATCCGCTCCACTAGCCTCGCGCGAGCCATAGCGGGGCCGGTCATTGCCGGTCAACCCACAACCCAACGCCACCGTGTCGCCTTCCCTGGTTCCGCGCCGCAGGCGTGCTATAATTAACCGTTAGATTGACGGAGCACGATGATGATCCTCCCCCCGGTACTGATCCTTGGCGCGCATTTGATCATGCCGGTCTCCGACAGCGTGCCCACCCTCAACGTCGAGCAGGTCTGCCAGGGTATTGCGCAGCAAGGCGGCGTCTCTTTCCACGACACCGACATTGCCGAGGAAAAAAAGAACTGTCTGGACAGCGAAAAGGCCATTCGCGACGAACTGGTCAAGGAATGGTCGAGCTTCACGCCGGCCGACAAGGTCGCATGCACGAACGAATCCAAGATGGGCGGCGATTCGAGCTATACCGAGCTGCTCACTTGCCTGGAAATGGCGCGAGACGTGCGGACCATGAACAGCGAGGCGAACCAGCCGGCCGCGGCGCCGTCGAAACCCGCTCCGCCCGGCCACGCCCAGCCGAAGCCGTAAGCGATTGAGTATCGCGCTCGGCGGCTCGGCAAGCTGCCGCTACTAATAGCCGATGAGAATCTCGCTCACGGTCGGTTTGACCGAGCGGACGGCGGGATCGGCCGAACTGTATTCCTTATCCGCCGACATCGCGCTCACCGCGTCCGCTGACGCTTTCGGATCGGCGGTGAGACTGACGCCGGATTTGCAGCCGCCCGGCAGCGACGCCAGCGCGCCGCCGTCCCAGTCGCTGACCGTCGCCACGCCGTTCTTGTCGAAGCCTTTGAGCTTGAACGGCTTTTTGTTGAGCTTTTCCAGTTGCACGAGGTTGAGGCCAAGCCGCATGCCGCCGGGCGCGCCCCAGGTCGATTTGCCTTTGATGTCGATGAGATAAGTGCCGCTGCGGTCGGCCGGATTGGACCACCACACTTCGAGGCGGCGTTTCGGATCGTTCGGGAACACGATCGAGGCCTTGACCTTGGCGCCGCTGTCGGCGTCCACATCGCCAAAGGTGACGTTCTTATAGTCGAACGTCATGGCGAGCCGCAGATGGTTCGACTCCTTGCTGAAAATCCCGGTGCAGGCCACCACGTGGGCGCTGGGTGGGGGCGGCTTCGGCTCGGTGGAACGCGGCGCGGCGGCAGTATGCGTCGCCGGATGCGCCGTCGTGTGCGAGCCGCCGGTCGGCTCGGCTACGGCCGCCGGAACTCTTTGCTGGATCTGGGAGGGCGCGAGCTGATCTTCCGAGTTCAGCGTCGGGTCGGTCTGCAAGGCCGGCGCGGCGGCCCGCGGTCCCTGTTGCGCCGATAACGGGGCCGTGGCCGTTAAGCCAAGGGCCAAGCCAAGCGTCGCTGCCAGCGCCACGCCGTTCCACGTCTCATGCATCCCCGCCTCCGTTCCCCACCCGGAGCATAACATAGCACCGCCAAGCTTGACGCCTGTACCCCGCGGTGCGGGCCGAAGTACAAAAGTGCAAAGCCCGCTTGGCTCTTCGCTAAAGGCAGACAACCTTTGCGGCGGTTATCCTCGATGGCCTGCCGAGCCGAAGCGCGCGGCAACTTTGTCCGCCTTCGCTCTTCGGGCTTCGGCGCGAAAACCTTCACTCGCATCGCGAGCGAAGGTTGGTGGAGCCAGGGGGAGTCGAACCCCCGACCTCTTGAATGCCATTCAAGCGCTCTCCCAACTGAGCTATGGCCCCGTCCTGGTTATCCTTCCTCCTCGGGTTCGATGTCGCCGCCGATAATATCGGTGACGTCGGCGTCCTCTTCCTCCTGCTCCTCGATGAAGGTGTCGTCGTCGAGTGTCTCGTCGATCTCGACATCTTCGTCTTCCACCCCCGGTTCCGCGGTGGTGGTTTTCTTCCCTTGGGCCTCGGCGTCGGCTTCTTCCAGGGAGACGGTCTCCACCTCGGCCGGCTCGGGGACCGCGACTTCCTCGACCGGGGCAGCTGGGCGCGGGACAACGGGCGCTGCTTCCGGCCGGGCGCGAGTCACAACAGGCGCGACCTCGTGGACCGTGCCGCATTTCGGACAGTGAATCGGATCCTTGTTCAGATCATAGAATTTGGCGCCGCAATTGGCGCAGAGCCTTTTGGTGCCCAGTTCGGCTTTGGCCACGATCCGCATCCCTTGTCGAGCAATTCGGGTGCTTCACTTGGCTAGTCGCAGGGCGGCTGTCAATAGACGATGTCGCCATGCGGCGGCCCGGATCAAAGTGTTAAAAACGATGGGATGACGGGCCGCGGCAGGCCGTGATAGAGGGCGCTGCGGCTGTCACCGGTCATGGTGCTAGGTGGCGCCGCCTGGACAAATCCCATGCCCGCCAACCGCGTTCCGCTCACTGCCCGCCGTAATGGCCCGCTTTCCGGCGCTGTCCGCGTCCCCGGCGACAAATCAATGTCGATTCGCGCGCTCATTCTGGGGGCGCTCACGGTCGGAGCGACCCGGGTTGGTGGTCTCCTCGAGGGGGAGGATGCCCTCAATACCGCCAAGGCCTTGCAGGCGCTCGGCGCTCGCATCGAGCACACCGGAGAGCGGCAATGGCTGATCCATGGCGTCGGTGTGGGCGGCTTTGCCGAACCCGCCAATGCGCTCGATTTCGGCAATTCGGGAACCGGGTGCCGGCTGGCGCTCGGCGCGGTCGCCGGCTGCCCGGTCACCGCAACGTTTGACGGCGACGCCTCGCTGCGCAGCCGGCCGATGCAACGTGTACTCGATCCGCTGCAGCGTATGGGCGCGCGCACGCTCGCCTCTGCGGATGGCCGCTTGCCGCTGACCCTTGCTGGCGCGCGCGACCCGATGCCAATCGTGTTCAAGCCGCCGGTCGCCTCGGCGCAACTGAAATCGGCGACGCTACTGGCCGGTCTTGCTGCGCCGGGCGAGACGGTGGTGATCGAAGCGGAGGCGACCCGCGACCACACCGAAAAGATGCTCGTTCATTTCGGCGCGAAGGTGAGGGTCGAGCCGGAGGGCGGCGGACGGCGCATCACGCTTACCGGCCAGCCGGAATTTATACCGCGGCCGGTCACGGTCCCGGCCGACCCGTCTTCGGCGGCATTTCCGCTGGTCGCCGCCCTCTTGGTGCCCGGCTCGGACGTGATCCTTAACGGCGTCATGATGAATCCGCTTCGCACCGGGCTCCTTACGACGCTCGCCGAGATGGGCGCACGCATCGAGCGGCTCGAAGAACGCAATGAGGGCGGCGAAGACGTCGCCGATCTGCGCATTCGTGCCGGCGCTTTGCGCGGCGTCGAGGTGCCGGCGGCTCGCGCCCCCTCTATGATCGACGAGTATCCGATCCTCGCCGTCGCCGCCGCTTTCGCCGAAGGCATGACCGTGATGCGCGGATTAAAAGAGCTGCGCGTCAAGGAATCGGACCGGCTCGCCGCTACCGCCGCGCTCCTTCGAGCCAACGGGGTCGCCGTCGATATCGAAGGTGACGATCTCATCGTCCATGGCAAAACCCGCGCCGCCGGCGGCGGCACGGTCACCACCCACATGGATCACCGCATCGCCATGGCCGCGATCGTCCTTGGCCTTGCCAGCGACAAGCCGGTGCAAATCGACGACGGCACTTTCATTGCGACGAGCTTTCCCGGATTCGTCGAACTGATGCGGTCGCTGAGCGCTGAACTGTCATGATCATCGCCATCGACGGACCGGCCGCCTCGGGCAAAGGCACCATTGCCCGTCAGATCGCTGCAGTCTATGGCCTGCAACATCTCGACACCGGACTGTTGTATCGCGCTGTGGCCAAGGCGGTGCTGGACGCCGGCTATCCGCCCGACGATGTCGAGCATGCGATTGCGGCCGCGATCACGCTCGATCCGGCGAAATTCCAGGATATTGCGCTGAAATCGCAGGCCATCACCGAAGCCGCCTCGGTGGTGGCCGCCATCCCGCAGGTACGGGAGGCTTTGATGAACTACCAGCGCGAATTCGCTACCCGGCCGCCCGGCGCGGTGCTTGACGGCCGCGATATCGGCACCGTTATTGCGCCCGGGGCCGATGTGAAGCTGTTCGTGGTGGCGTCGCCGGAAGTGCGCGCCAAGCGGCGCGTCCTGGAGCTGCGAGCGCGCGGCGAAGCCGCCGACGAGCAGGAGGTCCTGGCCGACCTGTTGCGGCGCGACGAGCGCGATTCCCGGCGGACCGCAGCCCCCCTGATGCAGGCGCCCGACGCGCACTTGCTCGATACCACGCATTTGGGTATAGACGCGGCGTTCCGGGCCGCCGTCGATATCATCGAGGCCGTTCGAGCGGGCCGAAAGCGTCGATAACAAGCGCTTTCGTCATTGGAGGTTAGCCCGCTCGCCGCCTCCGCTAAATGATGCCGATTTAACTGCATCCGGGACGCAAGCTTTTCCGAAACGTATGGCTTTGGCCCCAACCGCCCGGTCTTGCCGGCGGCTGCCGGACGTTCCGGATCATTTCCATTCAAGGGGGCCTAGTGTGGTGGATTTGAAGTTCCTACGACTTTGTGGCCCGCTCAGATAGGAACTTCAAATCCAAGAACCACACTAGAATTATAAACTTGCTGGTGTCCCTTTGATTCCGAAGTTCGCATCAAAGGTGCCGCAAACACTTGCGAACTTCGGAATCGGGATACTAGGAGTATTTTATGGCTCAAGCTGCCGTTCAAGCCGCCGCCGGCGGACCGTCGCGTGAGGACTTTGCCAAGCTGATCGATGAATCGTTCGGCGACGGCCATCTGCAGGAAGGCTCGGTCGTTAAGGGCACCGTCGTTGCCATCGAACGCGATCTTGCCGTCATCGACGTCGGATTGAAGACCGAAGGCCGCGTGGCGCTGCGCGAATTCGCGGGGCCCGGCCGCAACGCCGAGATCAAGGTCGGCGACACGGTCGAGGTCTATCTCGAAAGAATCGAGAATGCGCTCGGCGAAGCCGTCCTGTCGCGCGACAAGGCGCGCCGCGAGGAAAGCTGGGGCAAGCTCGAAAAGGCGTTCCAGAATAATGAGAAGGTGCAGGGCGTCATTTTCAACCAGGTCAAGGGCGGCTTTACCGTCGATCTCGACGGCGCGGTGGCCTTTCTGCCGCGATCGCAGGTCGACATCCGGCCGATCCGCGACGTGTCGCCGCTAATGAACAATCCGCAGCCGTTCCAGATCCTCAAGATGGACCGCCGTCGCGGCAATATCGTCGTCTCGCGCCGCACCGTGCTGGAAGAGACCCGCGCCGAGCAGCGCCAGGAGCTGGTGCAGAACCTCGAAGAGGGTCAGGTTATCGACGGCGTGGTCAAGAACATCACCGACTACGGCGCCTTCGTCGACCTCGGCGGCATCGACGGACTTCTTCACGTCACCGATATCGCCTGGCGGCGCGTCAATCATCCGTCCGAGGTGCTCAATATCGGCCAGCAGGTGAAGGTCAAGATCATCAAGATCAACCACGAGACCCACCGCATCTCGCTCGGCATGAAACAATTGCTCGACGATCCGTGGCAGGGCATCGAAGCGAAATATCCGGTCGGCGCCCGGTTCAAGGGTCGCGTTACCAACATCACCGACTACGGCGCCTTCGTCGAACTGGAACCCGGCATCGAGGGTCTGATCCACGTCTCGGAAATGTCGTGGACCAAGAAGAACGTGCATCCCGGCAAGATTGTCTCGACCTCTCAGGAGGTCGAGGTTCAGGTGCTCGAGGTCGATCCGGTCAAGCGCCGCATTTCACTCGGGCTGAAGCAGACCATGCGCAATCCGTGGGAGGTATTCGTCGAGAAATATCCGCCCGGCGCGGTGGTCGAGGGCGAGGTCAAGAACAAGACCGAATTCGGCCTGTTCCTCGGGCTGGACGGCGACGTCGATGGCATGGTGCACCTGTCCGATCTCGACTGGAAACGGCCCGGCGAGCAGGTCATCGAGGAGTATAAGAAGGGCGACAAGGTCCAAGCCCAGGTGCTCGACGTCGACGTCGAGAAGGAGCGCATTTCGCTCGGCATCAAACAGCTTGCAGAAGGCGGCGCACCCGCCGCCGCGGGCGATGTTGCCGCCGGCGAGCTCAAGAAGGGCGCTGTCGTCACCTGCGAAGTCACCGAGGTGAAGGAAGGCGGTATCGACGTAAAGATCGTCGGCACCGATTACACCTCCTTCATCAAGCGTTCGGAGCTGGCGCGCGATCGATCCGAGCAGCGGCCCGACCGCTTTGCCGTCGGCCAGAAGGTCGACGCTCGAGTCACCCAGTTCGACCGCCGCACCCGGCGCGTCACCGTCTCCATCAAGGCGCTGGAAGTCGCCGAGGAGAAGGAGGCGATCGCGCAATACGGCTCCTCGGACTCCGGCGCGACGCTGGGCGACATCCTGGGCACCGCGCTCAAGCGCAAGGGCGAGGAAGCCGAAGAGAACGAAAAGGAAGAAGCTGGCGAGTGATGACCTGTTATTGCGGGGCTCACCCCCGCAATAACCAAACGTGAGGGCGGGACAGCAAAGGGAACGGACCATGTCGCTTGATGCCGACCTGATCGTCGACCGCCGCCGGTTGCGGCGCAAGCTCACGTTCTGGCGCGTGCTCGCCGTCGTCGTTGTCGTGATCGGCCTCGCCGGGGCGGCGGCGCTCGCCAGCAACCGCGCCGGCCTGTTCGGCGTGCGTCCCTACATCGCGCGCCTGACCATCTCGGGCTTGATCCGCGGCGATCAGGAACGGGTCCGCGCGCTCGATCTTCTCGGCAACTCGGCGCTGGCAAAGGCGGTCATCGTCCACGTCGACAGCCCCGGCGGCACCACGGCCGGGTCCGAGCAACTGTTCGATTCGCTCTCCCGGTTGCGTGAGAAAAAGCCGCTCGTCGTTGTCGTCGACAGCATGGCCGCGTCCGGCGGCTACATCACCGCGCTCGCCGCCGATCATATCGTGGCGCAGCAGACTTCGTTGGTCGGCTCGATCGGCGTACTGTTCCAATATCCCAACGTGTCGGACCTCCTCGGCAAGATCGGGGTGAAGGTCGAAGCGGTGAAATCGACGCCGCTCAAGGCGGCACCCGACGGTTTCGAGCCGACCAGCCCCGAAGCGACGGCCGCGCTCAACGCGATCATCCAGGATTCCTATTCCTGGTTTAAAGGCCTGGTGCAGAGGCGCCGCCATCTCACCGACGACCAGCTTGCGGCGGTCGACGACGGCCGCGTCTTCACCGGGCATCAGGGGCTTGGCCTGAAGCTTATCGACGAGCTTGGCGACGAGCGCACCGCGCTGGCGTGGCTCGCCAAGGAGAAGCACGTCGACGCCAAGCTGCCGGTGCGCGACTATCGGCTGCAGAGCCGGTTCAGCGATCTGACGTTTCTGCACGCCGCGGCCGCGGCGGTCCTCAATGCGGCGGGGCTTAACGCGCTGGCCCAACGCCTCGACCTGTGGGGCGCCGCAGATGCCGCGGGGCCATTCAACCTTGACGGTCTATTGGCCCTTTGGCACCCTGCTGGCGTGAACTGAGCGGCTTTCGCAGGCGATCCAATAATTTTACCCGAGGGCGGCGGACCATGATCAAATCGGAATTGGTTCAGCATATCTCCGCGCAGAATCCCCACCTTTACCAGCGCGACGTGGAGAACATCGTCAACGCCATCCTTGGCGAAATCATCGCGGCGATGGCGCGCGGCGACCGCGTCGAGCTGCGCGGTTTTGGCGCTTTTTCGGTCAAGCAGCGCCCGGCGCGGACCGGCCGCAACCCGCGCACCGGCGCCCATGTCGCCGTCGATCAGAAATGCGTGCCGTTCTTTAAGACCGGCAAGGAAATGCGCGAGCGGCTCAATCGTCCGAGCGCGGGTTGATTGGCGCGTTGCGATCGGCCGGAAGTCTGCTCCGCAAAGTCGTTGCGGGGCTTATCCTCGTGACGCTTGGCATCGTGGTCATCGCATTCGCGGTCGCCAATCGCCAGCTCGTGACTGTGTCGTTCGATCCATTCAATGCGCAGTCTCCCGCCGCGTCGGTGACGCTGCCGCTGTTCGCTCTGGTCATTATTTTGCTGATCGTCGGCGTCGTCATCGGCGGCAGCGCATCCTGGCTGCGGCATGGCCGGTGGCGCCGCACCGCGCGGCGGCTGGAGCGCGATCTCGCCAGACTGCGCGAGGACCTGGAGTCGCATAAGCGGGCCGCCGCTGCCGGTCCGGTGAACATTCCCCAAGCGGTCGAGCCGCCCGAGCGGCTCAAGCTCAAGCCGCCGGTGCACTGAGAAATCGACCGCACCTGCAAGACAAAGCACCCGCGCCCATGTAGAACGGCGGCAGTTTTGAGCAGAGGCCATTCCACGATCCGGAAGGTATATGTCGCTGACGGTAAAAATATGCGGTCTTTCGACCCCCGAAGCGCTCGACGCTGCACTCGACGCCGGCGCCGACATGGTCGGCTTCGTGTTCTTTCCGCCGTCGCCGCGCAACCTGTCTTTCAAGACCGCGGCGGCCTTGGAATCGCGGGTGCGAGGCAGAGCGCGGAAGGTCGCACTGTCGGTGGATGCCGACGACACCTTGCTGTCCTACGTCGTCGACGCGCTCGGACCCGACATTCTCCAGCTCCATGGCAGCGAGTCGCCCTTGCGGGTGGCCGCCATCAAAGCGCGGTTCAAGCTGCCGGTGATGAAAGCGATTTCCGTCGAATCCAAAGGCGACTTGGCGGCGATCACACGCTATGCCGCGGTCGCCGACCGGCTGTTGTTTGACGCGCGGCCCCCGCGCGAAGCGACGCGGCCGGGCGGTCTCGGCAAGTCGTTCGATTGGCACCTTCTGGAGAACGTCGATCCCGGCGTGCCATACATGCTTTCGGGCGGGCTCGATGCCGGCAACGTTGCCGAGGCCCTGCACATCACGCGCGCGCCGGGCGTCGATGTATCCTCGGGCGTGGAACGTGCGCCGGGCGAGAAGGATCCGGACAAGATCCGCGCCTTCGTGCGCGCCGCGCGCGCGGCGGAAAAACAAACCCATCCGGTGGCGTGAGGACGATTGCCGTGACCGTGCAGCCACTCAATTCCTTCCGCATCGGGCCGGATGAATACGGCCATTTCGGCATTTATGGCGGCCGCTTTGTCGCCGAGACGCTGATGCCGCTGATCCTGGAATTGGAACAGGCTTACGCGAAGGCCAAGGCCGATCCCGAGTTCAAAAAAGAGATGGATGGCTACCTGACCCACTACGTCGGTCGGCCGTCGCCGCTCTATTTCGCCGAGCGGCTAACGGAGCATTGCGGCGGCGCCAAGATCTATCTCAAGCGCGAGGAGCTCAATCACACCGGCGCGCACAAGGTGAACAACGTGCTCGGCCAAATCCTCCTGGCGCGGCGCATGGGCAAACAGCGCATCATCGCCGAGACTGGCGCCGGCATGCACGGCGTCGCCACCGCGACGCTCTGCGCGCGCTTCGGGCTGGAATGCATCGTCTATATGGGCGCGGTCGACGTCGAGCGGCAAAAGGCGAATGTGTTCCGCATGCACATGCTCGGCGCCAAGGTGGTTCCGGTGGAATCCGGCGCCAAAACGCTGAAAGACGCAATGAACGAGGCGCTGCGCGACTGGGTCACCAATGTCGGCTCGACGTTCTATTGCATCGGCACCGTCGCCGGCCCGCATCCTTATCCGATGATGGTGCGCGATTTCCAATCGATCATCGGCCGCGAGACGCGCGAGCAGATGATGGAAGCCGAAGGCCGCCTTCCCGATTCGCTCATCGCCTGCATCGGCGGCGGCTCCAATGCCATGGGCCTGTTTCATCCGTTCCTCGACGACAAGGACATCGAAATTTACGGCGTCGAAGCCGCCGGCCACGGCCTCGACAGCGGCATGCACGCCGCCTCCATCGAAGGCGGCCGGCCGGGCGTGCTGCATGGCAACCGCACCTATCTGTTGATGGACGACGACGGACAAATCACCGAGGCCCACTCGATCTCGGCCGGGCTCGATTATCCGGGCGTCGGTCCCGAGCATGCCTGGCTGCACGATGTCGGCCGCGTTGCGTTCTTGTCGGCGACCGACGACGAGGCGCTCAGGGCCTTTCAGCTGTTGTCGAAGCTCGAGGGCATCATTCCGGCGCTCGAGCCGGCGCACGCCATCGCCAAGGTGCTCGATTTGGCGCCGCAAAAGCCCAAGGACCACCTGATGGTGGTCAATCTCTCCGGCCGCGGCGACAAGGACCTCGATACGGTGGCGCGGCATCTGGGAAGCGGCGCGCGATGACCGGACGCATCGAGCGGCGCTTCGCTGCGCTGGAGAAGGAAAACCGCGCCGCGCTGGTGACGTTCACCATGGCGGGCGATCCGGATTACGCAACTGCGGTCGCGATCCTCAAGGCGCTGCCCAAGGCCGGCGCCGATATCATCGAGCTCGGCATGCCGTTCACCGATCCGATGGCTGACGGTCCGGCAATCCAGGCGGCCGGGCTGCGCGCACTCAAGGCCGGGCAGAATATGAAAAAGACGCTCGCCGCAGTGCGCGAATTCCGCGCCGGCGACGAGGCAACGCCGCTCGTGCTGATGGGCTATTACAACCCGATCTATGTCTATGGCGTCGACACGTTCTTGGCCGACGCCAAGGCGGCCGGTGTTGATGGTCTCATCGTGGTCGATCTGCCGCCGGAGGAAGATGCCGAATTGTGCCTGCCGGCGCTGGCGACCGGCGTCAATTTTATCCGGCTCGCCACGCCGACGACCGACGACAAGCGGCTGCCGACGGTGCTCACCAACACCTCGGGCTTCGTCTATTACGTGTCGATCACCGGCATTACCGGTGCCGCGGCGCCGAACCCCGACAATGTCAAATCCGCGGTCGAGCGTATCAAGCGCCACACCAAGCTGCCGGTCTGCGTCGGCTTCGGGGTGCGCACGGCCGAGCAGGCTCGTGCCATTGCGCAGGGCGCGGACGGCGTCGTGGTCGGCTCGGCGCTGGTCGAGGCGGTGCGCCAGAGCCTAAGTCCGGACGCCAAGTCGACCGCCGCGACGGTACCGGGAGTGACAGAGCTCGTGCACGCGCTGGCGCAAGGTGTCCGCAGTGCCCGGGCAAGCTGCCGATAACGGTCTAACCCGAGTGTCATTTGCTGCCGATCCAAGGTCTGCTGCGGCGCCGACCCCGTAACGCGCTGGCTTGCCGTTGAATTCGGCGCGTGCCCTCCACACATATTCCCACCGAAGCTGGAGGGAATGTGACATGGCGCGCGACGTGGCCCGCGATTGGATGTGGTCCGAGGCGTGCGAGGTACTCGCGCGGGCCGAACGCATGCACCGCGAGCTATTTCGCCCGGCGGGCAGTCAAGCGCGGGCGCCAGCCTGGGAGCCGCCGGTCGACATTCTGGAGACCGAACATGAGGTTTTGGCGCTGGTTGCCTTGCCCGGCGTCGATGCCGACAGCGCCCAGGCCGTAATCGAGGACGGCGATCTCGTTATCGCCGGCACGCGCGTCTTGCCCGAGCAGCTGCGGACGGCCGTCATCCACCGGCTCGAACTGCCGCAAGGGCGCTTTTACCGGCGGGTGCGCTTGCCGGCAGGCCGTTATTCGACGGTACGCCGTGCCACTGTCGCCGGGTGTCTCTTGATTACCTTGCAGAAAGCGTAGGTCAGCGTGGCTGAAGAAATTCTCGCAAAGAATGGCCCGTCCGAGAGTGGCAGCGGCGGTTCGCTGCCGCCATTGCCGCCGGATGCCGTCATCATCGTGCCGGTGCGCAACACCGTGCTGTTCC
>JASHOX010000109.1 GCA_030038415.1 Xanthobacteraceae bacterium
CCGCCTTCGTCATGCTGCCGGCTTGCGCGACCGCGAGCGCGATATGCAGGTCGCGCAGCTTGACGCGGCGGCCGATGCGATCCGTCCACTTCATTCGAGCACCTAGCTGAACAGTTAGGGGTATAGCCGGACAAATAGAACTAACCAGCTATAGCAAAACCCGGCAAGGTCCAAATCGCAAGTTTCAAGCGCGCATCGCGCGGCAACCTCGAAGGGAGAATGTCATGGCTGAATCTTCAAAATCCCCCGTATCCGTCGTTCTGGTCCACGGCGGCTTTGTCGACGGCGCCGGCTGGGAAGGCGTCTACAACATCCTCAAGAAGGACGGTTACGACGTCTCGATCGTGCAAAACCCGACGACCTCGCTGCCTGACGACGTGGCGGTGACGCGGCGCGCGATCGCGCAGGCAAAGGGCCCGGTCGTGCTGGTCGGGCATTCCTATGGCGGCGCCGTCATCACCGAAGCCGGCACCGACCCGAAGGTCGGCGCGCTGGTCTACATCACGGCGTTCGCACCCGATAAGGGCGAGTCCGTCGATACGCTGATCAAGAGCGCGCCTCCCGGCGCGCCGGTGCCGCCGATCCTGCCGCCGGTCGACGGCTATCTGTTCCTCGACCGGACGAAATTCCGCGCCTCGTTCGCGGCGGATGTGAGCGAAGCGAAGGCCGCATTCATGGCCGACTCGCAGGTGCCGTGGGGCGTGGCGGCGCTCGCCGGCACGATCAGCGAGCCGGCCTGGAAGAGCAAGCCGAGTTATTATCTGGTCGTGACCGAGGACAACATGATCCCGCCGCCGGCGCAGCGGCAGATGGCAGCGCGCGCCGGGGCTACCGTCGCGGAAGTTGCCGGGAGCCACGCGATCTATGTTTCCAAGCCCGACGCCGTGGCGGCGCTCATCACCAAGGCTGCGAAGAGCGCAGGCGCCAAAATGGCGGCGTGAGCTTTAAAAGTTACGGCGAGCTTGGGCGGTCGCCGAATTTGGCGACCGCCTCTTTATGTGCCAGCCGAGCAGCCGTTTCTATTCGGCGTTCTCCAAATGCTGCGCGATCTCCCAGCTCACGGGCAATTCAACGTCGCCGTTGATGCGCACATTGACGACCATTGGACCGTCTTCGACCGCAAGCGCCTTATCGATCTCGCCGAAATCGTCGGGCCGATTGACCCTGAAACCCTTGGCGCCCAGGCCGGGGCCGATCGCTGCGGCTGACCGGAAGGGATGATTGAAACTCCAGCGGCCGATCGAATGCGCCGACGCTTTCCTACCGTGTCACACCAAGTTCACTGGAAAGTGCCTGAAATCACACCGAAGCAACCGATGCTCCCGGGCATCATCGTGGCCTGCGACCGAGGGACGACATCCGATGGCCTTCAGTGAGGCAGTAGCGTCCGCATTTGCCAATTACGCGATTTTTTCCGGCCGGGCATCGCGGTCGGAGTTCTGGTACTGGGTGTTGTTCGCGATTGCCGGCGCCTGCTTGGCGAATCTCGTCGACGCCGCGATCTTTGTCTATCATCCGGGTCTGTCGCCGCTGAACAGCATTTTCACTTTGATTGCGCTGCTGCCGACGTTTTCACTGGCGGCGCGGCGCCTCCACGATCTCGATCGCTCGGGCTGGTGGCTGCTTCTCACCGCTACGGGAATAGGGATCATCGCGCTAATCTATTGGTTCGGCCAGGAGGGAACGGAAAGCGCGAACAGGTTCGGGCCCGATCCCGCGGCCGTGCCTGCTCTGCGGCAAAATCGCGCGATGTAGTCGGGCGGCGCACGCCACGGAGCGATGGCGCAGGCGCAGTAACATCAGACCCGCCAGCTCTTGACTTGCCTGACCATATTCCAAATGAGCTTGTCGAGATCGCCATCGAGAGCTGAATTCGACCGTCTGGTATTGATGAAGGCTGCCCAGCAGAATCCGCTGTGCGTGCGCACCGCAATGGTCGATGTGCCGGGCAGGCTGCCATTGTGCCACCAATTGTTGGCTTTGTTGACTTCCCAGCCCTTCGCGTAATTGGCATTCGCGGCCGAGGCGGTCGTCATGGTTTGGATCGTCTGCGGCTTGAGGATGTTGGGCGGCGCGGCGAATCCATCGACGTGCATGAAGAATTGCACGAGGTCCGCCGGCCGCGCGATCCAGCCGCCGTGGGAATCCATCCTGGTGACGTTCATGTTGTAGGGATTGCCTCCCTCCTGGCCGTAATACTTGACCTCGCCGGGCCGGCGCTCGGCGAGCGTATTGCCCGCGATCGCCATATCGTCGATGCCGCAGCGCTTGAGTACAGAAGCACGGACAAACTCGGCATAGGGCTGGCCCGTGATTTTCTCGATCGCGCGTCCGAGCACGCAGTAGCCGAAGTTTGAATAAGCGAAATGCTGGCCGGGTGGAGTATCGAGCGGACGGGTGCGCAGGGTCCACTCGATCAACTGGGCATGGTTCATCTGCAAATTGATGAACATCGGATCGCCGCGCCCTTTGGGCCAGCCGCCGCCGGTATGCGTGAGCAGATGTTCGACCGTAATCTGGTCCACCTGTGGATGATAAGGCGGCCGTCCATAATCGGTTCCGGTAATGCCGCCCGGGCCGAAGATTTTGTCGGTCAGCTGGATACGGCCCTGCTCGATGAGCGAAAAGATTGCGACCGAGGTGATCGTCTTGGTCACGCTGGCGATGCGAAATAAATGCTTCGGTGACACCGCCTCGCGCTTTTCACGGTCGGCCCATCCGAACGCGTCCGCGTAAACGAGCGCACCGGCGCGACCGACCGCAATGGAAAACCCCGGCACGTCATATTGCTGCATGAACGCGTTGGCGAGATTCGACATCGCGTCGCGTTCGGTTTGCATCGGTTCGAGAGTCTGATCGGGACTTGGCGCAAGCTGCGCGGAGACCGAGACGGGGACCGACGATAGCGGCAGAGCGGCACTCGCCGCCAAACGCAAGAATTCTCTACGGGGAAGTTTCATACTGTGCCCTCGCGCGACATCGATGCTATGCCAACTCTTATTCCCCGATAAGGGCCGTCAATGTCCGCTGCCGATGCTTAACGGACATCGCCCGAGCGCCTAGCGGCGTCATCTGCGTTCGTGATCTGCCGCCGCGCAAAATGGCCGCTCCCGGGTGAAGCGCAGGGAAATTCGGGAACGACGTCGGCCGCCAAAAACCCCAGATTAGGCTTCACTCAATCCGGCCTACGCCCGCTCAAGCCGGAATAGCAGCCGGCAAGTTTTGCCGCCGCGACCTTCGCGGCATGGCAGATTGTGCAGCCTTTTGGCGCAGCGATTTACTCCAAAATTATTTGTTCTTATGCACTTAGTGGAATGGCCCCGGCCTTGCATGACCTCACGCGCGACTAAGTCAACGTCGCTGTTGCGTTGTCAGGAGCGTGCGATGTCTCTGTCAGTGGGTTCAAGCTATTCCAACCCTTACGCCTACCTTCAATACCTCCTCCAGCAAAATCCTTATTCGAGCGCCACCGCGGGACAAACCAATGCCGCGGCGGATGACCCGTTGGCGCAGAGTGCCAGCGGCACCGCCGCAAGCTACAGCAGCTCCACAGCCAGTGGGATGCTCGTCAACTCATCCGTGCAATTTGGTCCGCAGACCTTTTTCGCTTTGCTGGGCATGCAGGGGAGCGGTAACGGATCGCCCGGCGAAATGCCCTGGTCGCAACCGGGCACGGGCAACGCGAGCGGCGGCAATGACACCGGTTCGGTCAGCCAATCTTGGGGCGGCCAATCCTGGAGCAGCCAATCCTGGAGCGGCCAATCCTGGAGCGGCCAAGTGCAGCAAGGCCAATTCGGACCGCCGCCGTTTGCCGGCATGGCCGCTCTGCTGACTTCCGCCGATAACGGTGCGACCGGACAGACCACGACCAACGCCGACGGCTCGACCACGTATACGATCACCTATCCGGACGGCTCGACGGTGGCGATGACAACGGCGGCCGCTTCAAGCGGCACTTCGTCCTCGGCCAGCTCGGACTCGGCGGATGGCACAAGCGCGACGAGCAATAATCCGCTCGAGCAGCTCATCCAGACACTCGCGCAGTCATTGAACGCGGCGAGCACGAGCCAGAGCGGCGGCGGCACGTCGTCCGGAACACAAGCCGGTCAAGGCCAATTCGGTCCGCCGCCGTTCGGCAATGCGGCCGCTCTACAGGCCGCCGCCAATAGCGGCGCCACCGGTCAAACCACAGCCAACGCCAACGGCTCGACCACGTATACGATCACCTATCCGGACGGATCGACGGTGGCGATGACAACGGCGGCCGCTTCAAGCAGCACTTCGTCTTCGGCCAGTTCAAGCACCGCGGATAATACCGGTTCGACGAGCAGCAATCCGCTCGAGCAGGTGATCGAAATGCTCACCGGCGCGCTTAATTCCGCCACCAGCCAGAGCGCCGGCGACACGTTCTCGGAGCAACCGCAAAGCCAGTTCGCGCCGCCGCCGCCCTTCGGTGCCTTCGGCAGCATGCTGGCTTCCGTCGATAGCGGCGCCACCAGTCAAACCACGACCAACGCCAACGGATCGACCTCTTACACGATCGCCTATCCAGACGGCTCGACGGTCACGATGACGACGGCGCCCGCATCGAGCAGCACATCGTCAGCGGACGGCTCAAGCTCAGCAACAAACACAACGGAGACATACGACAATCTCTTTGAGCAATTGATTGAGATGCAGGCGCAATTGCTTAACTCCGCGACATCATCGACCATCGCGACAGCCTAGGCTTAAGAGCCGTCACACAAACTGCGGGCCGACCTCGGGGAGCGAGCGGACGAGACGATCGTGCCCACTACGTATGAAGACGGCCGATGTGTCAGTCCAAGATGCCGCTCTTGATGTCCGTGATCTGCCCTCCTCATATGCCCGATAGGCCTCGATCCCTTCCGGAGGAATACGCGCAATAAGGGCAAATGTCGGCGCGTCGTCTTCTTTGTCGCCCGTGAATGCCCCCTAAAATGCTGCGCGGCATGGTCTGTGGCCGAGCAATGCGAAGTCAATCCGTTAGCTAGTGCTGTCCAAACGGGCTGCCGGGCGTGCGACTTCCGTACCGATCCCTTGCCGCAATGCAAAGCGGGGAGTCCAGTGCGCATGTGGCAGAACCGACACACCCTCTCCACAATCAAACCAGGCAGGATGGAGTGGC
>JASHOX010000019.1 GCA_030038415.1 Xanthobacteraceae bacterium
ATGACGCCGCAGCTGATGCAGGCCATCAAGCTGCTGCAGCTCTCGAATCTCGATCTGGTGGCCTATGTCGAGGCCGAGCTTGAGCGGAACCCGCTACTCGACGGCGGCGAGACGGAGACCGCGCCCAGCGCACAGGATAGCGCGCGATCCGCCAGCGAGCTGCCGGTCCCTAGCGGCGAGGCGTTAAACGGTCACGACAGCGATGCCCATAATTTAGGCAGCGAGCAGCCGCGCGAGAGTCCCCTCGATGATACTTCGCCTGACGATAACGAGCCGATCCGGCCGCGCAGCTCCGACATGCCGGCGGGCTATTCGGAATGGGCCGGCACTGGAACAGGCGGCCGCGATGACGGCGACTACAATCCCGAAGCCTTCGTGTCCGCCGAGAGAACGCTGGCGGACTGGCTGCGCGAGCAAATGACGCTGGCCATCGCCGATCCGGTGCGGCGCATGATCGGGCAATATCTGATCGACCTGGTCGACGAGTCCGGTTATCTCTCCGGCGATGTCGCCGCGGCGGCGGAGAAGCTCGGCACCTCCGTCGCCGAGGTTGAGGCCGTTCTCGCCATCCTGCAAAGCTTCGACCCGCCCGGCATTTGTGCGCGCGACCTCGCCGAGTGCCTGGCGATCCAGCTCAAGGAGCGCGATCGCTTCGATCCGGCCATGCAGGCGCTGGTGGGACGGCTCGATCTTCTGGCCCGGCGCGATTTCGCCGCGTTGAAAAGGATTTGCAGCGTCGGTGACGAGGACCTGACCGAGATGATCGCCGAAATACGGGCGCTCAATCCGAAGCCGGGACTCGCGTTCGGTTCGGCGCCGGTGCAGCCGATCGTGCCGGATGTTTTCGTGCGGCCTGCCCCCAATGGCGCATGGATTGTCGAACTCAACACCGATACTTTGCCGAAGGTGCTGGTCAATCAACGCTACTACGCCGAGGTCTCATCCACCGCGCGCCGCGACACCGAGAAATCCTATCTCGCCGAATGCCTGCAGAGCGCGACGTGGCTCGTCCGCGCACTCGACCAGCGCGCCCGCACCATCCTCAAAGTGTCGAACGAGATCGTGCGCCAACAGGATGCGTTCTTCGCTCGCGGCGTCGAGCATCTCCGCCCGCTCAATCTCAAGAACGTCGCCGAAGCCATCGGCATGCATGAATCGACCGTGTCGCGCGTGACCGCCAACAAATACATGGCGACGAGCCGCGGCATATTCGAGCTGAAATACTTCTTCACTTCGGCCATCGCGGCGGCCCATGGCGGCGAAGCGCATTCCGCGGAGGCGGTGCGGCATCGCATCAGGCAATTGATCGACGGCGAAAACGCGACCGACGTCCTGTCCGACGACACCCTGGTCGAGAAGTTGCGCGAGGCCGGCATCGACATCGCGCGGCGCACGGTGGCGAAATACCGCGAGGCGATGCGTATTCCCTCGTCGGTGCAGCGGCGCCGCGAAAAGCAGGCCGCAGTCGCGAGCTAGAGCAGCGTTGACGCGGCGCGTGACGATGCCTAGTTCGGGTTAGGCGGCTGAAAAGAACTTTTTCACCAACGAGCCGCCCAAAGAGGCTGCCATGTCATTTCGCGTGTCAGGCAAGAATCTCGATCTCGGCGATGCATTACGCGACCGGATCAACGATCGAATCGCCGAAACCGTCGGTAAGTATTTCGACGGAGGCTATTCAGGCCACGCCACGCTGGCCAAGGACGGCTTCGGCTTTCGCACCGAATGCGCGATCCATCTCGATTCCAAGGTCACGCTGCACGCCGAAGGCATCGCGCCGGATGCCTATGCCAGCGCCGACCAGGCGGCATTGCGGATCGAAAAGCGGCTGCGCCGCTACCATCGCCGGCTTAAGGATCACCGCGCCGAGCGCAACGACGAAGCGCCGATCGATGCGGCGAGCTACATCATTGCCGCGCCCGAGGACAACGGCGAAACCGAGGGCGGTGCATTCACCCCCGTCATTATCGCCGAATCGACCACGGCCTTGAAACGGCTCTCGGTCAGCGACGCGGTGACGGAACTCGATATGACTGGCGCGCCGGTTGTTGTCTTTCGACATGCCGCGCACGGCCGCATCAACATCGTTTACCGCCGCGCCGACGGGCATTTCGGCTGGATCGATCCGCCGGCACTGACGGGTGCGGATGCCCATTGACGCGGTTGCGGGGGCTCCTTATGGTCCGCCGCCCTTGAGCCTGATCCGGAAATATGGGTTCCGGTTTTCGCATAGAGATCATGCTCAAAACCGATAATACCCCAATCGACAATAAGCGTTAGGCACTAAGCCCGCAGCTTTAGGTTCCGTTCATGCCGCTTACCGACCTGGTCGCGCCCAACGCGATTCTCCCGGCGCTCAAAGTTAACAGCAAGAAACAGGTGCTGCACGAGCTGGCCGCGCGCGCCGCCATGCTGAGCGGCCAGAACGAGCGGGCGATCTTCGATATCTTGATGCAGCGCGAAAAGCTCGGCTCGACCGCGGTCGGGAACGGCATTGCCATTCCGCACGGCAAGATGCCGGGTCTCACCCGATTGTTCGGACTGTTCGCCCGGCTCGACCGGCCGGTGGATTTCGAAGCGCTCGACAATCAGCCCGTCGACCTCGTGTTCCTGCTGCTCGCGCCCGAAGGCGCCGGCGCCGATCATCTCAAAGCGCTTGCCCGCATCGCGCGGCTGTTGCGCGATCCGACGATCGCGCACAAATTGCGCGGCTCGCAGGATGCAGAATCGCTTTACGCGGTGCTGGCCATGCCGTCGGCTTCTGCTGCGTAGCGGAATGGGCGTTCAGTCATCGGTAATCAAAGATCAAAAGGGCCGCGACACATATCGCGGCCCTTTGATTACTGACTTGCGATCACCGATTCCTGGTCAGTGCACGCTGACCGTCTCAAGTTCCTGACTCCAGGCGTTGGCGACCGCCGCCTCGCGGCTGTCGGTGAGCATGATCGGCGTGCCGTCGGCGGCGTGCAGCGCGAACAGCGTGCGGCCGGGCGGCATTTGCGGCATCTCAGCCTGCGGGAACATCGCGCGGACATCTTCGGAACGGACGGTTTTTACATACGCGATGCGGCCGTCGCCCAGATGGGCGAGCGCCTCGGGAGACATATCGAATCTGGGTCCGGTATGGTTCATATCGTCACGGTTGACATCGTTCATGGCCCTCGACTCCTTTCCATGATTTGGTCGAGTCCTTATGGTTTCCTTAATCGCACTCTTTGATTGAGATCGATTTAACGATGCGCTCGGCCTGTGGGCGCACCAAGTCGATCGACAACAATCCGTTCTTCAAGTCCGCCCCCAATACTTCCATGCCATCCGCCAGCACGAAGGTGCGCTGGAATTGGCGCGCGGCAATGCCGCGATGGATGTATTGGCGGCTTTTGTCGTCTTGCTGGCGACCGCGAATGACGAGCTGGCTCTCCTCTACGGTGACATCAAGCTGGTCGCGGGTGAAACCCGCCACCGCAAGGGTAATTCGCAAGCGCTCGGGACTGTTCCCGTCGCGTGGCACCCGCTCGATATTGTAGGGGGGATAACCGTCCGCGGCCTTGCCGACCCGATCGAGCACGCGCTCGATCTCGTCGAAGCCAAGCAGAAAGGGACTCGAAAGCGACGAAACCCTGGACATGGTCAAAGTCCTTATCAAGCGACTTTGTGGGGCCCTTACGGCGCCCCGGTCTCACGGAATGCTTCCGTTCGACCTGGCGTTAATATGGCGATGCAAAATTGAGCGCGCAAGAAGCGTGCAAAAAGCCCCAGGCGGCGCCCGCCGGCTTCACGCCTGCCGGCGTAGCGGCGAGCCACGCAGAGATGCCCGCAGTCGTTCGGTAGCGGCGACATCCACCGCGAAGGTCTGCGGATCGAGCACGACCCCGTAAAGCTCCTTGGCCGCCGCAAGCGAGATATAACCCTGCTCCACGTCCGCCGCGACGTCAGTCGCCGGCCGGTCGAGCGGCAAGCCATAGCCGCCGCCACCACCCGAACGCAGCCGGAAAGCGTCGCCCGGTTTCAGCATCGCCACCAGGACCTTGGCATTGGGAAAATCGGTCTTCCAGCGGCCGTCGATCCGCAACGCCACTTCGTTGCCGCTTGCATCGCCGCCGCCGTTCAAGCCCCACGGCCGGCAATGCGCGCGTTCGACCTGGGTGTTGAAGGTCATCGGCACCCGGGCGCGCACGACGCGCTCGACGCCAAGCCCGCCGCGGTGGCGGCCGGCGCCGCCGGAATCCGGAACGAGCGCATAGCGCTCGACCACGATCGGGAATTTGACCTCGGACTGCTCGCTCGGGCCGTTATGGGTATCGCCGTCGTTGATACAGACGGTCGCGGACACGCCGTCCTCGCTGCGCTTGGCGCCCCAGCCGCCGCCGAGCGGTCCGAAATTGGCGAGGAAAAATTCCGACGTCTTCGGGTTGATGCCGTGCAGCGCCGCGATTAGGAGATCGGCGTGATGGCCGGCGATGACGCGATCCGGTATCACCGGCGCCAGCGCCTTGAACACGGTATCGACGATGGTCATCGGATAGGTCATCCACCAGCGCATCGGCGCCGGCCGCACCGCGCTGATGATGCGTCCGGGAGGCACGATCGCTTTGAGGCTGCGGAACGAGCCGTCATTGATTGGGTAATCGGTCGGCGAGGTGAGACATTTGTAGGCCACCTGCGAGCAGGCGTAGCCGGTGGTGACGCCGGAATTGTAGAAGCCGCGGACCTGGCGCGAGACTTCGGATAGATCGACTGTCATCTCGTCGCCCTTGACGATGACGCGCACTTTGATCGGCACCTTCTTGCCGATCTCGATGCCGTCGTCGTCCATGTAGGACTCCGCCTGGTAGACGCCGTCGGGAATGGAACGCGTGCGCGCACGCGCCATCGCCTCGGAATGATCCATGATGGCCTTAATCGCGCGCAAAACCTGATCGCGGCCGTAACGGTCGACCAGCTCAAGAAAACGCCGTTCGCCAGTTTTCACCGCAGTGATTTGCGCGCGCAAATCGCCCATGGCGCGGCTCGGCAGGCGCATATTCTGCTTGATGACGTCAATCAACGTTTCGTTTGCTTTGCCGCGGTCGTGCAGTTTCAGGATCGGAATCTGCAGGCCTTCGGAAAAAATATCGGTCGTCATACCGCCGAGCGTGCCGCCGATATCGAGCCAGTGCGCCATGCAGCAGGAGAAACCGACGAGGCTGCCCTTGTGGAAGATCGGCAGCGTCAGCGTGACGTGATTGAGGTGGCTGCCGGTGAGATAGGAGTCATTGGTGACGTAAATGTCGCCCGGCTTGATATTCTTGCGCCCGAAATGCTTGATCTTCGCCTTCACCGTCTCCGCCATGCCGCGGATGAACATCGGCAGCCCGATGCCGATGGAGACCGTCTCGCCTTCGGCGGTGAACAGGCCGGTGGTGAAATCCAGTGCTTCGTAGATGATGATGTTGTAGGCGGTGCGCATGAGGTTGGTCTTCATTTCCTCGGTCACCGCGATGACGCCGTTACGCACAATCTCGGTGACGACCGGATCGGCTTTGGTTTTGCGCGCGCGCTTCATTTTGACTTTGCGTGCCATATGGAACCTGGGCTTCGCCTTTGCATGCTGTTGATCGTGGATCACAGAATGCGATTGATGGACCGAGTTGAACGCTGCGGTTCTACTCCGCCTTGATGCCGGCCTGGCGAATGACCTTTCCCCACTTGTCGGTTTCCGAGACAATGAGTTTGCCGAAATCGGCAGGCGACCCGGTCAGCAGCATGCCGCCCATGTCGGCGAGCCGCGCCTTGATCGTGGCGTCGGCAAGGCCGGCATTGATCTCGCGGTTCAAGCTTTCGATGATGGCATCGGGCGTGCCTTTTGGCGCGGCAACGCCGAACCACGAGCTTGCCTCGAAGCCCGGCACGAACTTGCTGACGCTCGGGACGCCCGGCAGCGCATCGGACTCCTGAACCGTGCAGACCCCCAGCGGCCGTAACTTTCCGGCGCGGATGAATCCGATCGAGGCGGTCATGGTGGCAAATCCGACCTGAACCTGTCCGGCGACGAGATCGGCCATTGCCGGCCCGTCACCGCGATAAGGCACGTGCGTCAGGTTGGCGCCGGTCATCGAATTGAACAGCTGGCCGGCCAGATGGCTTGCGGTCCCGATGCCGGCCGAAGCGAAGCTGAGCTTGCCGGGATTGGCTTTGGCATAGGCGATCAATTCCGGAACGGTCTTCACCGGCAGCGACGGATTGACTTCCAGCACATTCGGAACGCGCACCACCCCGGCGACCGGTGCTGCGTCGCGAATGAAATTGAAGGTGAGATTCGGATAGAGCGCGGCATTAGCCGCGACAGCTGGCGGAACCATGTAGAGCGTGTAGCCATCGGGGGCCGACCTGATCATCGCTTCAGCGCCGAGATTGCCGCCGGCGCCCGGACGATTGTCGACGATAAATTGCTGTCCAAGCTTTTGCGATAGCCATTGTCCCATCAGGCGACCGAGAACATCGGTCGTGCTGCCGGCGGCGAAGCCGACGATAATGCGCACCGGATGTGCCGGATAATTGTCCGCCCAGGCGAGGCGCGCGGCGGCCGGCAGCGCGGCGGCGCTCGCGGTCAGATGCAGGAAATGGCGGCGGCGAATTCTCATAGCGTACTCCTCCCGTCGGCGATTCATTTCGGCTTGATCTTGGTGAACTTGATCAGCCTTGGCGCTCGTCTCCCACTCTAGCTCCCCCCACCGCGCCGCGGGCAAGAAATTTAGCGGCCTCCTGCCACCGCAATGACCAGATTGCCGAATTGATCCACGTCGAGCGCGTCGCCCGGCATCAGTACCGTTGTCGAGGCGTATTCCTCGATCAGCGCCGGTCCCTTGATGCGGTTGCCGGCGAGCAACGCGGCGCGCCGATAAGTCGGCGTGCTGTGGAAGCGGCCGGCGTAATAGACCGGCCGCTTGCCGCCGAATGCGGCTTTCGGCGGAGTTCTCCGGCCGCGCGCGAGCTTGGCTTGCGGCGGCTTGCGCATCAATCCGGTCACGGTCGAGCGCAGGCTGACGACCTCGGCGTGCTCCTCGGGCGCCGAGGTGCCGTAACGCTGGGCGTGCATGGCGTCGAAATGCCGTTTGATCGCTTTGCGGTCCTTACGGGCGAAAACCGTCATCGGCAGATCGACCGTCACCGCGTGCTCCTGGCCGACATAACGCATGTCGGCGGCGCGTTTGATCTCGATGCGCTGCGGTTTGACCGAGGTGCCCGCGATGGCGTCACGGCCTTGGCGCTCCAGCGCGCGATAAACCTCTTCCATGTCGTCGAACGGCGCGTCGTCGAGCGAGGTGAACCAGGTACGCACGAAATCGTAGCGCAGATCGGAGAACAGCATGCCGGAGGCGGAAAATACGCCCGGCGCCGGCGGCACGATGACTTTGCGCATGCCGATCTCGCGGGCGACTTCGACCGCGTGCAAGGGTCCCGCGCCGCCATAGGCGAACAGCACGAAATCGCCGGCGTCGAAGCCGCGCTCGGTAGTGACGCCTTTGACGGCGTAGGACATCGCCGTGGTGGCAATGCGCAAAATGCCGTCGGCGGCCTCGACTGCGCTTAAGCCCAGCGGATCGCCGATCCTGCTTTTGAGCGCGCGCTCGGCGGATGCCGCATCGAGCTTCATCTCGCCGCCGAGAAAGCGATCAGCGCCGAGCCGACCGAGCACCAGATTGGCGTCGGTCACCGTGGGTTCTGTGCCGCCGAGCCCGTAGCAGGCGGGCCCTGGCGAAGCCCCCGCGCTCTGCGGCCCGAGCCGCAACGCGCCATCGTCGACGCGCGCGATCGAGCCGCCACCGGCGCTGACTTCGAAAATATCCATCATCGCGATCTGCACCGGTAGCGCGCGCTCGTAACCGCCGATCAGCGCCGCGCCGGTCGTCAGCGCTTCGCCACGGTAAATGACTCCGGCTTTGGCGGTGGTGCCGCCCATGTCGAAGGCGATCGCATTGTCGATCTTGAGCGCGCGACACAGAGCCTGCGTGCCGATGACGCCGGCAGCAGGCCCGGATTCCAGCATGCGCACGCATTGGCTCTGCGCCTGGTCCGCCTCGTAAAGGCCGCCGGTCGACTGCACCACCAAAAACGAGCCGGCAAAGCCGGCGGCGCGCATATGGGCGTCGATCTCACCGATATAGCGGCGCACTTTCGGCCCGATATAGGCGTTGGCGGCGACCGTGGCGCAGCGCTCGAACTCGCGATACTCCTGCGACAGTTCATGCGAGGCGGACACGAACAGCGCCGGGTGATTTTTCTCGAGGATCGCCTTGGCGCGGCGTTCGTGATCGGCGTTGGCATAGCAGTTGAGGAACAGAATGGCCGCCGCCTCGACGCCGCGGCGCTCAAGCTCATTGCCGAGGGCCGCGATCTCGGCGTCGTCGAGCGGGGTGTCGATCTCGCCGTCGGCCAGCATGCGTTCCGTGACCTCGAACCGCAGCGCCCGCTCGATCAGCGGCACGTGTTTCTGAAAGAACAAGTTGTAGGCATCGGGTCGGTTGATGCGGCCGATTTCATAGATGTCGCGAAAACCTTCGGTGATCAGCAATGCGGCCTTGGCGCCGGTGCGCTCCAGCATGGTGTTGATCGCAACAGTCGAGCCGTGCAGAAACAGCGCCGCCGCGCGGTAATCGCTGCCGGCCTTGGCGACGCCGGCGGAAATGCCCTCGACCAGATGCGACGGCGTCGACAGCGCCTTGCCGAAGGTGAGCGCGCCGGTTTTGTCGTCGAACACTGCGATATCGGTGAAAGTGCCGCCGATATCCGCTGCGAGCCGCAATTGTCCCGGTGCCATCCCTTTTCCCCTAAGCGCCGCGCACGGAATTCGCTAATGCCAGGTGAGCGGGCCCGGCATGGCGCGTTCGGCCTCCGCGGTCAGCTGCGCTTCGTGACGCTTCACGAACATGCCGCCGAGGACGAAGCTGATCACGGTGATCACCACCAGAACGATGACAATGGGGCCCTCCAGACGTTCGAACTCGCGTCCCAATTCGTAAGCCGCCGAGCCGTAGATCACCGCCCAGATGGTGGAGCCGACGGTATTGGCGATCAGGAAATCGCGCCACGGCATGACGTTGGCGCCGGCAAAAACGCCAGCGAAGGTGCGCAGCACCGGTATGAACTGTGCGACGAAGACGATCTTGCCGCCGTGACGCAGGAACAAATACTGCCCGAGTTTGATCCTGCTCGGCGTCATGCCCACGTAATTGCCGTAGCGCAGCAACAGCCAATAACCGAATTGATGTCCGAGCCCATAGCCGATCATGCGGCCGACGATCGCCGCGGCTGCGGCGGTCAAAATGACGGCGACGATGTTGAGATCGTGTTTGGTTCCGGCATAAATCGCCGCGGCAAGCAGCGCGGTCTCCCCCGGCAACGGCACGCCGACGCATTCCAGGCCGACAATCGCGGCAACCGTGGCGAGGCCATAGGTGTGGATGAGGTGGGCAATGAAGTGCATGAATGCCGTGTACCGGAACACCGCTCACTTATACATATTTCAATGCAAAGATAGTGACTTGACTTTGCCAGACCAGCGCGTCACGCGAAGATGATTGCATGGATCAAGACTTGTTGCATGGATAAAGACCTGATGCATGTATAGGGACTTGCGGGAATTCATTGCACTCGTCGACAAGCTCGGCGTGCTGCGGCGCATCATAGGCGCCGACCCGAAATTCGAGATCGGCGGCATCACGGAAGTCGCCGCCGGCCTGCCGGAATGCCCCGCGCTGCTGTTCGACGATATCAAAGGCCACCGGCGCGGCTTTCGCATATTCACCAATGCGACGACCAATGTACAACGCGCCGCGCTGGCCTTGGGGCTTGATCCGGCGCTGCGGCCGCTCGACGCACTTAAAGCCTGGATGGAAAAGCGCAAGGACTTGCGCCCACAGCCGCCGGTTACCGTCACGGCCGCAGCGTTCGTGGAGAATTCCTTGACCGGTGCGGACGTCAACGTCGCGCTGTTGCCGGCGCCGGTCTGGCACCGCCATGACGGCGGCCCATTCATCGGCTCGGGCTCGCTCGCCGTCATGCGCGATCCCGATACCGGCTGGATCAACGCATCGATCTATCGCGTCCAGGTCCACGGACCGAACAAGGTCACGGTGCAGTTCGATCACGGCGGCCGCCATGGCGCGATCATCGCCAGGAAATATTGGGATCGCGGCGAGAGCTGTCCGCTCGCGGTCGTGCATGGCGAAGATCCGGCGCTGTTTGTTGCAGGCTTCGAATATCTGCCCAGTGGCTGCTCCGAATACGAGTTCGCCGGCGCGATCAAAGGCACCCCGATCGAGATTTTTGCCGGACCGCAGACCGGGCTGCCGATCCCCGCTTATGCCGAGATCGTTTTTGAAGGCCGGCTGCTGCCGATGAGCGAGATGAGCCTGCCGGAGGGTCCGTTCGGGGAGTTCACCGGTTATTATGCCGCCGCGGCGCGTCCCGGGCCGGTCATGGAGGTTACCGCGATCCATCACCGCAACGATCCGATCCTGCTCGGCTCGCCGCCGTTAAAGCCGCCGCGCTTTCATTTCGGCCTGCCGTTTCGCGCCGCCACGATTTGGAGCAATCTCGAAGCCGCCGGCGTTTCCGACATCGCCGGCGTCTGGCAGCATGTATCGCAGCTGATGACCGTCGTGGCCCTGCGCCAGCGCTATGACGGCCACGCCAAGCGCGCCGCCTTGGTCGCGGCGGCGCATAGTTACATGGCGCGCATCGTCGTGGTGGTGGACGACGACGTTGATCCATCCAATCTCGCCGACGTGATGTGGGCGGTGGCGACCCGCTGCGAGCCGGCCGAAGGCATCGACATCGTGCGCAACGCGTGGAGCTCGGCGCTCGATCCGCGCATCCCGCCGTCGGACAAAGAGCGCGGCGTCGCCACGCATTCGAAGGCGATCGTCGATGCCTGCCGGCCGTTTAGCTGGATCGACAAGTTCCCGCCGACTTCGGCGCTGTCGGCGGACGAAGCGCGGGAGATCGGGGTGAAGTGGGGAAAATTCCTGACCTAGTTCACTCCACCGCATTCGCCGCATTCAGGCTGTCGATCAGCGACGAGCGATAGAGATACGCCTTGTGCCGCGCCACGTCTTCGGAGGTGCGCCGCAAGTCGTCCAGGTGCTTGCGCCGGATCGCCGGGTCTTTTTCCCCGAGCGTCTTTTTGTTCTGGATCGACTGCGCCTGCACGAAATCGATCTGCGCTTTGCGGCGCTGCCTAGTGTAACGATCGAACACGCTGGCCTCGGCGCGGCCGAACCAGACGTCGGCGAGCTTGTCCGCCAGATTGACCGCGTCGTGGATGCCGCCGTTCATGCCCATGCCGCCGATCGGATTGTTGACATGGGCGGCATCGCCGGCGAGCAGCACGCGGCCCTTGTTGAACGCCGCGGCGACGCGCTGATGCACGGTATAGAGCGCATAATAGGGAATGTCGAAATCGCCGCTCTTGTCGTAGATACCATGCAGGCGGCGCTGAATCCCTTCCATGCTGACGGCTTGCTCGTCGGATTCGTTGGCCGGCACCGGCATGATGCCGCGCCAGTAGCCGGGCGGACCGCTGCCCTTGACCTTGAACAGATTGAGCCATTCGTCGGGATCGGAGAAATAATTGCGCGTGCAATAGCCGGTGCCGGCCGAAACGAAATCGAAGCTGGTGGCGATCTTGATGAAGCGCTCCTCCCAGGTAAAGCCCTCGAAGTCGATCTCGGTGAGCCGACGCACCGTACTGCGGCCGCCGTCAGTGCCGATGACATAAGCGCCGCGCAGCTTTTCGACTTCGCCGGCCGTCTCAACGGTGGCGTCAACATAATCCGAGTGTTGGGTCAGGTCGATGAGCTTGGTGGCAAACCGCACCTCGGCGAGCCCATTCTCAGCGAGCAAAGGCAGCACGGCGCGAACGAGCTTGTACTGCTCCCACTGCAGCACGAACGGATACGGCACTTCGCCTTCGAGCAGACGAATATCGAACGTGGCGACCAGTTCGCCGGTGGCTCGATCGCGAAATTGAAACAGCGGCGCCTGAAAGCCGCCCGAAGCATCCTCGGCAAAAGCCTGCTGTTTGAGGCCAAGGTCGGCGAGCATTTCCAGCGTCGGCGCATGGATCGTGGCAGCGCGCTGATCCTCGACCGGCTCGGGCTCCGCCTCGATGAGCAAGACCGGGATGCCTTTGCGCGCCAGGGCGAGCGCCGTGATGGCGCCAACCGGCCCGGCGCCAACGACAATCACACGCTTCTCACTGTCGGCCATGATTCGATTCACACCTTGGCGATTTCGAAGGTCGAGGGGTGAAACAGTTCCTCGACTTTGACCTTACGATCGGCGAGGCCCTGCTCATAGATGTACTGCGTCAGCGCCTCGATCTCGGCCAGGTTCTCCGCAACCCCGTATTTCCAGAAATCCTCGCCCATGATGGCGCTGGTCTCATGGGTCTCGGCTTCGAGCCACGGCAGGGTCACTATCAGCGCATTGACGTCGCGCAGATCAATCATGGCGCGCGCCTTGGCTTCGCAGAATGCTTTGTAAACGCTGGTCGCGAGCCATGGATATTTCTCGGCGAGCGTTTTGCGAATACCGACCAAGTGCATGATCGGGAACAGACGGGTCTTCTTATAATAAGCCTGCTCCGCCGCGCGGGTATCGGAAAACAGCCGCGCGATATGCGGCTCGCCGGCAAGAAACGACGACGGCGCCCGCGCGGTGAACAGCGCATCAAGCTCGCCGGCTCGCAGCATGCCGACCAGCGTACGGTCGTCGCCGATCGGCTGCAGGTCGAGGCCGGGAATGGTCTTGAGCGGCGTGCGCTCGTGGCGGCCCGGCTGTTCCTGACCGCCGCTATGCCAGTGAATCTCGGAAGGCTTTACGCCGTATTCGTGTTGCATCAGCCCGCGCATCCAGACCACCGCCGTAATCTGATATTCCGGCACGCCGATGCGCCTGCCGCGCAGGTCCTGCGGCCTTTCGATGCCGGCGCCGTTGCGGATGTAGATGCCGGAATGGCGAAAAATCCGCGACACGAACGCGGGAATGCCGATATAGGCCGCCGTACCCGCCGCCACCGTGCGGATGTAGCTCGAGAATGACAGTTCCGAGATATCGAATTCCTGGAACTTGAAGGCGCGGTGGAAAATCTCCTCCGGATAGAGCGGCAGAAAGGTGACGTAACAGCCTTCGACTTTGACGGTCCCATCGCGGATCGCGCGGGTGCGGTCGTAATTGCCGCAGGCGATCGTCACCGGCACGTCGGGCATCGGCCTCGTTTCCCGTCATCCTGAGGTGCGAGCGAAGCGAGCCTCGAAGGATGAGCGGCCGAGGCGCGTCGGGACAGCATTCCGTATAGTTGCTTCCAAGTAAGCTGTGAAGCACGGCCGCTAATGGTTATCGCAGCCCACGCTTGTTGTTCTTCGGCGCGCGCGATAGCTTTATCGGCAAAGGGAGAGCGCCCATGATGTCCACCGTGATCGGCGGCGCCATGCTGCCGCACGCGCCGCAGTTCTTCACCATGCCCGACACCGAGGACAAGGCGCTGGTCGCGCATGTCCGCGAAGTCGCCGCCGACGTCGGCAAAAGGCTGCGCGCGCTCGATCCCGATCTCTGGATCATTTTCTCCAACGACCACGCCGAGCAGTTTTTCCATACCATCGCGCCGCCCTTTACCGTCCATGTCGGCGGTGAGGCGACCGGCGAATTCGCTGGACGGAAATTCCATTGGAAGATCCCGAGCGAGATCGGCTTCGAATTGGTGCGCCAGCTTTACCGGCAGAATTTCGATCCGGCCTTCACCTCGACGGCGAAGATCGACTACGCCATCGGCATTCCGCTCACCCATCTCGGCCATACCGGCGCGGTGCTGCCGATCTATGTCAACGCCTACCTGCCGCCACAGCCGACCATGGAACGCTGCTACCAGTTCGGCCAGGCCGTGGCGCGCACCGTGACCGCGCTCGGCTTGAAGACCGTGATCCTGTCGAGCGGGGGCATGTCGCACTTTCCCGGCACCGACCGCTACTCAAATCCCGAATTGGCCTGGGACAAGCGCGTTCTTGAAAAGCTCGCCGCCGGTAATTTGAAATCGCTGATCGGCTTCGACGAGGCCGAGCTCGACGATACCGGCAATATCGAATTGCGCTGCTGGGCCTGCGCCGCCGGCGCCTTGGGCGAGCGCAAACCCGACGTGGTGTCGATGGACCCGAGCTGGCATCACAATTACGCGTCACTGGCTTGGATCGGCGGCGAGAGCGAACAGCAGCATGCCGCGCATTATCCGTCGATCAAGCCGGAGCTGGTCGAGCTTACCTCTGCGCTGCACGGCCTCGCTCATGACGCCGAACTGCGCGCGCAATACGTCGCCGACGCCGGCGCGTTCGCCGACCACTTCCGGCTGCCGCCCGAGCAGCGCGAGGCGCTGATCAAGCTCGATCTGCCGTCGATGGTGAAAATGGGCGCGCATCCGCTGGCGCCGTTCCTGGCGCAGTTACAGATTGCGCGGCTGCGGCCGCAACGCTGACATTCTGGGCCACGCGAGCAGCGCCTTGCATCGGCCGGTGGGGGAGGAACAAAATGCCAAGCGCTTTGCCGCTGACTGAGCAGACTATCGCCGCGCGTCTCGAGCGCCTGCCGAATTCGCGCTGGCACGTCACGGTGACGGTCATCCTCGGCGTCGCCATTTTCTTCGACTCGTTCGACTCGCTGGCGATTGCCTACGTGCTGCCGGCCATCGTGCCGGCCTGGCACATTCCGCCGTCAAGCATCGGCGGCTTGATCAGCGTCGCCAATTTCGGCCAGGCGCTTGGCGCCCTGACTTTCGGCTGGGCCGCGGAGCGCATCGGCCGCGTGGCCACCGCACGCCTCGCGATCGCGCTGTTTGCGGTGATGAGCTTGGCTTGTGCGTTTACACAAAACTACGAGCAGCTCTTCGTGCTGCGTTTTCTCGAAGGCATCGGACTAGGCGGCGAGATTCCGGTCGCCTCAACCTATATCAGCGAAATTCTCCGCGCCGAACGGCGCGGCGGCCGCTTCCTCGCCTACCAGATGATCTTTCCGGTCGGCCTGCTTGGCTCCGGCATTGTCGGCGCCGCAATGGTGCCGCGTTTCGGCTGGCAGTCGATGTTTGTCATCGGCGCCATCCCGGCCTTCGTCGCGTTGTTCCTGCAGCGCTACTGTCCGGAATCGCCGCGCTGGCTGGCCTCGAAAGGCCGCCTCACCGAAGCGGACGCCATTGTCACTGATATCGAGCGCATCGTGTCGCGCAACGGCTCGCGGCCGTTACCGCCGGTGCCCGATCTGGCGCTGAAGCCGTTGGGCAACGAGACACGCTGGCAGGAATTATTCCAGGGTCGCTATTTGTCGCGTACGTTCCTGGTCTGGATCCTGTGGACCACGTCGTACATCATCACCTACGGGCTCGCGGGCTGGATACCGACACTGTACCGCGAGGTCTATCACCTGCCGCTGCAGCAGGCGCTCAACTACTCCATCGCCGGACCGGCCGGGAGTTTGATCGGCTCGGCAATCTGCGCCTTGCTGATCGATTGGACGGGCCGGCGTATCTGGTTCCTCATCGCATTCTTTTTCACCGCGGCCGCGCTTGTCGAGCTATGGGCGTTCGGCGCCAACACCGCCTTGGGCATGCTGTTCGGCTACGGTTTCAGCCAAATCTGGCTCGGCTCCATCAATATGAGCATCTTTCTCTACACCGCGGAGATCTATCCGACACGCATGCGCGCGCTCGGCGTGAGCTGGGCGAGCTTCTGGCTGCGGCTGGCCGCAACCGTCGGTCCGCTCATTGTCGGCTTCACGCTGCCGCGTTACGGCATCGGCGGCGTATTCCTCGCTTTTTCCATTTTCGCGATCATCGGCTGCGGCGCCGCGACCTACATGATCGAGACGCGGCGCCGCGTGCTCGAGGAGGTCTCGCCATAATTGCTAGGGTGAAGCATAACCAACTAGCTCGCGCGCAGCGCCGACTCCTGCAGGACCAAATCGGCGGCTTTTTCGGCGATCATCATCGCCGGCACGCTGGTGTTGCCCGACACCAGCGTCGGCATGATCGAACAATCGGCCACCCAGAGCCGATCGGCGCCGCGCACGCGCAAATGCGGGTCGACGACCGCGTCCTCGTCCGGCCCCATGCGGCAGGTTCCGGCCGGATGGAAGATCGTCGCGCCGTTGGTTCGCGCGAAACGCAGAATATCGTCATCGCTTTGCACGTTCGGGCCGGGCGTCACCTCGGCGGCGATGTAATTGGATAGCGGCGCCGTCGCCGCGAGCTTGCGCGCAAACGCGATGCTTGCCACGGCGAACTGGCGGTCGCTTTCCGCCGCAAGATAATTGGCATGGATGCGCGGACGATCGAACGGATCGGCCGAGGCAAGCGCGATGACGCCGCGGCTTTGCGGCCGCAATTGGCAGACCGACAGCGTCATGCCGGAAAAGTCGTGAACTTTGCCGCCGGCCATATCGGCGCTGAGAGTGGCCACATGAAATTGAATGTCTGGCGTTTTGGTTCCCGGCTGCAGTCGCGCGAACAAGCCGCCTTGATTGATGCCGACCGCCAGCGCACCGCGCCGGTGGGCGAGCCAGTCCCATCCGAGCTTGAACCGGCCCCACAGCGAATGCAGCGCGTCGTTGGTCGTGATCGGCTTGGCGATCCGGTAGATCAGGCGGAATTGCAGATGGTCCTGAAGATTCTGCCCGACCGCGGGCCGGTTGAGCGTGACCGGAATGCCGTGACGCTGCAGCTCTTCGGCGGGACCGATTCCCGACAGCATCAGGAGTTGCGGCGACTGGATCGCGCCGGCGGCGAGGATGACGCCGCGCTTGGCGGTTATGGTGCGGATCGAAGCGCCGCTGCGGCAGGTCACGCCGACCGCGCGACGTCCGGCAAACAGGATTTGGCCGACCTGGGTATCGGTGAGAACGGACAGATTGCGGCGTTTGGCGGCCGGCCGCAAATAGGCGTCCGCCGCCGAGTCGCGCCAGCCGTTGCGCGTCGTCAATTGGAAATAGCCGACGCCTTCTTGTTCGCGCCCATTGAAATCCGAAGTGCGGGGGATGCCATGACGATTAGCGGCGGCGATGAGCGCCTCGATCAGCTCGTGCCGCTCGTGAATGCTCGTGACCTGCAACGGACCGCGCGATCCGTGCAACTGGTCGCCGGCCAAATCGTCGTTGTGTTCCAGCTTGATGAAATAGGGCAGAACGTCGCGCCACGACCAGCCGCGATTACCGAGAATTGCCCAGTGGTCGTAATCCTCCGGCTGGCCGCGGATGACGATGAGGCCGTTGATCGAGCTCGAGCCGCCAAGCACGCGGCCCCGCGGCCAGTAAATCCGCCGGCCGTCCATCTGCGGTTCGGGTTCGGTATAGAATTTCCAATTGACCTTGGGATCCCACATCGTGCGGCCGTAGCCGATGGGGAGATGAATCCAGAAATTGCGATCGCGCGGACCGGCCTCGATGAGCGCGACCCTGTTGCGCGGGTCTGCGCTCAGCCGGTTGGCGAGAACGCATCCCGCCGATCCGGCGCCGACAACGACAAAATCGAACTGCCCGCCATCCATTGCCAATAGGTCCCAAGCCAAAATGCTTGGGGCCCAGGCCAAAACTAGTCAATGAAATTTGGAACGTTTCGTCCCATACTGCGGGACGGAAACGGCCCAGTGCCGAAACGTGGCGAAAGGCACGGCGAATGCGCGGCAAGAGCGACCTGATGGAACGGCAGGACGCAGTGATCGAAGCTGTCAGACCGGCAAGCGGAAGCCCGGTCGTCAGCCGAGCCCTAACGGTGATTGAAACCCTCGCCGGCGCCATGCAACCTTTGGCGCTGCCGGAAATCTGCGCGCTGGTCCATCTACCCAAGGCGACGACGCATCGGCTGTGCCAGCAGTTGGAATCGCTTGGTTATCTCGTCCGCGAACCCGGTGGTCGCAGCTACGCGCCCGGGCCCCGTCTCGTCCGGATGGGATTTGACGTGATGCGATCCGCCGTGACCGCCGAACGCCACGGCATTCTCGCCGCCTTGGTCGAACAGGTCGGCGAGACTTGTAATTTCACGACGCTGGCGGGTCACGAAGTCTTGTATCTTGACCGCGTCGAAGCGCGCTGGCCGCTGCGCCTGCATTTCGATATGGGATCGCGCGTGCCGATCCACTGCACCGCCAGCGGCAAGATCTTCGTGGCGGCGATGAAGCCCACCGAGCGGCGGCGAATTCTGGACGCCGCCGGATTGCCGCCTTACACGCCGCATACGATCACAGCGCGCGACCGCTTCGACGCCGAACTCGAACAAATTGCGCGGCAAGGCTACAGTCTGGATCGTGAGGAGTTCTTGCTCGGCATGGGGGCGATCGCTGTTCCGGTGCGCGCGGCGGACGGCGCGGTGCTTGCCGCCGTTGCATGTCACGCGCCAACTGTGCGATTCAAGGTCGAGGAGGCGATGTCCTACCTGCCCCACCTTATGACTGCCGCGCGCAAATTGTCGAAAACGCTGATCGAGCGCGCCGCGCATTAGACGCTTGCAACGGCGACAGCATGGAGCACGACATGAAAAAGCTCATTCTCGAAACTACGGCACCGTTCCAGGGGCTGCCGGAACTGGTGGCTTATGACGAAGGCCTGTTCGCCAAGGAGGGCCTTGAAATCGAATGGGCGGATCGCGAAGCCGGCGTCGAGAAAAAGGTCGAGGCTCATGTGACGACGCCGAAGGGCGTCGATCCGTTCGCCAGTCACGGCAAACTGCTCGAACAGGGCAAGGCCGACATGTATAACGCTTGCGAATGGGGCAATTACTGCCGCGTCCAGGATACCGGCCAGGGCAGCCGGCAGCTCGGCCGCCGCGCCATCGTCGCTTATGCCGCGATCGTGGTGCGGCCGGATTCTCCGGTCTATACGCCGCAGCAGCTCGCCAATCGCACCATCGGCGTGCCGTTCTATTTCGGTACCCATTACATCGCGCTGCATATGCTGGAAGGCTTCGTGCCACGCGAGATGATCCGCCTGTGCCGAGCGCCGAACGGCTCACGCTACCGGCTTGATGCGTTGATGCGAGGCGAAATCGAGGCCACCACGCTGACCGAGCCGCATGTCACGCTCGCCGAGAAAAAAGGCTGCCGCATCATCTGCTCGGCGTTCTTCCATGGCACCGAGGTCGCCTCAGAGCGGGTCGATGGCGAGACCTATGCCGCGTTCAATCGCGCGGTGCGCGAGGCGGTGCGGCGCATCAACGCCGACAAAAAAGCCTATATGCATTACTTCCTCGACTACTACGCCAAGAAAGACTCGGAGATCGCCGCGCTGAAGGTCGAGGATTTGCGCGAGAGCCGGCTCGTCGTCTGCGATCCGGCCCCGATTCCGCTTGACGAATTGCAACGCACCTACGCCTGGCTCAAGAGCTGGGGCATGCTGGAAGAGACTGCTTCGCCGTTGCAGCTCGTCAATATGCCGGTGCAAACGCGGGCGCATGTGGCGGCGGAATAACGGCTCGACGACGCCGGTGGCGCGTCGCGCGATTCGCCATTACACCAAAAGACGGGGGCCGGCGGCGAGCGGGGGCACAACGCGATGAACGGCAATGCGGCGCGGCGCGCAAGCCTCATTTTCGGCGTAGCGCTTTGGCTTGGCGGCTGCAGCCACAATCCGCTCACAGCGAGCAGCGACGAGGACAGCGGCGTCAACGTCAATCCGGCGAATTATAAGGCCGATATTCTCGCCGCCGTGCATGTCTATCTGAACGATCCGACCGGAATTCGCGATGCCGCGGTGTCGCCGCCGGTGCTGAAACAGGCCGGGGGCGAGACGCGTTACGTGGCCTGCGTGAGGTTCAACCCGAAGAAGAACAACACCGACTATGCCGGCGTCAGGGAACTCGCCGCGGTCTTTCTGGTCGGGCGGTTCGATCACTTCATGGAAATGCCGAAAAATCAAACGGACTCGTCGAAAAACCTTTGCGCCGGGGCAGCCTATACACCGTTCCCGGAATTGCAGACGCTGCCGCCGTGATCTCGCCGCGAATGATGTTGAAAGTGAACGGCGTATTGGCCTTAAAGTGTGGCGGGGCGCGATTTCGGAGTGCAGAGTCTTGAAAAGCAAAACCTTGGAACGCAAAGCCTTGAACCGGGAAGGATTGCCGATGACGCTGACGCAGATCGTCGCCGGTACGGCGATACTTGCCGTGCTCACGGCACAAGTCGCCTCGGCACAGCCCGCCTCGGCGCCGCCACCCCCGGACCAACCGGCCCCGGCGCAGTCCGCTCCGCCGCCTCCGCCTGACCAACCACAACCGCCCCCCGCAGCGCAATCGGCG
>JASHOX010000020.1 GCA_030038415.1 Xanthobacteraceae bacterium
GACGCCGTGAGCATCGGTCAGCCGGGTGGCCTTCACGCTGGGATGCAGGTGAAAACGGATGGCGAAGCGGTCCTGCGCCGTGCGGATCTGCGTGCCGCCGTCGGCGGCGAGGAAGACGTCCTCACCGTCGATCCGGGTACCGTCGGCCGCCAGCATCAGCATGCGCTCGTTGACGATGCCGAAGCGGTCGGCGTAGCCGTCATGCGCGGCGCGCAGCGCGATCGCCTCGGGCGCGTCCTCGCGCGTCACCGACACGGCGCGCGGGCCGCCCAATAGCGGCGAGCCGCCGAGCACCCGGCGGAACATCGCCAATTCGACGAAGCGCGCCGACGAGGTATTGTTGAGGGTGACCGTGGAATGCGCCGCCGTCGACCGCGCCAGCTGCCGCCAGTTCTCGCGGCCGATCGCCGGTATGCCGCAATTCACCACGATCAGGCTCTGCTTGGGGGTGGAGAATTCGAACGACAGGCAGCCGGCATGGGCATCGAGACTCATCTCGATCGGCGGCGCGCGGCCGGTGTCCATGATCAGGACGCCGCCGTTGGCTTCGAGGCGTTGATAGGCGGAATAGGGCGCGCTCGAGAGCGGCGCGCCGCGGTTCTCGTCATAGGCCAATAGCGTGAGAATGAGATCGGCCGGCGTCGCGCCCATGCCGTTAAAATGCGCAAACGTGCCTTCGGAATGGCGGAAGAAACGCAGCATCGGCATCATGCGATCGATGGCGTTCGACAGCGCCTGCGGCGGCGCCACGTTGCGCGCGGTAAAGGCCTGCCGCAGGGGCAAAAATTCAAGCAGGATTTCGATGATCGCTCCAGGATCGCGGCTGATGTGGCCGCCGTCGGGCAGGATCTGCCGTTCGATCTCGCGCTGCAGATGCTCGGTCGCCGACTTGATATGGCGCGCCTGGCCGGCGATACACAGCGCGGCATAAGCGAGCGCGATGGCCGCCTGCAAGCGCGCGATGCCGCGGTGCGCGTCGCCCGCGGTATGGCGCAGATAGCGCACCTGGCGCACCAGGCTGCGGAGAAAGCGCCGGTAGAAGCGCACGTCGGCGTCCTGCAAAATCAGCGTGGAGTGGCTGAGCCAGGAGATGATGCGGCGCGACAGTATGTCCGGACGCCACGCCAGCGCATGCCAGGAGCCTTGCACCGTGATCCATTCGTCGACCAGCGCGCGGGCATTGGCGCGGGTGATGCCGGAGTCGGCGGCGCGCAGATGGCGCAGCCAGCCGAAGCCGAGCAATGCCGCCGCCCAGTCGTCGGACGGCGGCTCCATTTCGAAGATCGAACGGCCGTCGCCGACCACGACCTTGCCGGCAAAGGCGAAGCGGCCGGCATAGATTTCGCTCGCCCGCGTCGCGTCCGCCGTGCGCAGGTCTTGCGGCGCAATCAACAGCCGGTCGGCTTTGAGCGGCAGCCGGACCGGCCAGCGCAGGAACGGATGACCGTTGGCGCGGCCGGCGAGCCGCCGCAGGGCGCCGCGAATGAGGAGCCAGGACAGCTTCGCATGGTTCGCGACGGAAACGCGCGACATCGGCCCGCTCGCCCCTCTCGTCAAATTTGTCTTGCGCGTGGATGCAACGTCATACCGCCCGCGGCGACCATAACGAAACGATGACAGAACGGCCAATGGCCGCATAGCGATTTGATATCGCTACCCTTTTACCAGCCGTGCGGCATAGAAGCCGTCGAGGCCTGCGAGCCGCGAATCGGCGTCGGCAAGCTGGCAGGGCAGTGTACGCAGGTCGCCTTGTTGGTTGATGAACTCGGCGCAGCCAAATACGTCCGCCGCGGCGAGCGGCGCACGCCGCAGGCTTTGCTGGCGCGCCAGAAGAGCCGCAACGATGCTCTCGTTCTCCTCCGGTTCCAGCGAGCAGGTGCAATAGACCAGCGTGCCGCCGGGCCGCAGCAGCGCAACGGCGTGGTCGATCAGGCGGCGCTGCAAGCCCGAGAGTTTGGCGATATCAGCTTCGCTCTTGAGCCACGGCACGTCGGGATGGCGGCGGATGGTTCCGGTCGCAGAGCACGGCGCGTCGAGCAGCACCGCATCGAACTGTTGCTCCGGCGCCCAAGTCGCCGCATCGGCGCAGACGAGTTCGGCGTTTAGCGACAGCCGCGCCAGATTTTCGGCAAGCCGTTTGAGCCGCGCCGGCGCGCGATCGATGGCGGTGACGTGGGCGCCGGCCGCGGCAAGTTGCGCCGTCTTGCCGCCGGGCGCGGCGCAGAGATCGGCGACGCGACGGCCGCGAACGTCGCCGAGCAAACGCGCCGGCAGCGCGGCCGCGGCGTCCTGCACCCACCACGCGCCTTCGGCAAAACCGGGCAGTGCAGTGACCGGACCGTGCGCGATCAGCCGCACCGTGCCGGTCGGTAGCACGCGGCCCTGGAGCTTGGCCGCCCAGAATTCCGGATCGCTTTTCATCGTCAGGTCGAGCGCCGGCTCTCGCCCGTTCGCGGCGGCGATGGCGTGCGCGGCTTCGGCGCCATACGTCGCGCTCCAGCGCGCCAACAGCCAGTCGGGCGTATCGAGCGCCGGCATATCGAGCGTGGCGAGCTTTGCCGCGCCCTCGCGCGCCACGCGCCGCAACACCGCGTTGATGAGGCCGGCAAAGCGCGCCGCAGGGCGATCGGCCCGCGCCAGCCGCACCGAAAGATCGACAGCGGCGTGATCGGGCACGTCGAGAAACAAAATCTGGGCCGAGCCGAGCAGGAGCGCGGTTTCGACCCGCGGCGCCTGCGGCGGCAGGCCGCGTTCGAGCAGCGGCCACAGCAGATGGCGCAAGGTGCCGAGCCGGCGCAGCACCGTGCCGACCAGCGCGCGGGCGAGCGCACGGTCGCGTTCTTCCAGCGCCGCGAGCTCGGTCGTCGAGTCGAGCAATTCGTCGAGCGCGCGGCGGCGACGGATAACACCCTCGATCATCTCGGCGGCGACGCGGCGCACTGCGAGGCCGGGGACGTCGGTGGCAGCCTTGGCAGGATGGGCCATTCAACTTCTCACGCGTGTCATTCCGGGGCGCGCCAAAGGCGCGAGCCCGGAATCCATAGCCACAGCCGTTCCAGTGCAACACTCCGAGACGGTTCTTCCCGATTCGCGATTATGGATTCCGAATCGCCGCTTTGCGGCGATCCGGAATGACAAATCCCTTGCGGGAACGGCACCGCTACGCCAAGTCTCCGATGATGCCAACCGACGCCACAGCGCCGAAACCGCCGGAAGACAAGCGCCCGCTGACGCCGGCCGCCGAACGCGCGCTTGCCGAAGCCGCGGCCCGCCGCGCCCGACAGGCAGGTCAGCCCGCCGATGCGCCGAACGAGTTTTCTGGCCGCGGCGGTCTCGATCCGACCCGCTACGGCGATTGGGAAATCAACGGCTTAACCTCGGATTTCTGATCGGCTGCTGGTTTTCTATGCCAGATAGGTGCCTGCTCCTATCTTGACATTTTTCGTAATTATATAGTTGACAAACCAAACGCCTTGGAGTAGGCTGTTTTCATTGGAGAAAACGGCAATGCCTACTTCCTCGATTTTGTCCCGTCCTTACTTCCACAGCGTGCCCGCCGCCTACGAACATATGGAAAGAATCCTATGGTCGGACGGTGTGGTTTGTCCCCATTGCGGCACTGTCGGCAACGCCACGAAATTGCAGGGCGAAGCGACGCGCCCCGGCTTGTGGAAGTGCAAATCGAAGGAATGCCGTAAGCAGTTTACCGTCACGGTCGGCACCGTTTTTGAGAGCCGCCATATTCCTCTGCCGAAGATGCTTCAGGCAGTGTACCTGATGTCGTGCTCGAAAAAGGGCGTGAGCGCCCATCAACTGCATCGCATTCTCGGCATTACCTATAAGTCGGCTTGGTTCCTCGCTCATCGTATTCGCGAAGCGATGCGCGATGGCAGCTTGTCGCCGATGGGCGGTAGCGGCGGCATCGTCGAAGTGGACGAAACCTACTTCGGCCAGCAAGAAAACCCGCAGCCGTCGAAGCAGCGGCGCGGCCGTCCCTACATCAACAAGCGCGACTTTCGCTACAACAACCGATCGGCGCTCGGAGTAGAGGACGCCGCGCGGGCTGGGTCTGCGCTTAAGGGCATCATCGGCAAGCGGCTCACCTATCGCTGGCCTCATTGAAAGCCGCCGACCGTCGCGTAGCCGCTAGCTACGGCGACGCGCCGCCTACGCGTCGTCTACGCGTAGGCGGCTTGAAGAATCGCTGGCTACGTGCTACGCGTCGCCGCTATGGCTACGAAAGTCGCTCAAAAAATCTCGGAAACCCGCGCGACGATTGAGAAATTGAGGCGGGACCTCGCTCGTCATGAAACGAGGCTGGAGGCTTTCCTAGAGCTCGAAGCGCAAGCCGACGTCGCCCCGCGGTCGAAGAAACCTGTGGAAAAACCGCCCTCTCCACCGGAGTTGTTCAAGAGCAAATACCCCTGGGACAAGGCGCTTGCTGCGATTCGCAGGAGAGGCGATGCCGAGTTCACAACGGATGACGTGTCGAAAGCATTGGCTGCGCTGAAGTCGACGCCGACCGGGGCAACGGTGCGGGATAAGCTCGCCGATATGGTGAAAGCCAGCAAATTGGACCGAATTTCCAATGGGCGATATCGGTTTAAGGCGGAATCCAAGAAAGAGGCCGCCTGAAATGATTAGGGCCACGGTCTGCAGCCGTGGCCCTACGGTGGAGGGTCCTAGGTCCCTCTGCTGAAGCGACCCCCCTCCACAAGGGGCACGCGGGCGGCGCTCCGGGAAACTGGGGCGCCGTGGTCACATTGGAAGTATAGGTTATTTGCGATGGTCGGAAAAGAGCCTCAGAAAATCGAGCAAATCCGGGCGTTCCGCAAAGCGGCGCGCGAGCTAGAGGCCGACGAATCGGAAGAGCGCTTCGCCGCGGCCCTGAAGAAGATCGCCAAGTCGAAGCGCCAAGACAGCGACAGCCGGAAGCAGAAAATCAAGTAAGTCGACCCTCCGTGACTTGGAGGGTGGCATTACCTCGCACCGCGTGGTTTTGCAAGTATATAATCTTTGACATTTTTCCTATTATTAAGAATATAATCCGCATTAAATGTGGTGCGATTCGTGGAGCACGCCGGCAGGAAGCCATGCGATCCACCTTTCCCTTTACGGCTTTGAC
>JASHOX010000110.1 GCA_030038415.1 Xanthobacteraceae bacterium
CACCAACGGCCTGCTGCGTCAGTACTTCCCAAGAGGAACCGACTTCTCGCGCTTCTCTCAGAGTTATCTGAACGCGATTGCTCTGCGGCTCAATCAACGTCCGCGAAAGACCTTGGGCTTCGAAACGCCAGCCGATAAACTGCAAGCGGTGTTGCACTGATCGGTTGAACTCACAGGGTAATAGGGGCCAGTACCGGGGGTGCGGGTACTGGCCCCTTTCCATACCCCCTGGTCCCTTCTGAAATTACCCGGTGGTCCGTTTTGAACCCGGCGCGTGCCGCAGCCACCTACAGGCAAGCCCACGCGCTGCAGAGGAGCTTCCCATGGCACTCGTTCGGACGCTCGCGCTATCGTTGATCGTCGCGGCAGGCATCGGCGCCGACTGCGCTTACGCATCGACGGTGACCATTCATACTCCCGCCGTTCCGATTCATGTCAACGCCCCGGTCAAGGCGCCTGTCGGGATCGTCGTACACGGCGTCGACGGCAAGGCGTATTTTTGTCCGGAACACGGCTGCTGGCACGGCGCGCCTCACCACTGATCCCGTTGCTGGCGATCTTCGGCGACCGCCATCTTGGCAGTTCGATGCCGTCAGGGGGCCATCCACCCCATCAGTCGGCGGCCTCTTGTTCTGCCGGGGCTGGCAGCGTGATTGGCGATTCCAATTGGCGGCCGAGGCTGGTCCCTTTTGAAATTCCAGCTCGGTTTCTTCCAAACAAGTGGCGAACTGTCATTAACCGCTGGACTCCTGGGATTTAGAGGCGCAGGCTTTGTTGCATCACCGGCAGCGGCTCTGCCAGGCGCCGATGGCTGAGAGACCGCTTGAGCTCCCGCCTGAGATAGGGAGCGCGGCCATGGCCGAACCTCAGCGTCGATTCACCTGCCCAGCCTGTCACACCGTGTACGCGGTCACATGCAAATCCAAAGCCGCCGAGCGGGCCGCGCTGCGAAGAATGCGACGAGCCGTTACCTGATCAGGACGCCGATGCGTGGCTGCACTACACGCGCAGCAACGTGATCGTATCGCGCTTTTAGCAAGGGCCGCCTCAGTCGGCGGCCTCTTTGGAGTCCCTTCCATGTCTAGCCTCTCAGCCGCAAACTCCGCAGACAACTAAGTCGGTCTCTGTTTGGTTCCTAGCCCCTTTCCACCTCCCATCGATCCCTTTTTGCATCAGAGAGCCCCCTTTTCGTTGGAACCAGCTCCAGTTGCAGGCGTTATCGCCTCAACCACTTGAGGCGCGGAATGCCCCTCGATCTGGAAGAGCCGCCATCTTCGAAGCCCCTCGCCTTGGGCTACAAGGTCCGCGTCGCCTTCACGATGCTCATTACGGTCCTGATATGCGCGGTGATGATTTTTGCCGCCTATTCGCAAGGATGGGTAAAGTACGTGATCGCACTGGCTAAGCCGCTGCATCAGCCGTGAAAGCCGCCTTGCTTGCTTGAATGCGATGTTTTCGCGGATGGTTTTCGCCAGAAGGCCTACGGTTTCTCCCTTAAGGGAATATCCGTAATTGTGGGGACCAGGCGGCGTTCGTATTGGCGTCGTCGATGCCGACGTTTCTGTTTCGCTGTCCCAATACCGGCCTGCGGGTGCAGGGTTATTCCCCCGAGCAAACTGCGGATGCCGGGGACGACCACTTGGACGAGTATCTGCCGGTGACTTGTCACGCCTGTAGCCGTGTCCATCTCGTCAGTCCGGCAACCGGTAAAGTCGTCGGGGACGAATAGTCCCCGGACAGAGCCGGCGTTGCCAGCTTAAAAGCCGCGGCGCTTCCCACTTTCGGGCCTTTTCTTCTTGTCGTGACCCGCGGCCATTCCCGTATTTGTCCGGCTGTTGCCCGCGCTATCACGACTATTACCGCGCCGCGGTCGGCGGCGGGTGGAACACATGAAATGGCTGCCAGCCCTATTGCGCGGTCCAAGGCGGCGTCTGTAAGCCGTATCGCGGCTATCGATCTGACGGGATCGTCTGCTCAATTCCGGCGCGTGGGTGGCGCCGATTGAGCCAAATCAATGCGCGAGTGTCGCCAAACCGTCATGGTGCGGCATGAGCAACGCAGCCCGTGAAGAGACGAGACCGGCATGCCCGAGTTGCGGCAAGCCGATGCATTTGGCACGGACGATCCCGGGGATCGGCGGCCTGCCGGAGTTGCGCGTCTATAGTTGCCGGCAGTGCGGTGTCTCGATTACCGAAGCCGAGGACCGCGGCGAGTTGACCGGGAGGCGCCACGTCGCGAAAGCTTAAGGACAGCGCGCGAAACCGCGCCATAGCCCGGGCATTGGGCATAAACCGGCGGTCGCGGGTGTCGCGGGAGAGCGCGATATGCGACGTTTAGCGGCTTTGGCCGTCGGGCTCGGCTGTTGCGTCGCGGCTGTACTGGCCGGCTGCGGCGGCGCCGTCGCGGAGCAATCCTATCTTTATCCGCCGGAGGTCCGCGCCCGCCCCGTGGTCGTGGTGCCGGACCCCACCCTGCAACGCCGCTACTGGGACCCGCGCTATGACGATCTTTATGGCGCCGTCGCGCCGCGGCGCTGGCGTTGCTGGCGAGAGTGCCGATAACGGCAATTCGTGGTGGCTCGATCGCACGTTAGCGATTATCAAGCGGACATGTCCGAATTGCCGCCATCGCCGCCGCCGTCCTATTTGCGCCATGACGAGCTGCGTGGCGTCGTCCGCCTGGCGCCTCTCGTCGCCATCGATCTCATCATCCGCAATGCGCAAGGCGAAATCCTGCTCGGCTTGCGCAACAACGAGCCGGCCAAAGGATGCTTTTTCGTGCCCGGCGGCATGATCCTGAAAAACGAGCGGCTCTCCGACGCCTTCGCCCGGATCCTCAAAACCGAGACCAATTTCGCGGCCGCCATCGAGGACGCCCGGCTGCTCGGCGCCTACGAGCATTTCTACGCCAACAACCGCTTCGGCGAGGCGGGCTACGGCACCCATTACGTGGTGCTCGGCTATGAACTGAAGATCGACGACGCCGCGGCGCTCAAATCCGACGACCAGCACAGCGAATTGCGCTGGTGGACCGAGGCCGACCTGTTGGCGTCACCGGATGTTCACCATAACGCCAAAGCCTATTTGCGCGGGCCCTGACGGCGCGACCGCTTAAGATTTTCACAAGCCTGCGTTGTGTATCGTGCGCCTTCGGGGCGATCCCAGAATGGGGTTAGATTGATGTTGCGCGTGCTTTGGCGTTTTCTCGATGACGATCGCGGGGCGACCGCCATCGAATATGGACTGATTGCGGCCGGTATCGCGGTGGCGATCATCGCCGTGGTGCAGGGTCTCGGCAGCCAGCTCAATACGACGTTCTCGAGCGTTTCCGGCGCGCTGAAATAACGGCGCGCTGTTTCACGTTTCGATGACGATCTTCGGCGCCGGCCGGCTGGCGCCTTGGAGGCCGTCGCGCACCCGCGCGGCGATGTCCCGATAGATTTGCGCGTTCGGCGAATCCGGCGCGGTGGCGACCACCGGCAGGCCGGCGTCGGATTTTTCACGGATCGCGATATCCAGCGGCACTTCGCCCAAAAACGGCACGCCAAGCCGTTCGGCTTCGTGGCGCGCGCCGCCATGGCCGAAAATGTCCGAGCGCGTGCCGCAATGCGGGCAGATGAAGGTCGACATGTTCTCGACGATGCCGAGCACGGGCACGTTGACGCGGCGGAACATGGCGATGCCGCGGCGCGCGTCGATCAGCGCCAGATCCTGCGGCGTCGACACGATCACCGCGCCCTTGAGCGGCACCTGCTGTGCCATGGTGAGCTGGGCGTCGCCGGTGCCCGGCGGCATATCGACCACCATGACGTCGAGCGTGCCCCACTCCACCTCGCGCAGCATTTGCGTGAGCGCCGACATCACCATCGGGCCGCGCCAGATCATCGGCGTCTCTTCCTCGATGAGGAAGCCGATCGACATCACCGGCATGCCGTAGCGCTCGATCGGTTTGAGCCGGTTGCCGCCGATCGTCTGCGGCCGCTCGCGGATGGCAAGGAGTTTCGGCAGCGACGGGCCATAGATGTCAGCATCGAGGATGCCGACTTTCAGCCCGAGGTCGCGCAAGCCGAGCGCCAGATTGACGGCGGTGGTCGACTTGCCGACGCCACCTTTGCCGGAAGCGACCGCAATGATCGCGGCCACGCCCGGAATGCCGGAGGGCGACGGCGCCGAAGGCGCGCCCGGAGCAGGCCCCGGTCTTGCGCCCGGTCCACGCGAAGCGCCCGGGGCCGGTTGTGGTCGCGCCATCGCACCACTGCTTGCTGGCGCCCGCTCGGCGGTCAGCGCCACCATGACCGATTTGACGCTCGGCACGGCGCGGATCGCCGCCTCGGCGCGCTCGCGCACTGCTTCCCAGGCCTTGACCGCGCCGGCGTCGACCGTGATCGACAAAAACACCTTGCCGTCGCTGGCGACGATTTCAGAAAGTTTTCCAGTCGCCGGCAAGGGCGAACCGTCGGGGCTCAAAACCTTGCCCAGGGCTGCGAGAACGTCGTGTTCGAGGTCTGTCATGACGACCTACATAGGCCGCCGCCGGAAGCGGTCAACGGCCCCGTTGACGGGCCGCCGCCGGACGGGCCATGACCGGTGCCGAAGCGAAGGAGGACACACCATGGCGAAGGTCGCGTTTGTGGGGCTTGGCGTGATGGGCTACCCGATGGCGGGCCACCTCAAAGCCAAGGGCGGCCACGAGGTCACGGTCTATAACCGCACCGGCGCCAAGGCGGAAAAATGGGTCGGCCAATACGGCGGCAAGAGCTCAGCCACGCCGAAACAGGCGGCCGAGGGCAAGGATTTCGTGTTCGCCTGCGTCGGCAACGACAACGATTTGCGCGAAGTGATGCTAAGCGAGAACGGCATCTTCGCCGGCGTCGGCAAGGGCGCGGTCGTGGTCGACCACACCACGGCGTCCGCCGAGATCGCCCGCGAGCTTTATGCCGAGGCGAAAAAGCGCGGTTTCGAATTTGTCGATGCGCCGGTCTCGGGCGGCCAGGCCGGCGCCGAAAACGGGGTGCTCACGGTGATGTGCGGCGGCGACGCGGCGCCGTTTGCCAAAGCCGAGAAGGTGATCGCCGCTTATGCGCGCGCCTGCAATCTGCTCGGTGCGGCGGGCTCCGGCCAGCTTGCCAAAATGGTCAATCAGATTTGCATCGCCGGCGCCGTGCAGGGTCTCGCCGAAGGTCTGCACTTCGCCATGAAGGCCGGACTCGATATCGAAAAGCTGATCGCCACCATTTCCAAGGGTGCGGCGCAGTCCTGGCAGATGGAGAACCGCTACAAGACCATGGTCGCCGGCAAATTCGATTTCGGCTTCGCCGTCGACTGGATGCGCAAAGACCTCGGCATCTGTCTGTCGGAGGCGCACAGGAACGGCGCGCATCTGCCGGTCTCGGCGCTGGTCGATCAGTTCTATTCGCAGGTCCAGGCGATGGGCGGCAAGCGCTGGGACACCTCGAGCCTGATCGCGCTGTTAAATCGGTAAGTTCTTTATCCGCCCCCGCCGCGCTTTCCTCTGCGGGGGCGGATGCTGGTCGTCTAATCCACCGGCTTGATCTCAGCCGCCTTGGCCAGCTGCACGGTGGCGGCAATGTCGTCTTTGACGAATTTGCCGAATTGATCGACGGTCATCTGCTCAGGCGCGACGCCGAGCTTGGCCAATTTCGCCGCGGTATCTGGATCGGCGAGCGCCTTTTCCGTCGCGTCGTGCAGCGTGTCGACGATGTCACGCGGCGTTTTCGCCGGCGCCGACAATCCGACCCAGAAATTGAACTCGGCGTCGGGATAGCCAGCCTCCACGATGGACGGCACATTCGGCAATAACGGAACGCGCTTCGCCGAACTGACCGCAAGCACTTCGAGCTTGCCGCTGCCGAGCGCCGAAGCCGCCGCGGCGAGCGGAATGAAATAATAATCGATACGTCCCGCCATCACTTCGGTCAGGCCGCTCTCTTTGAACGGCACATGCCGGACGTCGATCTTGGCGGCGAGGCGGAGCTTTTCGCCCGCCATGTGCGACGACGAACCGATCCCCGCGGAGGCGAAAGTCAGCGTTCCGGGTTTCGCCTCGGCCGCCGCGACCAGGTCGGCGACCGTCTTGAACCCGCTCTCCTTCGAAGCGACCAGCACGTTCGGTTGCACCCCAAACATTGCCACCGAAACGAAATCCTTGTCGGGATCGTACGGCAGATGGCTGTGCAGCACCATGCCGGTACCCATCGACGTCGAGCTGGTGACCAGCGTGTAGCCGTCCGGGTCCGCCTTGGCGACGTCGGCGAAGCCGACAATGCCGCCGGCGCCGGGTTTGGCTTCCACCACCATGGCCTGACCGAGAATTTGCGAGACTTTATCGAGCACAACCCGGCCGACCGTGTCCGAAGCGCTTCCGGCCGGGAACGGGCTGATCACGCGGATCGGTCGGGATGGATAGGAATCGGCGGCGCCTGCCGCCCTTATCGAAATGACCGCCGTGCCAAAAACGGCGCCGGCAAATGCGCGGCGTGATAACACGTGAGCCTCCCTTAATTTTCTTCGCCTGTAGCATTAAACCGTGGCGGCCAACGCCCTCGTTAGGCGAGTGATAGCAGCTTTTGCCGGGTCATAAACAGGGTGACCGATGCGCGCAGTCGGACAGCCCTGCTTCATCGCCAAATGCGGATGGAACTTCAGACGGCGACCGAGACTTTCTAAGCCTGGGCCGAGGGGATTTCATTGCATAGTGGCCCGGTCATTTTCACCCGGATCGGCAAGATGCAGGACGTCAGGTTCAGGCTGGCCAATCCCGAGCTCAAGCCGCGGCGAACCAAGCTGGAAATGCCCGGTTGCCGTCGCCCCTCTAGGCGGCAGCACTCGGTCGCGCCGATACCGCCTGGTGCCAGCGCCGCACGTTGCCGAGCTCCTCCGGTACGACGAGCCTCGACACCCGCATGAAATCGACAGCCACCAGCGCGGTAATGTCGGCAATGGTATAGCTCGTGCCCGCCACAAAGGGCCGGTCTTTCAATTCGCGGTCGAGGAATTGCAGAAACGCCGTGACGCGCGGCTTGTTGGCCTCGCCCCAGTCGGGCACCTGCGGCTGGACCATCTGCTTCATGGCCGGATGCAGATGCTGAAAGACCGCGGCAACAGGAAACAGCAGGTGCAGCTCCGCACGCCTGTTCCACATCTCGACCAGCGCACTCTCCAGCGCACCACGCCCGAACAGCGGCGGATCGGGATGGAGCGCCTCGAAATAGCGGCAAATGGCGACCGATTCCGCGATCACGGTGCCGTCGTCGAGCACAAGCACCGGCACCCGCTGCATCGGATTGATCGCGGTAAAGGCCTCCGAGCGTTGTTGCAGCGCCCCGAGATCGACCTGCTCGGTCGGCACTGTGATTCCCTTCTCGACAAGAAAAATGCGCACGCGGCGCGGGTTCGGGGCACGCCCACCATCATAGAGTTTCATTCCGATCAGCTCCCTATCCCTCTATCCCTTTGCGGCGCATCGACTTCTTGGCGCAGCCTAACCCGGTAGTTTCGGCTCCGCCAGCATGCCGAACCGGAAGCTGCCCAGCCGATACGCCCAGCCCAATTGGTCACGGACCGCGCCGCAAACGTAAACGAATGCTTGCTGCAGGTGCGGCAAAAACTATCCCTTAAGCCTCGTCTTAAGGAATTTGAGCCACTTTTGGCGAAACTGCGCCAGTCCCGGTCGGCAATGCCCAACACAATCAGCGAAACGCACGAGCTTGCTTCGCCGGCTGCTGCTCCCTCGACCAAGCGGCGGCTCGCCTCCCAGCACGTGCGCGAAGCGCGCGACCGGCTCACCTCGACCAGCGGCACGCGGCCGGTTTTTGATTACGAATTGTTGCGCCAATTCGCGCAGAACCGCATTTCGGCCTCGCCGGTCATTCTGCTCTTGGTCGTCACCATCGGCGCGCTGTCGGGCCTGTGGACCGGCGCGCTGGCCTGCGCGGTGTGGACCGCCGGCGCGCTCGTCATCCATCTCGTCGTCATCCGCGCCTGCCGTCAATTCCTCGAAGAGCCGCCGTCGACCACGAATCTACGGCCCTGGCGCATGCGCTTTATCCTGCTCGATCTGTTCTTCGGCATGGCCTGGACTTTTATCCTGATCAACCCGATCGGCATGGACGATCAGGCCGCCACCTTCATGCTGTTCGTCATGCTGTTGGTCGTGGCGATATCGAGCATGCTGGCGTCGAGCCTGCCGATCGCGGTGTTCGCGCTGACCTTACCGGTGACCATCGCGATCGCGCTCGATTTCGCGGTCAAGCGCACGCTGCACGACTATATCCTCGCCATCATGGCGCTGACCGCGGAAGGCTACTTCTCGCTGCTCGCCTATCGACTCTACTCCACCACGCTGGCGACGCTCGAAGCGCGCGCCGAAAAGGACGCGCTGATCGGCGAGCTCGAGCAGTCGAAGTCGGTCTCCGATGAGGCGCGGCGGCGCGCCGAGACCGCCAATATCGCGAAATCGCGCTTTCTTGCCCAGATGAGTCACGAGCTGCGCACGCCGCTCAACGCCATCCTCGGTTTCTCCGAAGTGATGAAAAGCGAAATTTTCGGCCCGCACGGCGTGCCGCTGTACAAGGACTATGCCGCCGACATCCATAGTTCCGGCGTGCATCTGCTCAATCTGATCAACGAAATCCTCGATTTGTCGCGCATCGAGGCCGGCCGCTACGAGCTCAACGAGGAAGCGGTCTCGCTCAATCGCATGGTGGAAGACTGCCACCATCTCTTGAAATTGCGCGCCACCAATCGCGGCATCACCATCCATGAAATGTTCGAGCTCGATCTGCCGCGGCTGTGGGGCGACGAGCGCGCGATCCGCCAGATCTGCCTGAACCTCCTCTCGAATGCGATCAAGTTCACACCGCAGGGCGGCGAAATTTGGCTCAAGGTCGGCTGGACCGCCTCCGGCGGCCAGTACATGAGCGTCAAGGACACCGGCCCGGGCATTCCTGAGGAGGAAATTCCGATCGTGCTCGCCTCGTTCGGCCAGGGCTCCAACTCGATCAAATCGGCCGAACAGGGTGCCGGCCTCGGCCTGCCGATCGCCAAGAACCTCATTGACCTGCACGGCGGTACCTTCACGCTGAAATCGAAGCTGCGCATCGGCACCGAAGTCATCGTCACCTTTCCGCCGGAACGCGTCATGTCGGCGCTGGCGCCGATTTCCGAGAACGCGCCGCCGATTCAGCCGCAGCCGCAGATGTCGGCGTCCTCGTCGTCGGCCGACGATTCGACGAGCCGCGCTAAACGCGCGCTATTCGGCGCCGGCGGATAGGCTTTATCGCCACCTTGCCTTCGCCGGCTTCGCGTCTATGGTGCCCGCGATTCGTAAGGGACAATCGACGTGCGCCGGCGCCTTCTGTGGTTTCTCTTGATCGGGATTGTGATCGCGATCCTGATCCTTATCGCGCAAAACGGCCGCGGCACGGTCGGACCACTGTCCGCCGACGAATTTGGCTCGTTCGCCTACAAGATTGCGCTACTCGTGTTCCTCACCGCGGCTGTAGCGACCCTGTTTCGCGAACGCTTTACGCAGGCCGTCACCGCGGCGCTGCTCTGGGTCGTGGTCGGTCTCCTGCTGGTGATCGGCTATTCGTATCGTTTCGAATTGACCCAGGTCGCCGACCGGGTGGTAGCCGAGCTCGTTCCCGGCCATGTCATCTCGCACGGCCGCATAGTCGAGGTCGCGCGCGGCGGCGGCGGCGATTTTGCCATCGCCGCCAAAATCAACGGCGCCCGCGTCCGCATGGTGCTCGACACCGGCGCGAGCTCGGTCGTGCTCACCCAGGATGACGCCAGGAGCGCCGGCCTGCCGCTCGATTTGCTTGACTATTCAGTGAGCATCGATACTGCCAATGGCCGCACTCGCGCCGCACCGGTGACGCTCGACAATATCGCCATCGGCAGCCTGGAGGAAAAGTCGGTCGACGCTCTGGTGGTTCAGCCCGGGCAGCTCAAGACGAGTCTCCTCGGCATGAGCTTCCTCAACCGGCTGCAAAGCTGGCAAGTCAACGGCGACCGGCTGGTGCTGCAAGGTTATCCGTGAGCGCTAAACATTCCAGAACAAGCTGACCAGAAACCGCGCCGACACCAGCAATAAAAAGCTTGAGAAGGCGAGCTCCAGCGTGCGGCGCGAAAGCCGATGAGCGAGCCGCGCGCCGTAAGGTGCGGCAAAACTCGACACCGGCGCCATCACCGCAACTCCGATCAGCGACACGAAGCCGAGCGACAATGGCGGCAGCAACGCATGATGCGGCAAGCCGGCGAGTATGTAGCCGAGCGTGCCGACGATGGTGATCGGCACGCCGAGCCCCGCCGAAGTCGCGACCGCTTGATGGATCGACTTGCCGTAGAGCGTGAGCACGATATTGGACAGCGAACCGCCGCTCACGCCCATCATCGAGCCGGCCAGCCCGATGCCAAAGCCGTAAGCCGTCATCGGCACCGGTCCGGGTAGTTTCGTTCCGAGATTCCAGCGGTCGCCGGCGAACAGAAATTTGGCCGCGATGAAAGTCGCGATCACGATGAATGCGATCTTAAACACCGCAGCCGGCGCGAATGCCGCGATCGCTGCGCCACAGGCGACGCCGATCACGGCCGGCAGCGCCCACAGCCGGATCACGCGTGGGACGACGAGGCCCTTCTGCCGGTGCGTCAAGTAGGAGCGCACGGTCGTCGGCAGGATGATAGCGATCGACGTGCCAACGCAGAGCTGCATGCGCACCTCCCCAGGTACGCCGAGCAACTGAAAGACCTCATAAAGCACCGGCACGATGACGGCACCGCCGCCAATGCCGAAGCAGCCGGCGAGGACTCCGGTGATGACGCCGCCGATGACGACGGCAAGGGCAAGCCAGGCGATCTCGTTCAAAGGAACGCCGAACAGCATATTGGCTTTGGTTCCTTCCGAAGTGGAAGTCAGGCCGCGATGTGCGGCAATTCGCGGGCGCTGTCCAGCGGCCGATCGGCGACCAATGCGAGCGCTGCCGCGAGGTATTCCGCACTTGCATGCGGGACGGCAGCGGCGCCGGCAAGCTGCCGGCGGAATGCGCGCGCGCCGGGGACGGCGTGGAACAAACCGTGCAGGTGCCGTGTGATGGCATGCAGCCGCGTGCCCTGCGCCAATTCGCGCTCGATATACGGCATGAGCGCCGTCGCGGCCGCTTTCGGCGAGGTGAAGCGGGCGGCTTCGCCGAAGATCAGCGGATCGACGGCGATGAGTCGCCACGGCTCCTGGTAGGCGGCACGGCCCATCATCACGCCATCGACATGATGTAGATGCGCAAAAGAGGCCTCGACGCTGCCGATGCCGCCGTTGAGAATGAGGGTGAGCCGCGGATGCGCGCGTTTGAGCCGGTAGACGCGCTCGTAATCGAGCGGCGGAATTTCGCGGTTTTCTTTCGGCGATAGGCCCTTCAGCCAGGCTTTGCGCGCATGCACGATCAGTGCATCGGTTCCCGCCTGCTCTACGGCTTGCGCAAAAACTTCAAGAGCAGTTTCAGGATCCTGCTCGTCGATGCCGATGCGGCACTTGACCGTGACCGGAATCGTCGCCGCCGCCTTCATTGTCGCGATACAATCGCCGACCAAATCCGGCTCCGCCATCAGGCAGGCGCCGAAGCGGCCGTCCTGCACGCGATCCGACGGGCAGCCGACATTGAGATTGATCTCGTCAAAACCCAGATCGGCGCCGATGCGCGCGCATTGCGCGAGCGCGCGCGGGTCCGAGCCGCCGAGCTGCAACGCCACCGGATGCTCGGCCGCATCGTGGCGAAGGAGCCGCGCCCGATCGCCATGCAGCACCGCGCCGGTGGTAAGCATTTCGGAATAGAGCGGTGCACGGCGCGTCAGCAGACGATGGAAAAATCGGCAGTGCCGGTCGGTCCATTCCATCATCGGCGCAACGCAAAATCGGTGAGACCGACCTTCCAGAAAATTTTTTGTATTTTCAGTCACTTGTTCACTTTTCGCCCTGTCTCATGTCATGCCGTGGCCGCCGATTTTGACCGTTTTCGCGCCGCGAAGATAGCTACGCGCGACAATCGCGCCTGCGAATTGCCGTGACAACTTTTGCCGGCGCACTCTTTTTTGCTCCACCAGATCTGTTGAGCCCGCCAAATCCCTCAGCCAGGGCCCCGCTGACGGCCGCCAGATAGCTAGGATTCATCTTTCACAAATAATGGCGATGCCAGATATCGTTCGCCAGTATCAGCCAGTAGGACGACGATCATCTTACCGGCGGCCTCTGGACGAGCGGCAATTTTGAGCGCCGCATAAAGTGCAGCGCCTGATGAAACGCCACCAATGATCCCCTCCTCCTTGGCGAGCCGTCGCGCGCACATGAAAGCATCGTCATCGGTTACGGCGACAACCTCGTCGATGATCTTCCGGTTCAGCACGCGCGGGATAAAACCGATGCCAATGCCAGGCATTTGATGCGGGCCGGGCGAACCGCCGGACAACAATGCCGCGCCGGCCGGTTCGACCGCGATGATGCGAATGGACGGTTTGCGCGTTTTGAGCAACTCTCCGACGCCGGTGATGGTCCCGCCGGTCCCGACCGCCGAGACGAAGTAATCCGCTTCTCCTTGCGTGTCTTCCCAGATTTCGATCGCCGTCGTTCTTCGATGAATGTCCGGATTGGCGGGATTGCTGAACTGATCCAGCATGATCGAGCCAGGAACCTCCTTCAGAAGTTGCCGCGCGCAAGCAACGGCATCGTTCATGAGAATGCCAGGCGTGAGAACCACTTCAGCGCCGAGATGCCGGAGCAATGCTACACGCTCCTTTGACATGGATTCCGGCATGGTCAGGATCAGCCGATAACCACGAACCGCCGCCGTGAAGGCCAGGCCAATTCCGGTATTGCCGCCTGTGGGCTCGATCAGCGTCATTCCGCGGCGAAGGACGCCTCGCTGTTCGGCATCCTCGATGAGCGCCACCCCGACGCGGTCCTTGATGCTGCCGCAGGGATTTCGCATCTCCAGCTTGGCGATCACGCGTCCGGGCAGGCCCGCAGCCACACGAGCGAGATCGACGACCGGGGTTTTGCCGATAGACTGAGTCACGTCCTTGGAAATTGGCATGCATTCACCTTCTGTCATTACGTTAAAACCTCCATCTGATTACCGGGCTTCAAGGCCGGCGCGCGAACTCGACGGCCTCTTCCAGCCGATCGTCGCCCCAAAAAATCTCAGATCCTGATGCAAAAGTTGGCGCTCCAAAGACGCCAAGTTTTCGCGCTGCATCGGTTTCTCGTTTCAGTAGATCGGTGACCTCTGGCGATACCGCCCGCGCAAGAATTTCTTGTGTCGACTTGCCGATTTTGCGGAGCACTTCCTCGACATTTTGCACCAAGCCGCTGATCTTGCGGTCAATGAACCAAGACTGGAACGTCGCCCGGCTGTACTCTGCGCACCAGTTTTCGGAAGCAGCGATGACACCGACGCGAAGTGCCAGCAACTCAGGATCAACCGGATAAGATGGACGTCCGACAAAGGGAACTGTCATACGCTTTGCGCGTCGCTCAATGTCCCGCCAGTTGTAATTCAGCCTAATCTGATTTTTCGTGAACCCAGTATTGCTTTGTTCGACTAGGATTTCACGCAGGTTAAATGGTCGCCACCGGATATCGACCCCTGCAGCATCGGCCACACTATCGATCCGCATGACCGACAAATAGCTATGGATGCTGCCGTAAAAGAAAAAGAAATCCAGGATGGGCTTCATATTTGAGCTTCCAAGCACGACGGCAAAGCTGCGCTTGGATCGCCTTCAACTGCCGTACGCAGAGGTTGGCCGGCAGGTCCGGTGGTCCGAGAAATACGAACGCCTCACTCCGATGCTCCGGCAGGCGTCGAACTCTCGGTGTTCAAGGCTTCATCTGCGTCAGCCACACAGCGCAAAGCCGGAGCGTATGGTCTCGAAGAATACAGTGGAGCCGATATAGGCCCACAGCAAAACCGCGCCGGCGAGCCCGAGCAACGCTACCACGCAGGCCAGAATGAGCGGCAGCGACAGCAGGCGCGGTGCGATAGTTCCGCGCAACGGTGAAATATCGTGAAGGCCGAAGCTGTGACCGTGGATTGTCATGTTCAATGCTCTGCCGCAGCAGCCTTGGCACTGAAGTTATACATCTCGGCCGAGCCCGGAAAGGCTCCGCTACGAACGTCGCGTGCATAGGCCTGGACGGCCTGGGTGACCAGCTCGCGCATAGCGCCGTAACGGCGCACGAATTTTGGTGTCCAATCGAACATTCCAATCATGTCGTCGGTGACAAGAATCTGCCCATCGCAACTTGGCGAGGCACCAATGCCGATAGTTGGAATACTGACAGCGCGAGTGATCTCATCGGCGATGTCGGTCGCAACCCCTTCGACGACTATGGCGAATGCTCCTGCTTGATCAACGGCGCGGGCTTCGAGCAGCGCGTTCTCGCGTTCGGCAGGAATACGCCCCTTGGCCTTGAACCCACCATCGACATTGGCGGCCTGGGGACGCAGGCCGACATGGCCGACCACGGGAATGCCACGCTGCACCAGGAATTCGATGGTTTCAGGAACGCCATCGCTGGCCTCGACTTTGACCGCCTGACAGCCGGTTTCCTGCATAACCCTGACTGCCGATTCATGGGCCTGTCGGGGGCTTCGTTCATAACTGCCAAAGGGCAGATCGACGACGACCAACGCGCGGGACGATCCTCGCATGACCGCCCGCCCATGCAAAATCATCATATCAAGGGTCACGCCGATGGTCGTCGGCAATCCATGAACCACCATACCGAGAGTATCGCCAACCAGCATCAGATCTACGATTGGGTCGAGGGCCGCCGCCATAGGCGCGGTGTAGGCCGTCAAGCCCACGATCTTCTCCTTGCCTTTACGGCCCCGAATCTGCGGAACCGTTATCCGCGATGATTTGATGTGTTGAGACACGGGGTTCCCTAACTTCAGCTTTTTCGGCGCAAATCATGGCGACGCTCTAATGTCGCTCGGCGAATGACACTTGATTACACTAGCCACAGCGTGGTCGTTAAACTGTGGCGATGAACATACCGACACAAATGATATCGGCTCACATACAATGAAAAATATTCATCTTTCTGATCTCCATATGGCATTCGCCCCAAGGCATAATCTCTGAAAAAACCATGCTTTAACCTAACGGAGCCACTTTCGCTGCTCGTTATGCCCGCATGGCAAATAGAGCAGCAACAATAACAAGCGGTAGACTGGATAGATTTGCTGCTGGCCAGCCGTGCGTTGCCGGAGAGCACCGCCCCGGCCGCAGCGGCCCCGAGGATGAGCCAAATTATTGGTAAGGGTAGAAATTTTCGTTTGGGCTACGTTGGTCTGGCTTCTATTTTCAGAGTCCTTATTTGAGATTTGCTCCGTTAGGAGAAAAGTCATGACGAGCACTGACCGCTCCATCGCCCCACAAACCGCAGTCGTGACCGGCACCTGGCGCACGCCATTCCTGATCATCGGCTTCGGCTGTCTGATCTCACTTATGTCCTTCGGACCACGTTCGTCGCTCGGCTTCTTTCTGACGCCGATGTCAACCGACAATCACTGGGGCCGCGACGTCTTTGCCTTTGCGTTGGCGCTACAGAACCTGCTGTGGGGCATCGGCCAGCCGCTCGCCGGCGC
>JASHOX010000111.1 GCA_030038415.1 Xanthobacteraceae bacterium
GCGGCTCAAACGAGAACACCAACGGCCTGCTGCGTCAGTACTTCCCAAGAGGAACCGACTTCTCGCGCTTCTCTCAGAGTTATCTGAACGCGATTGCTCTGCGGCTCAATCAACGTCCGCGAAAGACCTTGGGCTTCGAAACGCCAGCCGATAAACTGCAAGCGCTGTTGCACTGATCGGTTGAACTCACATGGCGGAAACCGACATCGCCAAGGCGCTCGGCATTTTCGGCTCGCCGACTTTCGCCGTCGGGCGCGAATTATTCTGGGGCGACGACCGGTTAGACGATGCCATCAGCTGGTACCGGCACGGCCGCCTGCGTGGCGCCGCCGACGCTTCTAGGGCGACGCGCGATAGTCCGCGCGCTCCTGTCTATGGACATGAGACCGGACGCGACGTTCCGGAGCCCGACAGCCTCGGTGGATGATGTTGCGAGATCTTCTTGCCAGAACTGACGGGCTGCGCCGACGGCCTAGCCAGCAAACGATCTCAGATTCCGTTCGATCCGCGGCAGAATTGGCGTTTCGCCCGGCTCAAATTTCTTGCCGGTGATCTGCTCGTACATGCGGATGTAACGGCGCGAGAGTTCTTCGACCAATTCGCGCGGCGCCTGCGGCAGCTCCTCATCGGCGTAGGGGTCGGAGTGTTCCTTAAACCACAGCCGCAAAAATTCCTTGTCAAAATAATCTGGCTCCTCGCCTGCCGCAAACCGCTTGTCATACGTATCGAGCTGCCAATAGCGCGACGAATCCGGCGTGTGGATCTCGTCGATCAAAACCAGCCCGCCCTCCTTGTCCGTTCCGAATTCATATTTGGTATCGACCAGCAGCAGGCCGCGGCTCGCTGCAACTTGCTGTCCGCGTGCAAAAAGCTTAAGCGCGGCGTCTTTGATGCGCGCGAATAAATCCTTGCTGACAAAGCCTTCCGCAATCATCGCTTCGGGCGACAGCGTACGGTCGTGGCTGGCCTCTTTTGTGGTCGGATCGAAGATCGGCTGCGGCAGTTTCTGGTTCTTGCGCATGGTGTCGGGCAGCTTGAGCCCCCCGAAATCGCGCTGGCCCTTGCCGTAGCGGGTCCAGATCGCGGTGTCGGTGACCCCGGTCAGATAGCCGCGCACCACCGCCTCGACCGGCACCATTTGGCATTTACGGGCAATGGTCACATTCGGATCGGGAACCGCCAATACATGATTCGGCACGATGTCGCGCGTCAGTTCGAACCAGTGCGCGCTCGTCTGATTGAGCACCTGCCCTTTCCATGGAATGTGCGCGATGATGCGGTCGAACGATGAATGGCGGTCGGTCGTGATCAGGATGAGCCGGTCGCCCTGGTCGTAGATATCGCGGACCTTTCCCATGGTTTTCGGGCCGAGAAAATCGAAATCGGTCTCGCGTAGCATGTCCATGCCGTGTTCCTGACGCCTATGATCCAGACTAGGCGGCCACTTTGATCGACGCTGCCTACCATAATTGGGTCAAGTGCGGCGAATTGGAACGCGGTTTCCACAGCCGGGTTCAAACACCGAGCGCGAGGGTTTGGCGAAAAGCGCGAAAACGATGAAGGACGCGCTGACGCGGGTGCGGCACCAATTAGCCGCGTAGCGGTCGCGCAGCCCACTTCACGGCATCCAGAACGGCTTCACCGCATCGAGGTGATCGCGCCTGAGCGGTTCGGCCACGCCGATATCCTCGAGCGTCCTGTCGCTCAGATCGTGCAGGTCAACGCCCGGGTTTCGCGGCCGCAGGCGCGCAAGGCTCCCGGCGATCAGTTCCGGTAAGCGGGTCAATTCGAATGGGAAGGTAGTCATGGCGCATCTCCGACTCCCTCGTCGCTTCCCGAACAATAGGAGCGGAGCCGCAAGATCGCTGTGACTGAGGGCACAGGCAATTTTCGCAAGTTTTTTCGCTAATCGGTTGCGGCTAATCGAGCCCGCTGGCGCGCGCCTGATCCTTCGCCATCACCGCCCAGTCGTGCTCGGCTTCGCCATGCGCCACTGCGCCGACCAAGCGATCGCGCCAGACATTTCCCGACGGCAACGGCACGCCGACCGCGCCGCCGGCTTCCAGCGCAAAATTGGCGTCCTTCAAGCCCAAAATCGCGCGCTGGCCGGCCGGCAAATAGCGTTCCTCGACGATGATCTTGCCGTAGACCTTGTAAGCCGAGCAGGCAAACAGGCCGTCGGTCATCACGTCATAAAACACATCGGGAACGACATCGTATTTGCGAACGAGCGCAAAGCCCTCGCCCATCGCCTCGATGGCACAGCCGAGCACGAAATTATTAGCGATCTTGATGGCGGCGGCCGCGACCGGATCGGCGCCGGCCTCAAAAGTGCGGCGCGGGATGGCCTCGAACAGCGGCCGGCAGCGGGCGACGGCGTCCTTTTCGCCGGCGACCAGCATCCCGGCCGTGCCCGAGGCGACGAGCTCCGGCCGCCCGAGCATCGGCGTTGCGATCAGGATTTGACCCGCGTCGCTATGCAGTTTTTTCACATTCTGCATCGCCGCGACGCTATGGGTGCCGGCGCAGATATGGATGCCGCCCTTCGGCAGCGATTGCAAAAGGCCGCCCGGCTGGCTTACGACCTCGAGCAGCGCCGCGTCATCGGCGAGCATAGTGAAGACCGCTGCACCGTAATTCGCGGCTGCCTTGATCGAATCGAGCGGCGTGGCGCCGGCGTCGGTCAGCGGCTTTAGTTTATCGGGGCTGCGATTGAACACCCCGACGTCGTGGCCGCCGTCGACCAGGCGGCGCGCCATGGCCGAACCCATGCGGCCGAGCCCAATGAATCCGACTTTCATGGCGCAACTCCTTTTGGCTTGTCAGCTCTTTTGCCGCTCATTCCCGCGCAAGCAGGAATCCAGTTCTGGGTCCCCGCTTTCGCGGGGACGAGCGGAGTCCGGCATTCCCTTTAGACCAATTGCCCGCGCACCCATTCCAGCTCGCGGCAGACATTGTCGACGATGTCGCCCTTCTTGAGGTTTTCCGGCAGCACGTCCCAGGTATAAGTCTCGACTTCGAGATGGCGGGACAACGGCTTCTGCTTGTGGAAGCGCAAGCCGTCCTCGATGGCAAAGCGCGTAGTGCGGAACGTTCCGAGATCGTCGAGGAAGACCGGCACGTGGATATGCGTGCGCCACTCCCGCGGCCCCGGCTCCTTCTCGAAGGCGGCGATGGCGTCATCCACGTTAAGGAACTTGGTCAGCTTGCCGTCCTTTTTCTGGATGGTCTGCGTCAGATAAATCGTCTTGGCGTAGCGCTTGAGCGTGTTGGCGATGTCTTGCGTGACTTCCGGAATATGCAGCGCGGCGGCTTCCTGGAACTTGAAGATCGGCACGCCGGCATCGATCAGCTTCTGACAGGACTCCGAGATATTCTCGTATTCGACCGCCTGGTGGCAGATGTCGTAGACGATGCCGACATGGCGGCGCAGCGCCGCGTTGGCCTCGGCGATCGGCACGTGCGCGCGCTTGGCGAGCTTCTCGACCGCGGCGCCGGAATAGAGCTGATCGCGGAAATAGGCGATGGTCTCGTCGGTGGTTTCAAGGAAACAATAGGGCTCCGGCTCGAGCGCGAGCTGCACGCAGCGGCCAGTCTTGTCTTCCAAGGCCATCAGATGCGCGACCACACGCAAGACGTGGTCGGTGTAACTGTCGATCACGTCGTTGCCGGTCACCCGCGGCTTAAAGCCTAACGGCGCGCTCTGGATCGACGGCGCGATGCCGGCCGGGCAGACGTCGGCGAGCACATTGGCGACATTGATGGTGTATTGGGTGCGCTCCTCGCCGCGCCAATCCGGCTCGTAAACCTGCTCCTTGACCTTGTCGCCCTTGAAATGGCCGTAAACGAAGGCGTTGGCCGTGTAGACGTACATGTCGTTGTCGTCGAGAAATTTCTTCAGCTTGGCGCGCTCGCTCGCGCTATTGGCGAGCGTTTCCGCCGAGCTTGCCGACAGCCGGATGCACACGCCGAAGGATTTATTGCCGGCGATCCGCGCTTTGACCTTCGGCAGATAGGTGACGAGCGAATGGTAAAGCTGCTCCCAATTGTCGGCCGGGTGCACCAGCGTCGAATAAGTCAAATGGCCGAGGCCGTTACCGAGATCCATTTTTGGTTCCTGTTGTTTCGTTATTCCGTCAGCCAAACACTTGAATCGTCATGGCCGGACTTGTTCCGGCCATCCACGTCTTAGAATCTGAAATGGATTCTCGCTTTAAGACGTGGATGCTCGGCATAAAGCCGGGCATGACAGAAGTCATTGCACCTTCTCGACCTTCTCCGATTTGGCGGCGCGGACAATCGCTTCGGTCACGGCGACGCCGTGGATCATCTGATCGTAAGGAATGGGATAGGCCGGCCCGCCCTCGGCCGCCTTGGCGAAAGCTTCGAGCGCGGCGCGCGACACGTCAAGCTTCGCCGCCTGCCAGACCTTGGCTTCGCCCTTGATCGGCTGGAATTTGCAGGTGCCGAACAAATGCGTTCGGCGTTCCTCCGACGACGCGCCGGCGACGTGGGTGACGCCTTCGAGGCGGAGCCAGCCTTTGGAGCCGAACACCTGGAAGGAGAAACCCGGACCGGTCGTGGTCATGGTGCCGAGATAGCCCGACATGCCCGCCTTCATGCGGAACAGGATCGAAGTGGTGTCGTCGGCATCGATCGGGGCGGCGCGGCGGAAGCTTTGCGCAAAGACGTGGTCGATCGGCCCGCACAGATCGATCATGCCGTCGACCGCATGCACGCCCATCGGCATCAGACCGCCGGCCGGCGTTTCGTGCGGGTCGGCGCGCCAATGGCTCGGGTTGATGAACAGCACATTGGGAAACGTCATGGTCGCTTCGACATGCAAGATGATGCCGAGCTCGCCGCCGCGGATCATCTCGCGCAGCTTGACGATTTCGGGATGGAGCCGGCGATTGTAGCCGAGGCCCAGCGTCACGCCGGCCTTCTTCACCGCGGCGACGGCGTCTTCCGCCTCGCGCTTGGTCAGTGTGAACGGCTTTTCGCAGAACACGTGCTTTCCGGCCGCCGCCGCCGCGACCACCTGCTTGCCATGCATCGAATGCGGCGTCGCTAAAACCACCGCGTCGATAGTGGTGTCGGCCAATATCGCGTCGTAATTGGCTTCAAGCTTGAATCCCTGCTTCTTGGCAAAGGCCTCGATCTCCGGCGTGACGGTGCGCGTCGCGCCGGCAACGAAGCGAATGGCGTCGCTGCTTTCGGCGGATTCGACAACCGTCTTCCCCCACCAGCCGAGCCCGACAATGGCCGCTCTAATCATTGGCAATACTCCTTGTCGAAGCTTCGGCTATTTGAACGGCAGGAACGGCATGGCGTCGGCGGAATAATGCATCGCCACGATCAGGCAGCAGATCGCCCAGAACACGCAATATTCAAAGCCGCCGATATTCCACAACCATTTGCAGTTCGTCACCTTCCACACCGCCGCGCCGGCAACCAGAAGATGGATAAAGGCGAGCACGCCGGCGTAGAACGGCAGGATGGCGAAGATCAGGCCGATGGAGAGAATCGTCTCGATGACGCAAGCGGTATACATCCACACCGCCGGCGGGTTGAACTTCGCGGCCTTGAAGAAGCCGAGCGCCTCCGGGACGAAGAATTTGGCGTAGATATGGGGGATGAAGAACAGCCCGCAAATCAGCCGCAGAATATTGATCCCCTGGGTGAGATCGAAATTTTGCCAATAGCCCGACATGGTCTCCTTTGGTCCTCCCCGCCTTATTCCGCCCTTACTTACCCTGACCGTTTCTAGATTGCCATCGTCGAGCCCGCGCCAAAGCAAGCTTAGGCGTCGAGCTCCTTGAAATAGCGGTAGATACCCCATTGGGAAAACGGGATGCGGCGCTCCGAGGCGAGATAGGCCGCAATGCGCGGCCGTTGCGCGACGCGGTCGCGTAGCGAAACGAGCCCCGGTATTTTCTTCTCGTAGCGTTTCATGCGCCTCGGGAAGGCGTAGCGCATGCCTTCTATGATCTGGAACAGCGACAGGTCGACATAGGTCAGGCTCTTGCCGACCGTGTATTTGCCGCCGTTCTTCGCCAGCACGCGCTCGAAATAGCCGAGCATTTTCGGCACTTGATAGCGCCAAAAATCCTTGGTGCGGCGCTTGGCCGCCGGCCGCTGCTCCTCGAAATAGAGCCAGCCCGACACCGGGTGATGAGTGTCGTGAATGCGCACGACAAGATCGGAAATCGTCAGCTGCAGCTGATGCGCCCAAAGGCGGCCTTCTTCGTCGCGCGGCGCGAGCTTTAAGCGCGGGCCGAGGAAGAACAGAATCTCCGCGGTCTGCGCGATGACGAATTTGCCAGCTTTGAGAAATGGCGGCGCGTAAGGCGGATGCGTCACGCCTTTGCCGTCGAGCAGCGCCATCATCTTCGCCATGCCGCGCTTGCCGCCGCGCGCGACATCGACGTAATCGGCGCCGGCTTCTTCGAGAGCGAGCCGGATGAATTCGCCGCGGCCCTGGATCGAGGGCCAGTAGTAGAGCTCGTAGCGCATCGGACTACGGCGCCGCCCTGTATTGCTCGTCGGTGACCGGCTCCATCCAGGTCACGTGCTTGCCATCGAGCGCTTCCTGCATGGCGACGTGAACCATGTTCGTGGTCGGCGCGGCGCCGTGCCAATGCTTTTCGTTCGGCGGAATCCACACCACGTCGCCGCCCTTGATCTCGCGCACCTTGCCGCCGAAAGTCTGCACCCGGCCACAGCCGGACACCACGAATAATGTCTGGCCGAGCGGATGGGTGTGCCAATGGGTCCGCGCGCCCGGCTCGAAGCGCACCAAGCCGGAACGCACCCGTGCCGGTGCCGGGGCCTCGATGATCGGCTCCTGCCAGACCACTCCGGTGAAACTGTCGGCCGGACCGCGCCGCGACGGCACCGACCCGCAAGTCTTGATGTCCATAACGCTTTCTCTCCCTTATCGACGGCCGACGCGTTCGATAAAGCCGCCGGCCGGCCGGTAAGATAGTGGAAATTCCCGCCCGATACTCTGGCAAAATCGGAACCGAAATCCGCCCGGAGGCGCGTCGGACCCCGGTCCGGACATAGGTGTAATGCCCGATTGCGATGGCAGGCCGCCGCGCGGGTGTTTATGACAAGGCTCCACAACGCCTCGTGCTGGCGACGCCAAGCCGCGGCCAGGAAAGGCTTCCCCCTTTGAGCCAAGCCGTTATTGGCCGGCAACAGGCCGGCACCGCAGCCATTTCGATTCTCGGAGCGATTACGTTTTGCCACTTCCTCAACGACGTGGCGACCTCGCTGTTGCCCGCGATCTATCCGATGCTCAAGAGCGGCTTCGACTTGAGCTTCGCGCAGATCGGCGTGCTCACGTTCGTCTATCAAGGCGTCGCATCGATGCTGCAGCCGGTTGTCGGGCTCTACACCGATCACCGCCCGCAGCCTTACTCTTTGCCCTTCGGCATGACCTGCACGCTCGCCGGACTCGGCACTTTGGCGTTCGCCACCAACTATCCGCTCCTGCTGATTGGCGGCGCGTTGCTCGGCGTCGGCTCGGCGATCTTCCATCCCGAATCCTCCCGCCTGGCGAGGCTCGCCTCGGGCGGCGCTCACGGCTTTGCGCAGTCGCTGTTTCAGGTCGGCGGCAATTTCGGCAATTCGCTGGCGCCGCTCATCGCCGCCTTTTTCATCCTGCCGCGCGGGCAACAAAGCTTGGGCTGGTTCGCGTTTCTGGCGCTGGTCGGCATTGTCCTCCTCACCGCGGTGGGACGCTGGTACAAGAACTCCGGCCATAGCAGACCGAAAACCGGACGGGCAGCGGCCGCGCCCTCGACGCTGCCGGCGGGCCAGGTGCGCCGCGCCATCGCGGTGCTCGTTGCCTTGATCTTCTCAAAATTCTTTTACCTGTCGAGCATCACCAGCTATTACATCTTCTATCTGATGCATCGCTTCGAGTTGCCCACGGAGAAGGCCCAGCTTTGCCTCTTCGTGTTCCTTGCCTCTGCCGCGGTCGGAACCTTCGTCGGCGGTCCGATCGGCGACCGCATCGGGCGCAAGCGCGTGATCTGGGCGTCGATCCTGGGCGTACTCCCGTTCACCCTCGCGCTACCTTATGTCGGACTGCCGGCAACGATCGGCTTGAGCATTCTCATCGGCCTGGTGCTGTCCTCGGCATTTTCGGCGATCGTCGTCTATGCCCAGGAGCTGATGCCCGGCCGCATCGGCATGGTGTCCGGGCTTTTCTTCGGCCTGGCCTTCGGCATGGCCGGCATCGGCGCCGCGGTGCTCGGCGTGCTCGCCGACTGGACCAGCATTCAATTCGTCTATCGGATCTGCGCGTTTCTGCCGCTGATCGGCCTGCTCACCGCCTTCCTCCCCGACGTGCGCAACGACGGTCGCGCGGTGCCCCCGACGGGACGCTGAAGACCCGACCGAGCCTCGCGCGCGTCTTGCTTGCGGTTCGACGGGCCGGCGGAACTCGGCTTCGCCAGACAGCCACGAAATCCCGCGTGCGCTTGCTCGATATTGCCGTCAAATCATGGTAGTTGCAGACTTTATCCGGGATACCGCATCAATCGATGGCCGCAGCAATAGGCGTTTGATACCGAGCAATCCGAGCCGCTCCGGATATCACCCAAATTGGACCTCGCGTGAGCGATACGGCGATTCAGTCCGGACCACTCGTCCGTTTCATTCGTGGGGGCTTGAATACGCCGCTGGCGCATTCGGCCGTCGCCGGAATCGTGGTCGGCGTATTTTCAATTCTGTTCTACGTCTCCTATGCCGCACTGATCTTCTCCGGACCGCTGGCGCCTTGGCTTGCCTACGGTCTGACGGCCACCTTCGTCACCGGCGCCATCGGCGGGGCGGTGACGTCGTGGCGCAGCTCATTGCCGTTTGCGATCGGCGGACCTGACGGCTCGACCTGCGCGGTGATTGCCGCTCTCGTCGGTACGCTCGCCGTGCGACTTCGATCGAACGGGCTCGACGACGGCCTGTTGACCGCAACTTTGGCGGTGCTGGCGCTGAGCGCCGCGTTGACCGGTCTCCTTCTTTGCGGGCTGGGGCTGGCGCGCCTTGGCCGCGCTATCCGTTTCGTTCCCTACCCGGTGATCGGCGGCTTTCTCGGCGCGTCCGGCTGTCTGATGCTGGCCGGCGTGTTTCGCATCTTGGTCGGCTATCCGCTCAGCATCGCGAATATCGCGCATCTCCTCGACGTCGCCGCCGTGGAGAAACTGGCGGCCGGGATCGCGGTCGCCGCCTTTCTCGTCGTCGGGCGGCAATATTGGAAATCGCCGCTGGCGATGCCGGCTCAGCTCCTTCTGAGCATCGTCGGCTTTTACCTCGTGCTCCTGCTGTTCCGAATTCCGATTGCCGACGCTCAGGCGCAGCGCTGGATGTTCACCATGCCCTCGGCGCGGGCTTTTGCGCCGCCATGGACGCTCACATTCGCCCACGTACCATGGTCGGCGTTGCCGGAACTCGGCGCGGATTTTATCGCCGTCATGTTCGTCGGCACGATCAGCATCTTGCTCAATATCACTTCGATCGAGATGTCGACCAAGCGCGAGGCCATCCTCGATCGCGAGCTCAAACTGCAGGGCATCGCCAATCTTCTCTGTGCCGCGCTGGGCGGCTACGTGTCATGCCTGACCAGCACGCGGACGAAACTGAACTACATCTTGGGCAAGGACGCCCGCGTCTCCGGCTTGATGATCGCGGCAATGTCGGCGGCGGCCATCTTCGTCAATCCTGAATTTCTCGGCTACATGCCCAAATGCGTGCTCGGCGGGCTATTGGTGACGATCGGCTGCGATTCCGCCAAGCGCTGGCTCTTTAACAGCGCGCGACAATTGGAGCGGATCGAATACCTATCCTTGCTGGCGATCGCACTGATCATTGTCGGGTGGGGCTTCCTGCCCGGCGTCTCGATCGGGGTGATCTTCGGCTGCGCCACTTTTGCCTTGAGCGCCGGCCGCATCAACGTCGTCAAGCTCGCCTTCGACGGATCGGAATATCGCAGCTCGCTCGATCGCGGCCCGCGGGAGCTGGCGCTGCTCGCGGCTCACGGCCGCGAATTGCAGGGCCTGCGCCTGCAGAGCTACCTGTTTTTCGGCTCGGCCAATCGGCTCTACGAACAGGTCAAACTATTGCTGGCGGAACGGCCGGAATGCCGCTTTTTGCTGTTCGATTTTCGGCTTGTCACCGGACTTGATTCCTCCGCCGTTCATAGTTTCACGCAAATCAAGGATGCCGCGGAGGTGATGGGCGCCCGCCTTGTGCTGGTTCACCTCACGCCGTCGATCGAAAAAGCTTTTGCCGACAATCACGTCGTCGGCAAAAGCGCCGAGGTCTTCCCGGAGATCGATCGAGCGCTTGAGTTCTGCGAGAACGTTATCATTGCCGCGCACAGCGATGCCGACAGCGAAGCGCGTTCGCTGCGCGACTGGCTCACCGAAGCGCTCGACAATGCTGAGTTCGCCGACATTTTGGCCGATAATTGCCGACGCCACGACTTCGCCGCCGGCGACGTCATCGCGCATCAGGGCGGACCGTCGGATTCCATGCACTTCATCATCGATGGCCGCGTCGGCATCATGGTCAAGCTGGAAGACGGCAGCGCGATCCGGGTGCGGAGTCTTGGGCGACATACCACGATCGGCGAAATGGGCCTGCTCACCGGCCGGCCGCGGAGCGCAACCGTGCAAGCCGAAGTCGCCAGCGTGGCCTATGCGCTTGGCGCCGATGCCTTCGAGCGTCTCAAAGTCGAGCATCCAGCCCTGGTGCAAGCGCTCCTGACCTACGTGATCGGCCTGATGGCGGAACGGCTGAGCTTTGCCAGCCGGGTTATCGGCGTTCTCCAACGCTGAGCCCGGGCCGGTTAACGATCTTTTGGGGCGGGAGGCTTAGCGTTATAAGCAAGACGGCTTATGACGAGGACAGCGCCCGATAATTCGCGCATTGCGTCCCAACGTGGGGCGCGCGCGCTCGCTTTACTCCTCACCCTGCTCGGCCTTGCGCTCGGCGCCTGCTCCAAATGCGACGTGCCGAACCTGCTGCCCCATCAAGCCGGGCCACAGACGTGCCACGACGGCCCCAATCCGCAATAGGTCAAGCGACAGCCGAATCCTGGAGCGGTGCTGCGAGGCGAGCGAACTCACATCATGAGATGTGAGACGTTCTTCACGACGGTGTAATAGGACAAACCTTCGCTGCCGCCTTCGCGGCCGTAGCCGGAATCCTTCACCCCGCCGAACGGCGTTTCGGCGATCGAGGCTACCAGATTGTTGATTGACAGGTTGCCGACCTCGACGCCCTCGGCGAGCCGATCGGCGTTGCGCGCCGATTTGGTAAAGGCGTAAGCGGCCAATCCGTAGGGCAATTCGTTCGCCTTGGCGATGGCGTCGTCGAGCGAGGACACCGGATTGATCAGCGCCAGCGGCCCGAACGGCTCCTCATGCATCGCCCGCGCCTCGTCCGGCACATCGGCAAGCACGGTGAGCGGGAAATAGTAGCCGCGGTTGCCGAGCCGCTCGCCGCCGGCGAGCACGCGCGCGCCCTTTGCCTTGGCGTCGGCGACAAACATTTCCATCGCCTCGATACGGCGGTGATTGGCCAACGGGCCCATCTGGTTGGCGGGATCGAGGCCGTCGCCGACTTTCACGCTGCGGGCTTTCTCGGCGAAGGCCTCGGTGAATTTCTTGTAGATGCCTTCCTGAACGAAAAATCGCGTCGGCGAGACGCAGACTTGGCCGGCGTTTCGCGTCTTGCCGATCACCGACGTGCCGGCGGTCGCCACCGGATCGACGGCGTCGCAGACGATCACCGGCGCGTGGCCGCCGAGCTCCATGATGGCGGGCTTCATATAGCGCCCCGCCATTTCCGCGAGCCGCTTGCCGACCGGGATCGAGCCGGTGAAGGTGATCAGGCGGATCAAATCAAATCCTGCGGAATAAGATATTCGGATATTTCCGCGGGCTTGCCGAACACCAGGTTAAGCACGCCGCGCGGCAACCCGGCGTCATGGAAGGCGCGGACCAGCTGGACCGCGCCGGCCGGCGTCTCCTCCGAGGCTTTGATAATAATCGAGCAACCGGCCGACAGCGCGCCGCCGACTTTGCGCGCCGGCGAGCTCATCGGGAAATTCCAGGGCGAGAACGCCGCGACCACGCCGATCGGCTGTCGCAGCACCATGTGCTTCATGCCTGGCTCGCTCGGGATGATGCGGCCATACGTGCGGCGGCCTTCGGACGCGTCCCACTCGATGATCTCGCAGCCACGCAGAATTTCGAGCCGCGATTGCGCGATCGGCTTGCCCTGCTCGAGCGTCATGGCAACCGCCATTTCCTCCACCCGCTCGCGCATCAGCGCCACGGCTTTGAGGATGACCTCGGCACGCTTGGCGGGAGACGTTTTGCTCCACGTCTTGAAACCGTCGGCGGCGGCGGCAAGCGCCGCGTCGAGATCCGATTGAGTCGCCGTCGGGACGGTGCCGAGCACGCTCTCGTCGGCGGGATTGAGCACGGGCTGGCCGGCCGCTTTCTTCCATTGACCGGCGATGTAGAGTTCGAGATCGGGATACTGGGTCAAGACAAACCTCTTCTGCGCTCAAACGGCTGGCAAATTCGCGGATGCGCCGCGCTATATCCGCAAGAATATAGCGTGAGCGGCGCCAAATCCAGGCCGCGGCAGCCGCGACCTCCGCTGCAGCATAGCGCAAAACCTGACTTGGGACCGGCGATTATTTGGGATGACCGAGGCCGTCGTCAGCCGTCTCGTCGAGGTCCATTCCAAGACTTGGCGCCTTGTCGAGATCGGGCAGCCCTTCGTGGCGCGAACGCCCATAGGCGTCGGCCAATTGTCGCGGCGACAGATCGGCGAGAGCGTCGGCCCTGTCGTCGCGCCACCAGGTCCAGATCAATCGCGCCAGCATGGCAATGAGCGCGAGCTGGCACAACAGCCCCAGCACCGACGCGACGCCGCTCAACTCGCCCACCACGCCGTGACCGAACAACAGACCGACCGCGCCGGAACCGAGGAAACCGGCGGCGAAGCCGCCGATCAAGTCGCCGCGTTTGAACAGGTCGCCGAGCGAACCACCGGGATAGGTCGGCTGCGCGGCATCGGGAAGGAGCGAGCCGTCAAACGCGATAACATCGTCGAAGTCGATCGCGCCAAAGGCGGCGCCGCCGGCAAAGCTAAGGCCGCGCTCGTGGCGCGCATCGGCGGCTTCGGTCCACATCAGGCTCAGGGCCAGCGCGATGAGCGTGGCGAGCGATGGCAGCCACCGCAGCGGCATAAAACCGTAATTTCCGATCGATCGCGGCACTGTGGAGGCCCCATGCTCGCGCCCGGCGCGAGACCGTGACGCCGCGCTTGCGCTCGCGTCTATCTACGCCCGGCCGGCGCGGCGCCAGCCTGCCGCAAAGCGTCGCACGCGCGGATGTCGCACCGCAGCTCCGTCATAAAAGCATGCGTTGGCCCAAAGCAGAGGCTGAAAACGGCACGCGTCAGGCCGCCAGCGTCTCCTTCACCTCATTGACCAACTGTTTGAGGGTGAAGGGTTTCGCCAGAAAGGCGAATTGACCCTCGGCCGGCAAGTGCTTCTGGAACGCGTCTTCGGCGTAACCGGAAACGAAGATAATTTTCAGGCTGGGGTCGCGGCTGCGCAATTCCCGCAACAGCGTGGGGCCATCCATCTCCGGCATGACGACGTCGGAGACGACAAGGTCGACCTTGCCGGCGTGTTTCTCCAAAATCTCAATGGCTTCGACGCCGTTGGCGGCCTCGAGCACGGTATAGCCGCGCGAGGACAAGCCGCGGGCGTTGAGCTGGCGCAGCCCCTCCTCGTCTTCGACGAGCAGGATGGTGCCCTCCCCGGTGAGATCGGCATTCGCCGGCCGCTTGCCGGCATCGCCGGCCATTGCCGCCGCTTCGGACTCGGCGGCACGCTCGGCCGCAAGCTCGCGCGCGCCGGCGAGGTGGCGCGGCAGGAAGATGCGGAAGGTCGCGCCTTTATTCTCCGCCGAGTCGACATAGACGAAACCGCCGGTCTGCTTGATGATGCCGTACACCGTGGAGAGGCCGAGGCCGGTGCCCTTGCCCACCTCCTTGGTGGAGAAGAACGGCTCGAAAATCTTGCCGAGAATTTTCGCCGGAATGCCGGTGCCGGTGTCGGCCACTTCGACCAGCACATAATCGGCGGCCGGCATGCCTTTGGCGTGGAATTGCGCGCATTCCGGCGCCGTCACATTGGCGGTGCGCACCGTAAGCCGCCCGCCATTGGGCATGGCGTCGCGGGCATTGACCGCTAGATTGACGATCACTTGCTCGAATTGTGAAATGTCGACCTTGACCGGCCACAAGTCGCGGCCGTGCACGACGTTGAGCGCGACCTTTTCGCCGATCAGCCGGCGCAATAGCATGGTGAGGTCGCTCAAGACCTCGCCGAGATCGAGCACCTGCGGGCGCAGCGTCTGCTTGCGCGAGAAGGCGAGCAGATGCCGCACCAGGCTCGCGGCCCGATTGGCGTTCTGCTTGATCTGCATGATGTCGGCGAACGACGGATCGGTCGGCTTGTGCGCATTGAGCAGGAAATCGGTCGCCATCATGATGGCGGAGAGCACATTGTTGAAATCGTGGGCGATGCCGCCGGCGAGCTGGCCGACCAGCTCCATCTTCTGCTGTTGCGTGACTTTATTTTCCAGTTCGCGCTGCGCCGTGGTTTCCAGCGCATAGACGATGGCCGCTTCCTGGTCGCGTTCTTCCTCCTCGACCGCGGTGACGTAGAAGCGCCCGAACCGCTCGCCGTCGACCGCGAGCGTGGCGTCGACCGGCGCGATGTCGCCCCTGCCGACCGCCGCCTGGGCGATGGCGTTGGCGAGCGCCTCGCGATCGGCCGCCGCGACGATCGAGAGGATGGAGCGGTCTTCGCCCTCCTCGCCGCGCGCAGTATGGAACAGTTTCGCAAACAACGGATTGGTGCGCACCACGCCGCCGTTGCGGTCGATGGTTGCGATCGCCATCGGCGTGCGGTGAAAGAAGCGCATGAAGCGGATTTCCGCGGCGCGCTGTGGATCGGTGCCGTCGTCGCGGGCGCGATTAAGCACCAGCGTGCGCGACGCGCCGGGTGTGCCGTCGGAACCGAAAGCGAGCTTGTGCAACACCCGCACCGGGAGCGTTCGTCCCGAACGGGTGCGCAGATCGAGATCGAGCACTTCGGTTTTGACTTCTCCGGGCGCGCCGCGCAGCGTCGTCAAGAGAGCCGCGCCGTCGCCGGCGACCAGATCGGCGAGCTTGAGCCCGCCGGAGCCGACCTGCGCCAGGTCCTGATCGAGCCAATTGGCGAGCGTGGCATTGAGATAGACGATGTCGCCCTTGTCATCGACCGAGAAGAATCCGGCCGGCGCATGATCGAGATAATCGATCGAATGCTGCAGCACCTGAAACACATTTTCTTGGCGGTCGCGCTCGGCGGTGACGTCGGCGAGCGACCACACCGTCAGCCGCGCATCGCGCCGGCTCGAGCCGAGCGGACGGATCCGAAAGCGCAGCCAGCGCACCGGCCGGCCGCGCACCCCGGCAATGCGCACCTCCTCGTCGAGTCGCCTGCCCTCTCGCGCCGCTTTGAGGAGCCGGTAAATCGCCTCGGACGCATCGGCATCGCCGATGAAGGCGCGTTCCACCGGCCGCATGTCGTTGAAATCGGTGGCGTCGATGAGATCGAGATAGGCCGCATTGGCGTAGACGATGCGGCCGTCGTGATCGGTGACGACGATGCCCTCCGAAGCGCCGTCGACGATCGCTTTGACCAGCGGATGAGGAGACGCTCCGCCGGCGACCCGCACAATGCCGCAGGCGAGCGCGAACAGCGAAAACACGCCGACGGTGGCGAGCACCGCCAGGAAAGCGAGGATATAGGGTTCGGCATTGCTGCCGCCGACCAGCACGATGCCGCTGGCGGCGGCGACCAACACGGCGGCGACCAGCAGCACGAGAACGATGCTGCCGCGGCTCGATCCGGCGGCGCTGCGGTCGATCGCGGCGCGGGTCCCGGCACTGTCCGCCGCCTCGGCCGCCGAGGTCCGGTCGACCGCGGATTGGCCGGCGGTCGGCGGCACAGTCAGGGGTGCAAGCCGGTGTGCAGTCATGGGCTGCTCGATCGTTGCCCGTTCGATCCTGACCTGCTTGGTCATGCCCCGCTCTCAGTGCCTTGCGCCGTCGAATCGCGCAAGGGGCTTCGCAACAACGTACACAATCAGGCCGGCCGCAACACCGAACGGCGCAGCCGCATCACGTAACCGATGATTTCGGCCACCGCGCGGTAGTGCTCTTGCGGAATTTCCTGGTCGATCTCGACCGTCCCATACAAGGTCCGGGCCAAAGGCGGATTTTCGATCACCGGAACGCCGTGGGCTTCGGCCACCTCGCGGATCTTGCGGGCAATTAGATCGGCGCCCTTGGCGACGCAGACCGGGGCGTTCATGCCGCGCTCGTATTGCAAAGCGACGGCGAAGTGGGTCGGGTTGGTGATGACGACCGAGGCTTTGGGCACCGCGGCCATCATGCGCTTGCGCGCGCGGGCGGTCCGCAACTGGCGGATCTTGCCCTTGATGGCGGGATCGCCCTCGCTCTGGCGGAATTCCTCCTTCATCTCCCGAACCGACATTTTCTGACGATCGTACCATTGCCGGTACTGGAACAGGTAGTCCGCCGCCGCGACGATGGCGAGGATCGCCACCACCGTGCCCAGCATTTTCAGCGCCAACGCGCGGGTGAAAGGCAGAATGATCGCCGGATCGACGGCGGCCAGGCCGATGATGCGCTGGCGCTGCGGCCACAACAGCGCGCCGATCACCGCACCGAACAGCGCGAGCTTGGCAAGGCCCTTGGCGAAATTGGCGAGCGCCTGCTTGGAAAACAGCCGGCGCAGTCCCGCACCGGGCGAAATTCGCGACAGTTGCGGCAGCACCGGATCGACCGAGAACAGGATGCGATGCTGGATGACATTGCCCAACAGCGCGGCGAGCGCCAGCACCAGAACGGGAATGGCGAGCGCGGCAAGAATATGCGTCGCCAGTCCCTTGACGAGATGATCGAGCGCCGGCCCGTCGACCGGAATCTCGCCGGAATGCATGAGCAGACCGCGGAACATCGCTTGCAGGTTCGCCGCCGTCGGACCGGAGAACACCATCAGCATCAGCGTCCCGCCGCCGATGGTGAACCAAGTCGAGACCTCGATGCTTTTGACCACGTCGCCGCGCTTGATGGCTTCCTCGAGCCGCCGCGGGGTGGGGTCTTCTGTGTGTTCGGTGTCGTCGCGTTCGTCGGCCATCGCGTTCCGCTATTCGGGTTGGCTCAAGCGTGCGGAGCGAGCACCGAGAGCACGCCGCCGGCGTAATCGAGAAACAATCCCATCATCGAGCCGAGCACCAGGATCAGGAACAAAAAGCCGATCAGGATCGACAGCGGCAGCGCGATGAAGAACACCTGCATCTGCGGCATCAGCCGCGACAGCACGCCGAGCCCGAGATTGAACAGGAGCCCGAACGCCAAAAACGGCGCCGACAGCTGGATGCCGATGCGAAACGCGCCGGATACGGTCTTGGTCATCAGCGCCGCGACGTCGCCGGTCGAGGGCACCTCGCCCGGCGCGAACAAGGTGTAGCTGTCGTTGAGTGCGGCGATGACGAGATAATGCATGTCGGTGGCGAAGAACAGCGTGATGCCGAGCATGGTCAGGAAAGTGCCGAGAATGACGCCCTGCTCGCCCTGGGTCGGATCGACCGTGGTGACGAAGCCGAGGCCGAGCTGCTGGGCGATTACCGAGCCCGCGACTTCAAGCGCCGAGATGGTGAGCCGCGCGGTCAACCCCAGCACCGCGCCGATGATGATCTCTTCCACCAGCATCACGATGGCGGGCGCCAGCGCGCCGGGATCGATGTGATAGTCGTTGCGATGCAGCGGCAACAGCACCGCGGCGAGCATCATCGCGATGGTGAGCCGCAGTCGCGCCGAGATGTTCTGCTCGCCGAGCCCTGGCAGCAGCATGACCATGGTGCCGGTGCGGGCAAAAACCAAAAGGAACGTCGCGCCGAGCGCCGGCAGGTTGGAAATGTCGATGGTCACGATCGGTGGCTTTCCCGCTCATTCCCGCACAGGCGGGTATCCACCGGATATTGATGTGGCCGCGGTGAATTCCACTGGGTCCCCGCTTTCGCGGGGACGAGCGGGTAAAGAGCCGTGGCGCGACAGCGACTGCGCATTGCCGCTCAAGAACCGCTGGTGATGTGCGCGGTAATCCGCATGAAATTCGCGTGCATCGCGTCGGCCATGAACGGCAGCGCGACCAGAAGCGCGAGGAAGATCGCCAGGATTTTCGGTACGAAGACCAGCGTGGTCTCCTGGATCTGCGTAAGCGCCTGCAGGAGCGAGATGGCGACGCCGACGATGAGCCCGACCAGCATCAGCGGCGAGGCGACCAGCAACAATGTCACGATGGCATCGCGCGAAACGTCCAACACTTCCGGACCTGTCATTGGCTCTCCTGTTCCCTGTCATTGCCCGCGCAGGCGGGCAATCCAATACCCGCGGGCGCCGGGATTGCCGGATGCCCCGCTTTCGCGGGCCTGACACCCCTCAAATCGGCATCTTCAAGACATCCTCATAGGCGGCGATCACCTTGTCGCGCACCGAAATGAGCGTCTGGAAGGTGGTCTCGGTGTCGGCGACCGCGGTGACGACGTCGACCATATTGGCTTTGCCGGCGGCGACCGCCTGCGCCTGCGCGTCCGAATTTTTCGCCGCCGCCGAGACGGCGTTCATCACGTCTTTGAGGATCGAGCCGAAGTTCGGGCCGGCCTCCTCGCCTTTGTTGAGGCCGCCGGCGATATTGGCCGTATCCTCGCGCATCTTCGCCAGCGCGGCATAGGCGTTCGCGGCAATGGTCGGTGTCGCCATGATCAGCTCTTGAGAATGTCGATGGTGAGTTGCAGCATTTTACGCGTGGCGGTGACGACGTTGAGATTGGCTTCGTAGGATCGCTGCGCGTCGCGCAGGTCGGTCAATTCCACGAGTGTGTTCACGTTGGGATATTTGACGTCGCCCTGGGCATTGGCGGCCGGATTGCCGGGCTCGTGTCTCACCAAAAAGTCGGAAGGGTCGGGCTGTACCCGACCGAGCGTAACCACGTCGGCGCCGATCGAGCGGTCGAGTTCGTCGGTAAAGGTCACGATCCGACGCCGATACGGGTCGCCGCCCGGCGTCGTCGCCACCGAATCGGCATTGGCGATGTTCTCGGTGATGATACGCATGCGCCCCATCTGCGCCCGCAAACCGGAGGCGGCGATAGTGAGCGATTTCATGAAGTCCATGCTCATGGCAATTCCCGCACGGATCCGACGGCCGACAAGATTGGCGCTTGCGTCATTCTTTGACCGCAAGCTTGATCAGGTTGAGACTGTGCGTGTAGAGCTCGGCGGCCGCCTCGTAATCCATCTGATTCCCCGCCACTTTCATCATTTCTTCTTCGTGGCTCACCGCATTGCCGCGCGGCCTGATGTCGTAGGGTCCCTCTCCCCCGGAGGCGAATTGCGAGCCGGTGTCGGATACGGCGGCGATATGGTCCGGACTGGTCCGCTCCAGCGGCAACGACGCCTCGAGCGCGCGCGAGAAGTCGAGCGGCGCCAGGTCCTTGGCCTGGTAATCCGGCGTGTCGGCATTGGCGACGTTTTCGGCGAGCACCTGCTGGCGCGCCTGCTGCCACTGCATGCGCTCGCGCAGCATGGAGAGAATCGGAATATCGGCGATCGGCATCGGCGGCGTCCCCGGTTCCACAATTCGGCCCCGGCAGACTTTGCCGGGCCTATGGTTAATGGCCGGTTAAAACGCCATTTTGGCCGCTTTTGCCATTAAACCGCCGTTTACCATGACAATGCTTGTGGCGTCGGTTTCAGCGGGAAAACCGGCTAGTATCTTTAATCCTTTGTTAGTATTCACGGCGGCAAATGTTACCCGCGCCGTTAACCTTTGAAAGTTTGGCGGCGCGCCGCGGCGAAACGGGGAGTTGTGCGGATGTTTGATACTTTGTTCGGGGCGGAGATGCCGCTCGCCGTAAAATTCTTCCTCGCATTCCTCGTCGTTCTCGGCCTCATCCTCGGCTTTGCCTGGGCGGTGCGCCGCTTTGGCACCGGCCGGCTCGGCGGCGTTGGCGCACGCGGCCGGCAGCCGCGCCTTGCGGTGATCGACTATGCCAGCGTCGACGGCCGCCGCCGGCTCATTCTGGTGCGGCGCGACAATGTCGAACATTTGTTGATGATCGGCGGCCCGACCGACGTCGTCGTCGAACCCAATATCGTGCGCGCCGTCGCCGCGCCGCGCGACCTCGTGTCCCGTCCGCCCGCCGGAATCGAAGCGCTGCCGCGCGCCATTCCGCTGCCGGAGAGCGGCAATGGCTCTTGGCCGTTGCAGCCCGAACCCGCCGCAGCGACGCGCCCCGTTCCACGCGTCGAACCGCTGCCGGATGAATTGCCGCGGTCGTTCCCGCTCGCGGCCGAACCGGCGTCGCGCCCGCAACGCGATACGCTTGCGGCGCTGGCCGACGAGCTCTCGACGCGGCCGGCGCCGCCGCGCAATCGTCCGGCGGCTGCGCGCGCGGTGGCCGACGAGTCAGTCGCGGAGCCGCGGAGCGAACCGCGCGTAGAACCGCGCCAAGAAGCGCGCCAAGAACCGCGCGTCGAAACGCCGCGTAAGCCGGCTACGCCCGCGGCTGCGCCAATTGCCGCGGCCGCCCCGGCGGCGCCGCCCATTGCTCCGGCACCCGCCGCGGAAACTGCAGCGGCACCCGACCAAAGCTTGGCAGACATGGCGCAACGCCTCGAAGCCGCCCTGCGCAAACCGGCGGCCGAAGTCCGCGCGCACCCGGCCGCGGCACGCCCGGCGCCGGCTGCGGAGCCGGCTCCGGCCGAGCCCACCCCGCCGCGCATGCCGCGCCCGGTGGACGGCAAGCCGCCACGCAGCGATGCCAAGCCGAACCAGGGCAAGACCACGCTCTACGACAATCTCGAACAGGAGATGGCGAGTTTGTTGGGCCGTCCGACCAAACCCTGACGCTTGCAGCAAGAGGCCGCCGCGTCCGGTTCACAACCGTAGCGGCCTCGGTTGCGGCACTTTTGTTCTCGGCGACGCCGCTCGCCGCGCAGGACATCAGCATCAATTTCGGTCAGAACGCCGCCAGCGGCGGGCTCAACGAGCGCATCATCCAATTGATCGCGCTGATGACGGTGCTGTCGCTGGCGCCGTCGATCCTGGTCATGATGACCTCGTTCACCCGCATCGTCGTGGTGCTGTCGCTGTTGCGCACCGCGCTCGGCACCGCAACCGCGCCGCCGAATTCGGTCGTCATCTCGCTCGCTTTGTTCCT
>JASHOX010000112.1 GCA_030038415.1 Xanthobacteraceae bacterium
TGCTCGAGCAAGTTTTGAATTCGCCGGCTTCAGCGAACCGCGCAGAGAAATCCCTTGAGCATGTGGCAGACTCCCGGATGCCGTCATCGATCCCACCTGAACCAGCCAAGCTTGCCTATAGCGTCAAGGAGGTTCGGACATTAGTGGGAATTAGCAGAAGCGCTCTCTACAACGCAATCAGTGCGAAGGAGCTGCGTGCCGTGAAGCGAGGTAGAAGGACAATTGTCTTGGCGACTGACCTTCAATCGTGGCTTGATCAATTGCCATCTGCGCTCGCCGGAGACGTCCCGAAAAGATGAGGTCCGAGCATTTTTCGCGTACACAACTGAGCACGAGAACATTTGTAGATTTTGCTACCCAAATTGCTACCCAACTAGGTGGGAAGAGCCGAGATGGAAACAGACAGCGAACGCTGAAAAATGCGAGAAGTGCCGATGAAATGGGACTTTCTGGGAAAGAACAAAACAAGTAGGGAGACCGGCCTGAGAATTTCAAGACCGGTGCCTTAAACCACTCGGCCACCCTTCCGCAGCGGCTTGGAATTAAGCCGAGAGAGCGGAGAAAGCTACCGACAAAACTAGCCGCGGAAATTGAAAAAATTGCCAGCCGCGGGGGCAGGGGACAAAACCCAGCGCGCCGCCGTGCAATGAAACGTTCACTATCGCGAGCCGCTTGTCCAATTCGGCCACAATCTAACCACGCTAAAATTCGATACGTTTCCGCTCGGGACGGGGATGATGCGGGGTCGGCTCAGTTCGGCGTTGTGGCGTCTTGCGCGATTTGGCGCCTGTGCCGCGCTTTGCCTCTTCGTCGCCAATTGCGCCAACAAGGGCAATGTCGACGCTCGTTACGGGGTTTCGCCGAGCGCCCGGCTGGTTTCGCCGGGAGAGGAGGTGCCCAAGGGCGGCGGCGTTTATCGGGTCGGCTCGCCCTATATGGTCGGTGGCCGCGTCTATGTCCCGCACGAGGACCCCAATTACAACGCGGTGGGATTGGCGTCTTGGTACGGCGCCGATTTCCATGGCCGCGAGACGGCGAACGGCGAAATTTTCGACCTCAATTCGATATCCGCAGCGCACCCCACTTTGCCGCTGCCGAGCTATGTGCGGGTGACGAACCTGAGCAACGGCCGCTCACTGATCGTGCGCGTCAACGACCGCGGGCCCTATGCGCACGATCGCATCATCGATGTCTCGATGCGCGCCGCGCATCTGCTTGGCTTTACCAATCGCGGCCTCGCCTGGGTGCGGGTCCAATATGTCGGACGCGCGCCGGTCGAGGGCTCCGATGACCGCGTGCTGGCGTCGACGCTGCGGGAAAACGAGCCGGCGCCGGCACCCTGGGACGTGCGGCTTGCGGCAATGCCGCTGGTGCCGGCCTTCCCCAACCAGCCGCCGCCGGTCCGCAATGAACGGCTCGCCAGCGCCTTGCCCGTCATGACCGCGACTGACGCCTCATATTCTCCTGACCCGACGACGGCTACGATAGATCCGCCCGACGGGGCCAACGGCACCGACCAATTCCTTAATGGCCGCGGGCTTTATTGACCGTTAGCTTTCATTTCAGGTGAAGTAGCGCCGCGGCATTTTCACAACGCCTCGACGCGGGCTTGTGCGTGGCCTATCGGGCGCGGGATACAGGGTGGCGAGCATGAATTGGAGGCGGCTTTGCGACAGAGATATCGGCCGATTTCGCCGGGAAGGGGATTGAAGTATCTCGCCGCAGTGTTGGCCGCCGCGGTCGCGCTTGGCGTCGTAATTGCGCCTTTATGCGCGGCGCCTGCCGCCGCACCGAAGGCAGAGGGTGGTTTTCAAACCAGCGTGCCGACCGCGATCCTGCTCGATCCCGAGAGCGACAGCATATTGTACGAGAAAAACGCCGAGCAGCCCGTCGAACCGGCGAGCCTCGCCAAGCTGATGACGCTGGAATATCTGTTCAACGAGATCAAGCACGGCCGCGTCAAACTCGACGACACTTACACCATCAGCGAAAACGCCTGGCGCAAGGGTGGGGCGCCGTCGCACGGCTCGACCATGTTTGCTGCGATCCACAGCAAGGTCGCCGTGTCTGACCTGATCCAAGGCATCATCGTTGACTCCGCCAACGACGCATGCATCGCGGTCGCCGAAGCGCTCGCCGGAAACGAAACCGCTTTCGGCGAGCTTTTGACCAAGCGGGCTCGCGAGATCGGGCTGCAGAATGCGACCTTTACCAATTCAACGGGCCTGTCAGATCCGAATATGCGCGTCACGGCGCGCGACATGGCGGAACTCGCCCGCCATATCATCCAGACCTATCCGGACTTCTACCCGCAGTTTGCCCAGCGCGATTTCACCTGGGACAATATCCACCAGGAGAACCGCAATCCGCTTCTGGGCATGGGCATCGGGGCGGATGGGCTCAAGACCGGCGAGACCAAGGAAGCCGGGTTCAATCTGGTCGGCTCCGCGGTGTCGGACAATTTGCGGCTGATCGTCGTGGTCACCGGAGCAAAGACCGACAAGGAGCGCGCCGAGGAAGCGCGCAAATTACTCGATTTAGGCTTTCACGGCTTCAAGTCGCGGGTTCTGTTTGCCGAAGGCCAGACCGTCGGCGAAGCCAAAGTATTCGACGGCGACCGCGGCTACGTTCCGCTGGTCGGTCCCGGCCTGATCAAAGTAATGATACCGCGCGACAATAGCGCGGCGCTCAATGCCCGCATCGTCTATACCGGACCGGTGCCGGCTCCGATCGTCAAAGGCCAGACCATTGCCGAGCTCAAGGTATGGCGCGGTGACGATCTCGCGCTCGATGTCCCGCTCCAAGCCGCCGACGACGTCGGCAAAGGCAGCATGACCCAGCGCGCCATGGACGGTGCGACCGAGCTGATCATCGGCCTTTTGCGCGCTGGTGTGGCCAAGCTGTAAGCCGCGTGCGCGGCCGGCCAGAGGTCCCTATATTGTAGTCAACGGGCGTTCCGCATGTTGTAATTACGGGAATATCCGTAAGTATCTGAGATATATGGCTTATATCCAGAAGATAATTGGTGCGGCTGCAATGGTTTTGCTGCCAGGATTTTGACGATGCGAGGCAAGTTCATCACTTTTGAGGGTGGCGAGGGCACCGGCAAGTCGACGCAGGCCGCGATGCTGGCGCTGCGCCTGGAAGCGCTCGGACTTGCCGTCTGTTTGACTCGCGAACCGGGCGGCTCACCGGGCGCCGAGATTATTCGCCACGTCTTGCTCTCAGGCGCGGCAAAGCCGTTTGGGCCGGACGTCGAAGCGATGCTGTTTGCGGCGGCGCGTGACGATCATGTGCAATGCACCATCCTGCCGGCGCTCAATGCGGGCAAATGGGTCATCTGCGACCGCTTTGCCGATTCCACGCGTGTCTATCAGGGCATTCTTGGCCGGGTCGATCGGCGGCTGATCAAAGGACTTGAGCGCGTGTCGATCGGCGATCTTGTGCCCGATCTCACTCTGGTCCTCGATGTGCCGGTCGAGCTCGGCCTCGAACGTGTCAAATTGCGCCGCGGCGAGGCTAAGCCCGACCGCTTCGAGGCGGAAAACGTGGAATTTCATCAAAAACTGCGCGACGCCTATCTTGCGATCGCGGCGGCAGAGCCAGAGCGTTGCGTCGTGATTGATGCCAGCGGGCCCAAGGAAGCGGTAGCGCGGAAAATCTGGAACGCGGTCGGGGCCCGGCTTGATCCCATGACCTTCCCGGTCCATGGCGAACGCCGGCGCAGCGAGGTAGGCGCGTCGTGAGCCCGCGCGCGGCCGACGAGGACGACGAGAGCGGCGAAGCAAAGCCGCCACGCGCAACCACTGTGCTGTTCGGCCAGGCGCCGGCCGAAAGCGCTCTGCTCGCCGCGTATCGCTCCGGCCGCGTGCCGCACGCTTTTCTGATCGCGGGACCGCGGGGCATCGGCAAAGCGACGCTGGCTTATCGCATGACGCGCTTCGTGTTGGCCCATCCCGATCCTGCGGCACCCGATGTTGCGGCGGCAACCTCGCTGTTCGTCGACGCCGAGCATCCGGTGGCGCGCCGGATTGCCGCCCAGGCTCAGCCCGATCTTCTCGTCATCGAGCGCACGCTCAACGACAAGGGCGTGTTGCACAAGCAGATCGCGGTCGAGGACATCCGCAAGACGGTGACGTTTTTCGGCTCGACGGCGGGTGAGGGCGGCTGGCGCATCGCCATCGTCGACGCAGTCGACGAATTGAACCGCGCCGGCGCCAATGCGCTGTTAAAAATCCTGGAGGAGCCGCCGAAGCGCGCGCTGTTGCTCCTGGTCAGTCATTCCGCCGCGCGCGTGCCGGCGACATTGCGCTCGCGCTGCCGCATCCTCACCTTGCGGCCGCTTGGCGAGGCGAACGTCGCGGCGGCGCTTTCGGCTGCGACCGGAGCTGCAGCGGACGACCCCGACATTGCCGCTGCGGCCGCGGCTGCGGATGGTTCGGTGGCGCGCGCGCTGGCCTTCTTGGACGAGGGCGCCTTGGCCTTGCGTGAGCAGGCGCTCGGCCTCCTCGACCGGCTGCCGGCGCTCGACGCCAAAGCGTTGCACGCGCTCGGCGAGGCGCTCGCCGGAACCGACCCGGAGCCGCTCGCCGCCTTCGTCGAAACCGTCAATACCTGGCTGTCGCAGCGGCTGATCCGTGAGCAGAATGCGCTCGATCGGGCCCACCGTCTGGCCGACGCCTCCGAGACCATCAATCGCGCTGCGCGCGACGCCGAAATCTACAATTTGGAGCGAAAGCCGCTGGTTTTCAGCGTTTTCGGCTTGCTTGCCGAGGCGACGCGCGGTTGATACCAAGCCCCACAAAGGTTCAGCGCGACATGCTCGGCAAGCCCTATTACATCACCACCGCGATCGCGTACCCGAACGGGCCGCCGCATATCGGCCATGCCTATGAGGCGATCGCCACCGATGCCATCGCGCGGTTTATGCGCCTCGACGGCCGCGACGTGTTCTTCCTCACCGGCACCGACGAGCACGGCATCAAGATGCTACAGACGGCGAACAAGGAAAACCTGACGCCGCGCCAGCTCGTCGAGCGCAACGTGCCGCGCTTCCAGGCCATGGTGAAAAAATTCGAATGCTCGAACGACGATTTCATCCGCACCACGGAAGCGCGCCATCATGCCTCCTCAGCCGCGATCTGGCAGCGCATGGAGGCGGCCGGCGATATTTATCTCGACAAATATTCCGGCTGGTATTCGGTGCGCGACGAGGCTTATTACGACGAGAGCGAGACGCGGCTCGACGACAAAGGCCAGCGGGTCGGTCCCCACGGCACGCCGGTCGAATGGGTCGAGGAGGAAAGCTACTTTTTCAGGCTCTCCAAATACGCCGAACCGCTGCTCAAGCTTTACCGTGAGGTGCCGGATTTCGTGCTGCCGAAGGAGCGCATGAACGAGGTCGCGAGCTTCGTGCGCGGCGGCTTGCAGGATCTGTCGCTCTCGAGAACCACCTTCGACTGGGGCATCAAGGTGCCGGGCAACGACAAGCACATCATGTATGTGTGGGTCGACGCGCTGACCAATTACATCACCGCGGTCGGCTTTCCCGACATCGAGAGCGAGAAATTCAAGAAGTACTGGCCGGCCGATCTCCACGTCATCGGCAAGGACATCGTGCGCTTTCACGCGGTGTATTGGCCGGCATTTTTGATGTCGGCCGGGATTGCGGTGCCGCGGCGGATCTTCTCCCACGGCTTTCTGTTCAACCGCGGCGAGAAGATGTCGAAGTCAGTCGGCAATGTCATCGATCCGTTCGCGCTGGCCGACGCCTATGGCGTCGATCCGCTGCGCTATTTTTTGTTGCGCGAAGTGCCGTTCGGTCAGGACGGCAATTACAGCCATGAGGCCATCGTCAACCGCATCAATGCCGATCTCTCCAACGATCTCGGCAATCTAGCGCAGCGCTCGCTGTCGATGGTGGCGCGGGGCCTGGGCGGCGTTTTGCCGAAACCGGGTGCATTGTCCGCAAATGACCAGGCGATCTTGAGCGCCGCCGACGCGCTAATCGGCAAGGCGCGCGAGGCGATGGCAACCCAGCAGCTGCACCAGGTGCTCAATGCGATGTGGACCGTGGTGGCAGACGCCAACCGCTATTTCGCCGGCGAAGCGCCATGGGCGCTGGCCAAGACCGACCCGCCACGGCAGGGCATCGTGCTCTACGTGACCGCGGAAGTGTTGCGCCAAGTCGGGATTTTGGCTTTGCCGTTTATGCCGAGTTCGGCCAGAAAACTGCTCGACCTCTTGGCTATCCCGGAGCGCGAGCGGACATTCGCCTTTCTCGGCGGTGGTCACCGCATCGCTACAGGCGCCAAACTGCCGCCGCCAGCTGCGATCTTTCCGCGTTATGTCGAGCCGCCGACGCAGGCGGCTCAATAGCCATGCTCATCGACAGCCATTGCCATCTCGATTTTCCCGACTTTGCCGCGGAGCTCGATGCCGTGGTGGCGCGGGCTCGTGCCGCCGGAATCGAGCGCATGGTCACGATCTCAACGCGGGTGGCGCGGCAGCCCGATGTGCTCGCCATCGCCGAACGCTTTTCCGACGTATTCTGCTCGGTCGGCACACATCCGCACCATGCCGATGAAGAGCTTGACGTGACGACGGCCGATCTCGTCGCTCGCACCCGGCATCCAAAAGTCGTGGCGCTGGGCGAAGCGGGGCTCGATTACCACTACGACAACTCGCCGCGCGAAGCGCAGGAGCGCGGCTTTCGCAATCACATCGCGGCGGCCAGGCAGACCGGCTTGCCGCTCGTGATCCATTCGCGCGACGCCGACGACGATATGGCGCGCATTCTCGAAGAGGAGAGCGGGAAGGGCGCCTTCTCCGCCGTGCTCCACTGCTTCACCGGCGGGCCGGACTTAGCCCGGCGCGCCATAGCGCTCGGTCACTACGTTTCGTTCACCGGGATTCTCACGTTTAAGAATTCGAGCGCGTTGCGCGCGATCGCTGCGGAATTGCCGGCCGACCGCATTCTGGTTGAGACCGATGCGCCTTATCTCGCGCCGGGAAAATTCCGCGGCAAGCGCAACGAGCCGGCTTTCGTCGTTGAAACCGCAAAAGTGCTGGCCGAGGCCCGCGGCGTGTCGTTCGACGAGATCGCGCGACAGACCACGGCAAACTTCTTCCGCTTGTTTCGCAAAATGCCGCAGCCCGCCGATGCAGACAAATTTATGCAGTCTGCACAAACAAAATCTTCAGCCGCATAATCCTAAAAGCAATTTTCCGATGACGCTGAAATTCACCATTCTCGGTTGCGGCTCTTCGGGCGGCGTGCCGCGGCCGGCTCTGGGCTGGGGCGATTGCGATCCGACAAATCCGAAAAACCGGCGCCGGCGCACCTCGCTCTTGGTCGAGCGCCGCGACGGCAGTCGCTTGACCTCCGTGCTGGTCGATACCTCGCCGGATTTGCGCGAACAACTTATCGATGCCGAGGTCGATTGGCTCGACGGCGTGCTCTACACCCATGAGCACGCCGACCACACCCACGGTATCGACGATTTACGCGCCTTGTTCCTCAAGCACCGGCGGCGGGTCGATGCCTTTCTCGACGAGCGGACCGCGGCGATGATGTACACGCGGTTCGGCTATTGCTTCAAATCGCCGCCCGGCAGCGAATATCCGCCGATTGTGAACGGCCATCGGCTGAGCGCCGGCACGCCGGTCGTCATCCAGGGGGAGGGTGGAGCAATCACGGCATTGCCCTTTCTCCAGGAGCATGGCGACATCCACTCACTCGGCTTCCGCTTCGGCAAGCTCGCCTACTCGGCTGACGTGAGCGGCCTGCCGCCCGAAAGCACCGCCGCCTTGGCCGGCCTCGACGTCTGGATTGTCGATGCGCTGCGCTACCGTCCGCACCCGAGCCATTTCTCGCTCGATGACGCGCTCGGCTGGATCGAGCGGCTCAAGCCACGACGCGCCATCCTGACCAATTTGCACGCCGACCTCGATTACGAGGTTCTGCGCGGGAAATTGCCGGTGCATGTGGTGCCGGCCTTCGATGGCATGACGTTTGCGCTCACAGAAAGCCCATAAATCCTGCGCTGCCGCGACATATTCCATAATATGTCTTATGCGAATCACGGGTCTGGCGGGGTCCATTTAAAGTTTGAACTAAATCGCTGACCCCTCTCACCAAAGGCCCGGAACAAGCCGCCAGCGGACGCGCTCGGCGTAGTCGCGGTAGCCCGGCAACTCGGCTTGCAGGACGCGATCCTCCGTGATCGCGCGATACAAGAGAAACGGTATCGTCGCGACGGCGAGGAACGCGGCCGCGATCCAAGACCCGAGCGCAATGCCGCTGGCCACAACGACGACGATGCCCGCGAGGTAACCTGGGTGGCGGATGACGGCATAAGGCCCAGTCGTCACCACATATTGGCCGCGGTCGGATTGAATGCGCACCACCGACGAGAAGAAGCGGTTCACGCGCATCGCCCAGATGCAGAATGCGTAGGCACCGGCGAGCGCAATCAGGCTTAAGTATTGGAGCCAGAGCGGCACGGTATCGCTCCAATGCAGGCGGCCGTGGTCGAGCCCGGCGATGATCCAGTGCAGCACGAGGACGCCGGAAAACAGCCGCAGCACCAGCGGCGGCTTTTTGCCGCCAGGGCGCATCCGCTCGCGCGCGAGATCAGGGTCGAGCCACAGGATCGAGGCGATGAAGATGGCCGCCAGGATGGCGAGATAAATCCAAAAGACTGCGATCGCGAAAGTGCCCGCCGAGCCAAACAAGGCTACGACAGCCAGAACGAAGAAAACCGCACTTTGGACATAAGCCGAAAACGGCATCGTTTCACCTCACCGCTCGTAGGATGGAACCAAGGCCGGCGTGCCGACGTTGGTTTGCAACCCCGCCCTGGCTGTTCGGCGAATGCGAGTCCGGGCGGTTACACCCGATTTTCGTTCAACGCCAGAGGTAGTGCCGTGAACACAAAAGTCCGTGCGCTTGATATGCGCCATAAAGTGGCTCCTTCCCTCGATACCCCGACCGATCTTTCCGCCGACGCGGTGAGCCAGATTTCGGCCAAGCTGAACAAGGTGCTGGCCGATGTATTCGCGCTCTATCTCAAGACCAAGAACTTTCATTGGCATGTGAGCGGGCCCCATTTTCGCGATTATCATCTGTTGTTCGACGAGCAGTCGGAGCAGATTTTCGCCATTACCGACGACATCGCCGAGCGGGTACGCAAAATCGGCGGCACCACGCTGCGCTCGATCGGCAACGTCGCCCGACTGCAGACGCTCGAGGACAATGATGAGGATTTTGTGCCGCCGCTCGATATGCTGCGGGAATTGATGAGCGACAACAAGGCGCTGGTGGCCTCGATGCGCGACGCGCACGAGGTCGCCGACAAGCACGAAGATGTCGCCACCACCAGTCTTCTGGAAAATTTCATCGACCAGGCGGAGCGGCGGACCTGGTTCTTGTTCGAGGCGAGCCGCGCGAAATAGCCAATATCGGCCCCGGTCGCGGCTGTTCATCCGATCTGTTAGGGTCTGTCTGCGCCTTACAGACTAGACCCTAACAGGATTCGGCGATGACCCCTTCCCGCGATATTGCGCGGCTTCTCGACATCATGGCGGCGTTGCGCACGCCGAAAACCGGCTGCCCCTGGGATCTGGCGCAGGATTTCTCAACCATCGCGCCCTATACGCTGGAAGAAGCCTATGAGGTCGCCGACGCCATCGCGCGCGGCGACCTTGCCGATTTGCGCGACGAGCTGGGCGATCTCCTGTTGCAGGTGGTGTTCCATGCCCGCATGGCGCAGGAACAAGGTGCCTTCGATTTCGGCGATGTGGTGCAAAGCATCACCGAGAAACTCATCCGCCGGCATCCACATGTCTTTAGTGACGAGCGCAAGCATACACCGCAGGCCGTCGAGGGTCTTTGGGAGCGCATCAAAGCCGAGGAGAAGGCGGCCAGGAAAGGCGACCGCGACGATCAAGGCGCGCTCGCCGGCGTGCCGGTGGCGCTCCCTGCCCTCACGCGGGCGCTGAAATTACAAGCCAAGGCGAGCAAGGTCGGCTTCGACTGGAACGATCCGCGCGCGGTCTTGCGCAAAATCCGGGAGGAAGCCGACGAGATCGAGGCCGAGCTCGATCGCGCCGAGCGCGATGACGCGGCCACCGCGGCCGAAGTCGGCGACCTCCTCTTCGCCGTGGTCAACCTGGCGCGTCATCTGCACGCCGACCCGGAAGCGGTGTTACGAGCGACCAACCGAAAATTCGAACGCCGCTTCGCGGCTATCGAGCGCGCGCTCGCCGCCCGTGGAAAATCGCCGCAGCAGGCCACGCTCGCCGAAATGGACGCGCTGTGGAACGAGGCGAAGGCCCAGGAGCGATCGGCCTCGGCGGACACTGGTGGCGCTCGTCGGCCATAGCGCGGCCTAGAACATGATTCCGAAAAGTTGATGCCGGTATTTGGAAAAGATCATGCTCAATCGAAAAGTCAGAGCTCGCCTCTGATTCCATCAAAATCGATTGGGCTCTAGTGTCGGGCCGGCGCGAACCTGTCGCGCACCGCTTGCGCCCGGTCTGGATCGGCCCGCACTGTCATGGCGACGCGGCCTTCGGCGTCGAACGACTTGCGGATGACTTCGGTGTGGCGATGCAGCCAGCTCATGCCGGCGCCGTCGGCTGGATCAAGTTCGACCTCGACGAGCACACGGCCGGCGGCGAGCCGAGATTCGATGGCGGCTAGGAGCGCATCGATGCCCTCCCCTGTGATCGCCGAGACCAGCACCGGCCGTTCCGGCTCGCCGCGACGTTCAACGATGTTTTGCAACCGGGTGCGCTCCACGGCATCGATGCGGTCGATCTTGTTCCAGACTTCGATCAGCGTTCGCTTATGCGCGCCGTCGCTGTGCGGATCGATCCCAAGCTCGCGCAGGATTTTCTCGACGTCGTGCAACTGCGCTTCGGCCTCCTCGTGCGATACGTCGCGCACGTGCAGGATGACGTCGGCCTCCACTACTTCCTCGAGCGTGGCGCGGAACGCCGCGATCAGCATGGTCGGCAGGTCAGAGATGAAGCCGACGGTGTCGGAGAGGATGATCCGCGCGCCATGCGGCAACGCCACGCCGCGCAGGGTCGGATCGAGCGTGGCGAACAGCATATCGGCGGACAGCACGGTCGCAGCCGTCATGCGGTTGAACAGTGTCGATTTGCCAGCATTGGTGTAGCCGACCAGGGCGACGATCGGATAAGGCACCCGGCGCCGGCTCTCGCGATGCAGCGCGCGGGTGCGCTTGACCTTGGCGAGCTCACTTTCGATCTTGGCGAGCCGCTCCTCGATCATGCGGCGGTCGGCTTCGAGCTGGGTCTCGCCCGGGCCGCCAAGGAAGCCGAAGCCGCCGCGCTGGCGCTCGAGATGGGTCCAAGAACGCACCAGCCGGCTCTTCTGATAAGTCAAGTGCGCGTGTTCGACCTGCAGCGCGCCTTCTCGAGTCCGCGCCCGCCTGCCGAAAATTTCCAGGATCAGCCCGGTGCGATCGACCACCTTGGCGTTCCAGGCATTTTCCAGATTGCGCTGCTGGACGGGCGACAGCGCACAGTCCATCACCACGACGCCGATGTCGAAGCTTTTGACGAGACCCGAAATCTCCTCGACTTTGCCTTTGCCGAGATAGGTCGCCGGGCGCAACGCGCTCAACATGACGATGCCGGATTGCTCGACGGCAAGGTCAATGGCGCGCGCCAGCCCGATCGCCTCGTCGAGCTTCGCCTCGGCGGTTCGTTCCGTCGCATCGGCGCGGGCGGCGGCGCGCCGCAGCACGGGCTCGATGACGAGCGCCCGCCCGGTCGTCGAGTGACCGTCGGGTGAGCCTTTTGAGCTCAGCCGGTCAGAGCGCGTGTCGCGGCGCGGCTCCAATAAACCCTAGTCCCCGGCCGGCGGTTCTTCGGCGCCTTCGAAGAGCTGGACCGGATGCCCCGGCATGATGGTCGAGATGGCGTGCTTATAGACGAGCTGCGAATGCCCGTCGCGACGCAGCAGCACGCAGAAATTATCGAACCAGGTGACCACGCCCTGCAGCTTGACGCCGTTCACCAGAAAGATGGTGAGTGGAATTTTGTTTTTGCGGACGTGATTGAGGAAGGTGTCTTGTAGGTTTTGTGCGCGGTCGGCTGCCATGGCCGTTGTTCCGTTCTTTGTACCGCAGGCCCCTACCCCGCGGGTCGTTTCTTAGTGCCTTCTGTTACCGTCACTTTTACCCCCGTCGGCTTCCGGTAGACTCGGCCGGCCGCCCGAGGGACTGGCCATTAGAGGGCGCGGCGGGCAACCTTGCAAGCCCAAGTTGGGAGCAGGCTGAAGGTCGATCGGAGCCGAATGCGCCTAGCCGGCCTCCGCATGCCGGTGAAAATCCCGCCGCAGCGCACGCGCAACCGGCCCCGGCTTGCCGTCGCCAATCGTATGGCCGTCGATATTCACCACCGGCATCACGATCTGGGTCGCCGAGGTCTCGAAGGCCTCGCGCGCGGCATAGGCTTCGGCAAGCGTAAAACCACGCTCCTCGACGGTCAGGCCGTGCGCCTTGAGGACGTCGAGAGTAACGCCGCGGGTAATGCCGCGCAGGATGGCGTGATCGGCATGCCGCGTGACCAGCGTGTCGGCTCGCGTGACGATCCAGGCATTGGCCGAGGCGGCTTCGGTGACGTTGCCGTCATTATCGACGAACCAGGCGTCGCGCGCGCCTTGGTCGATCGCCGTTTGCCGCGCCAGGACATTCGGCAACAGCCCGACCGTCTTGATATCGACCCGGCCCCAGCGATTGTCAGCCACGCTGACCACGCTGATGCCCTTCTCGGCCAGCGCTTCATTACGCGCCATGTTGAGCGGTCGAGCCGTCGCGACGACGGTCGGCGAAGTCTGCGGCACGGGGAAAGCAGGGTCGCGGCGCGCCACGCCGCGGCTGATCTGCAGATAGACGATGCCGTACCCGATCCGATTCCTCGCCACCAATTCTCTTAAAATCACGCCGAGCGCGCGCGGCGACATCGGCATGGGGATGCGCAGTTCGGCGAGCGAGCGGGCCAATCGCGCCATGTGGCGCCGCTTGTCGATAAGGCGACCGCCCCTCACCTCGCACACTTCATAGACGCTGTCGGCAAATTGATAGCCGCGGTCCTCGACGTGGACTTTCGCCTCGCGGAAGGGAAGATAGCGGCCGTCGACGTAGGCTATTCGGGACATCAGTAATCAGCATTCGTTAATTAGAAGGAATGAAAGCTGCGGGTTCGTCGTTTCGGTTCCGAATGTGACATCTGATTACTGACCACTGATAACTAATACCTGATCAGTCGATCCCCAGCGCCTTGAGCTTGCGATGCAACGCCGAGCGTTCCATGCCGACGAATTCAGCCGTGCGCGAGATGTTGTTGCCGAAGCGGTTGATCTGCGCCAGCAGATATTCGCGCTCAAACACTTCGCGTGCCTCGCGCAACGCCAGACTCATCAGGTGCTCGCCGCCATTGCCGTTCGGCATGTTGGGAATCATCGAGCCAACGTCTTGCGGCAGCATCGAGGCGGTAATCACCGCCGCCGGATCGCCGCCGGCGAGAATCATCAGCCGTTCGACGTTGTTGCGCAGCTGCCGCACATTGCCCGGCCAGTCGTGCGACTGTAGCACGGCGAGCGCGTCGGCCCCGACATTGCGCTTGGGCAGGCCGGTATTCTGCGAAATCTGAGTCATGAAATATTCGACCAGTTCCGGAATATCGTCGCGCCGCTCGGCGAGGCTCGGCACGCGGATCGGCACGACCGACAGCCGGTGATAGAGATCCTCGCGGAATTTTCCGGCCGCGATGTCGGCCTCGATATTGCGGCTGGTGGAAGAGACGATGCGCACATCGACGGTGACTTTAGTGCTGCCGCCGACGCGCTGGAACGTCTGGTCGACGAGAACGCGCAAGATTTTGTTCTGCGTCTCGCGCGGCATGTCGGCGATTTCGTCGATGAACAAGGTGCCGCCATGCGCCTCTTCGAGCGCGCCGACTTTACGATTGGTGGTGCCATTGCCGCCCTCGACGCCGAACAATTCGATTTCCATGTGCTCAGGCGTGATGGCGGCGGCATTGATCACCACGAACGGACCGTTGACCCGCGACGAAAGGCCGTGAATGGTGCGGGCGGCGAGCTCCTTGCCGCTGCCGGAAGGTCCGACGATGAGGATACGGCTGTTGGTCGGCGCAACTTTTTCGACAGTTTGGCGCAATTGGTTGGCGGCGGGAGAACGGCCGACCAAAGTGGCGGCCAGTGGGGCCAACTGCTTGAGCTCGCGCACTTCGCGCCTTAGCCGCGAATTTTCCAGGGCCCGCTCGGCGACCAAAAGGAGCCGGTCGGCCTTGAACGGTTTCTCGATAAAATCGTAGGCGCCGCGTTTGATCGCCGAAACCGCGGTCTCGATATTGCCGTGGCCGGAAATCATCACGATCGGCAGTTCGGGATGCTCCTGTTTGAGGCTATCGAGCAATTGCAGGCCGTCGAGCCGGCTGCCCTGCAGCCAAATGTCGAGAAACACCAGGTTGGGGCGCCGCGCCACCACCGCGCCCAACGCCTCGTCGCTGTCGCGCGCGGTGCGGGTGCCGTGGCCTTCATCCTGCAGAATGCCCGCGACCAACTCGCGAATGTCAGCTTCGTCGTCAACGATCAGGATATCGGATGCCATGATCTGCCGCCCCTATCCTGTCAGTTACTCGGCCGCCGCGCGCGGTTCGACAGACGGTCCATTCGCGGCTGCTGTTGCTGTTACCGGCTCGGCGCTGAAGCGCAACTGCATCCAAGCGCCGCGCGCGCCCGGTATTTTCTCCGACGCGTCGCGCAGTTCGAGCTTACCGCCGTGTTCTTCGAGAATGCGTCCGACGATGGCAAGGCCTAGACCGGTGCCCTTCTCGCGGGTCGTCACATAGGGTTCGAGGAGTCGCGCGCGATTCTCCTTCGGCAGGCCGATGCCGTTATCGATGACGTCGATGACGATCTCCTTGCCGACGCGTTGCGCACTCACAACAATGCGGCCGCGCCCCAGTTCGGCCGCGGGCGCGGCCCCGATCGCCTCGGTGGCATTCTTGACGATATTGGTCAGTGCCTGCGAAATCAGCCGTCGATCGAAACGCGCCGTCATGGTCTCGGCGGGCAGTTCGACCTCGAAATCGATGTCGGGATGCGCGACGCGCAGCAGGAACACCACCTGGCGCACGGCATCGGCGACGTCGTCGTCGGCAACCACGGCTTTGGGCATGCGGGCGAAACGGGAGAACTCGTCGACCATGCGTTTGATATCGTCAACCTGGCGCACGATGGTTTCGGTGCACTGCTCGAACACGGCCGGATCCTCGGTAATCGACTTGCCGTATTTGCGCCGCAGCCGTTCCGCCGAAAGCTGAATCGGGGTGAGCGGATTCTTGATCTCGTGCGCGATGCGACGGGCGATGTCGGCCCAGGCCGAGGAGCGCTGGGCCAGCACCAGTTCGGTGATGTCGTCGATGGTGATAACATAGCCGTGCTCGGATTCGCTCGATTGCTCGCTGGTCACGCGCACCGAGTAGTTCCGCTCCTGGCTGTCGCGCGTGAGCGTGATCTGCCGTTGCACCAGCCGTTGATTGCTGCCTTGCGCCGCCTGAAAAATCTCGGCGAGTTCGGGCGCGATCGCCGCCAGCGGCTGGCCGAGCACGTCGCTTTCGATACGCCCAATCAGTTGCTCGGCCGAGCGGTTGAGAATGGAAATCCGGCCGTCGGCATTGACGCCGATGACGCCGGCACTGGCGCCGGCGAGCACGGCTTCCGTGAATCGCCGCCGACTATCGATAAGATCGCGCGCGCGAACGATGTCGTCATGTTGCGTGCGCAGCTCTTGCGTCATCTTGTTGAAGGTCTCGCCCAACTGAGCGAGGTCGCCTTCCGACCGGCGCACCGGTACCTGAATGTGAAGATTGCCGGTCGAGACCACGTTGGCGGCGCCGATCAGACGGCGGATCGGCGCGACCAGCCGGTTGGCGAAATCCAAGCCGATCCATGCGGCGGACAACAGAACGATCAGCGCAATCACCGCGAACATCAACGCGAAAGCGATCTGGATGCCGAGCCGCCGTTCCTCGAGATTGGCGTATTCGCCGACGCTCTCCTGGGTATTGCGCAATTGCTGCACAACTCGCGGATCGAGCAGCCGGGCGACGTAGAGGTACATGTCGTCGTAGCCGTTCAGCTTGACAACTGAGGCGACATTGTCGCCTTCGGGGATGAAGGCGACCTGCGGCTCGGTTTCGCTGGTCTCGGCAAGCAGTTGCGCCGATGGCCGGACGAATCGCTTATCCATGGTGATGCCGTTGGGCTCCACGATCGAGCCGTCGGACTTGAGCATGAGCGCCACGGAAAGATTCCGCCCGGAAGTCTGCGCGGCGAGGAATTTACGAAACTGATCGCGGTCCTGGTCGAAGAGCGGCTTTGCCCGGCTGAGATCGAATGCCATTGCCATATCTTCGCCGCGGACGTCGGCGGCATGCTCGGTCACATAGGCGTTGGCCACGGTCAGCGATTGTTCGATCATGGCGCGGGTGCGCGTCGAGAAAAAGCGATCGAGCCCGCGGTCAAGCGTCGTCGATGCGACCACGGCGACCAGCACCGTTGGCACTGCGGCAATGACCGCGAACAGGCTGACAATTTGAACGTGCAAGCGCGATCCTGCGCGTCCACGCCAGCGCGCCTGCACCGCCACCCAGACTTCACGCCCGATGATGACGAGCAATAGGACCCCGGTCACGGCATTGCCGAGGAGCAAGCCCTTGACGACGGAGTCGACCGGCACGATCGGCGTGAGCCCGGCCATGACAAGAAAGGTCGCCGTCGCGGAAAGCAGCGCGATGCCGACGGCTACGCCGCCAATCAGACGGGAGGCGGTCGGCACCGGCGCGGTCGCCGCCGGCTCGATTGGCGCGACCTGTTCGACAGTCGTCATTGGCTTCCCGGAGCCTTCCAACCGTTGGATTGAAAAAGAGAATCTGCCGACGGATGAAATTCGGCCACCCGCCCCCGAGTGATGCTTTTATACAACAATGTTGCCCGATTGCGACAATTAATGGGCGGTCCTTGACCATCTCGGGCCGGAACCGATGACAGGCGATTTGCCGATCCTAAGGCCGTTGCCTGTCCTACCCCCCACTGGTGCGATAAACCTGGATATCCAGATCGCGGATCTTCTTGCGCAGCGTATTGCGGTTGACACCGAGCAGATCGGCGGCACGGATCTGATTGCCGCGGGTTGCCGTCAGCGCGGCGGACAACAGCGGGCCTTCGACCTCTCGCAAGATCCGGTGATAGAGGCCGGGCGGCGGCAGACCTTCGTCGAAACCCGCAAAATAGCGCGTCAAATAACGCTCGACCGCACTGGAGAGGTTGTCGTCGCCGCTTCTGGTCTCGCCGGGCGCCGCTAAGACCGGTTGCGACAGCTCGGCATCGATCACGGCCGCCGTGATCGTCTCCTGCGGATAGAGCGCGGCGAGCCGGCGCGCCAGATTTTCCAGTTCGCGCACGTTGCCCGGCCAGCGATGCCGTTTCAGTCGTTCGAGCGCGGCTTGATCAATCTGTTTCGGCGGCAATCCCTCGCGCTCGACCAGCGTGAAGAAGTGCCGGATCAGGTCGGGAATGTCCTCGGTGCGCTCGCGCAGCGGCGGCAGCCGCAGCGGCACGACATTGAGCCGGAAGAACAGGTCTTCCCGGAACAGGCCCTGCTGGATGAGCTGGCGCAGGTCCTTGTTGGTTGCCGCGATGATGCGCACGTCGGCCTTGATCGGCGTGCGGCCGCCGACCGTCGTATATTCGCCTTGCTGCAGCACGCGCAGAAGCCGGGTCTGCGCCTCCATCGGCATGTCGCCGATCTCGTCGAGAAACAGGGTGCCACCTTCAGCCTGCTCGAAACGGCCGGAGCTGCGCGTATTGGCGCCGGTGAAGGCGCCCTTTTCGTGGCCGAACAATTCGGATTCGATCAGGTCGCGCGGGATCGCCGCCATGTTGATGGCGACGAACGGCCCGTTGCGGCGCTTGCCGTAGTCATGCAGCGCGCGCGCCACCAATTCCTTGCCGGTACCGGACTCACCTGAAATCATGACCGTGAGATCGGTCTGCATCAACCGCGCCAGCACGCGATAGATTTCCTGCATTGCCGGCGAGCGGCCGACCAGCGGAATTGACTCGAAATCCTCGACCTTGGCCGGCAGTCGCGCTTTCTCCTTCGGCTCCGACAGCGCGCGGCCGACGATCGCGATCAGTTCCTTGAGATCGAATGGCTTCGGCAGGTATTCATAGGCGCCGCGCTCGGACGCGCGAATGGCGGTCATGAACGTGTTCTGCGCGCTCATGACGATGATCGGCAAATCCGGCCGCGCCTTTTTGATGCGCGGCAACAAATCGAAGGCGCTCTCGTCGGGCAACAACACGTCGGTGATGATCAGATCGCCGTCGCCCTGGCTGATCCAGCGCCACAGGGTTGCGGCGTTGCCGGTGGAGCGGACCTCGTATCCGGCACGCGACAGCGCCTGATTCAGCACCGTCCGGATCGCCGCATCGTCGTCGGCGACGAGAATGCTTCCCGCGGGCATCAATGCTTCCCCTGTTGCTGAAGGACGCCGTCCGGCTCGGCGGCCTCACCGCTCTGTGTCGCGGTATATTTCGGCATGAGGATACGGAAAGTCGTGCGGCGCGGTTGCGACTCGCATTCGATGATGCCGCCGTGGTCGCCGACGATCTTGGCGACCAGAGCGAGCCCAAGACCCGATCCGCTCGGCTTGGTCGTGACGAACGGATCGAACAAATGCGGCATCAGTTCGTCGGGCACACCCGGTCCGTTGTCCCGGACGCAGAATTCGAGCGGCAAGGAAACGCGGGCATTGGCTCCCGGCAGCGACAACCGCACGCCGGGGCGGAATGCCGTGGTCAGCGCGATTTCGCCGCCGGAGGTATTTTCCCCGATCGACTCGGCGGCGTTCTTGATGAGGTTCAAAAATACCTGGACGAGCTGATCGCGGTTCGCCAGCACCGGTGGCAGCGACGGATCGTAATCCTCGATGAACTTGATGTGCCGGGCGAAGCCGGATTGCGCCAGTCGTTTTACGTGTTCAAGCACCACGTGGATATTGATGGGTTCGCGCTCGACCGGGCGTTCGTCGGTGAAGACTTCCATGCGATCGACGAGTTTCACGATACGGTCGGCTTCATCGCAAATCAGCCGCGTCAGCGCGCGATCGTCGTCGTTCACCGATTGCTCGAGAAGTTGCGCAGCGCCGCGGATGCCCGACAACGGATTCTTGATCTCGTGGGCGAGCATGGCGGCGAGCGCAATGACCGAACGTGCGGCGCCCCGATGCGTGAGCTGGCGATCCATCTTGTCGGCAATGGTGCGCTCCTGCAGCATCACCACGACGTAGTCGGCCTGTTCCGGCAGCGGAGCGACGTGCAGGTCCACCAGCCGATCGCCGGGATTGCGTGGGGTGCCGAGATCGACCTTATATTCGTTGACGGCGGCGCCGCGCTTGCGGACCTGCTCGATCAGCGTGAGCAAGGGACTGCCGAACGGCACCAGATCGCGCAACAGGTGCCGGCGCAAAAGCGGCGCCGAAACCTCGAAAAAGGATTCCGCGGCGACGTTGGCATCGATCACTTTGCCGTCGGACGACACGACGATGACAGGATGCGGCAGCGCATTGAGCACTGCGTCGGCGGCCGATGTCGTGGGCAGCGGCTCGACGGCGCTCATGCCGCGCTCCTTAGTGCCGCGGGAGATCCCCCGAATGCGTCGAACGCCTCATTGAGACGGCGCCGCACCAGATCCGGGTCGCTACAGGTCAACACGCGGCTGCGGTGGGCCTTGCGAACATGCAGCGGCGCGCCGGCTGCCGCCGCGGCGGTATCGAGGGCCCAGCCCAAATGCTTGCGGGCGTGACGAACTCCTATATCAATTCCGTGATGGGCCAGCATTTCATCGTAGAGTTCGCTGACCAAGGCGAGCTGGTCGTTCAGCGGCGGTGACGCCTTGCGTTCACCGGTCGCGAGATAATGCGCAACGTGACCTGGAAACCACGGTCTGCCCTGCGCGCCGCGGCCGATCATCACGGCGTCGGCGCCGGATGCCGCAAGCGCTGCATCGGCATCGTCGAAGTCTTGGACGTCGCCATTGACCACGACCGGTATCGATACGCTCCGTTTGACGGCCCGGACTGCGGCCCAGTCGGCGCGCCCCTTATAGAATTGGCAGCGTGTGCGACCGTGCACGGTCACCAGCATGACGCCAGCCGCTACGGCGCGTTGCGCCAGGTCTGGCGCGTTACGCGAACGGTCATCCCAGCCGAGGCGCATTTTCAGCGTGACCGGAACTTTAACCGCTTGGACCACGGCTTCGATCAGACCGAGCGCGTGATCGAGGTCGCGCATCAGCGCCGATCCCGACTCGCCGTTGGTGACGTGTTTGGCAGGGCAGCCCATGTTGATGTCGATGATCGCCGCGCCGGCGCCCTCGGCGATGCGTGCGCCCTCGGTCATCCAGCGAGCCTCGCATCCGGCAAGTTGGACGACATGCAATCCTCCCTGCCCTTTCACGCGTCGCTGCGCATTGCGCTTGCCCACAGCAAGTGCCGCACAAGCGGTCATTTCCGAGATGACAAGGCCCGCCCCGAGCGCCTCGGCCTGACGCCGAAATGGCGCATCGGTGACTCCGGACATTGGCGCGAGAAGGACCGGATTCGGTATCTTCACGCGCCCAATGTTCATGGAACTCGCGTTTTTCAGGGCTTTTTGATGGTAAGATGGCATTTGCACACTAAATAGGCGTCATCGAATTGTTGCATAGAGTTTAGCCAAAATGCTGGGCGGCGCAAGTGCTGCACTGCAATATAACTAACCTGTGCAAATCGCCTAACCCAATGGCCATGGGGTGCTGGTTTTTGAGCGTCGCCAGGACCGCGGCCGGCCAGTTCGCAGATCGCGGTGACATGCGCTAAAGCCATCGCGGACCGGGAGCATGGAATCATGACGGGTACAATAGTCGCCGTCGTTGTTGCAGCCGGGCGCGGTGAGCGCGCCGGCGGCGATGTGCCAAAGCAATATCGCGACATCGCCGGTGAGCCGATGATCCGGCCGACATTACGGTCGTTTCTCGATCACCCGCAGATCGACGCCGTACAGCCGGTCATCAATTCGAGCGATGAGAGCCTTTATCGCGCGGCGACTGCCGGCCTGCAAAATCTACTAGCGCCTGTTCCCGGCGGGGCGACGCGTCAAGCCTCGGTGCGCGCCGGGCTCGAAGCCCTGGCCGCGAGCGCGCCCGAACTGATCCTGATACACGATGCGGCGCGGCCGTTTCTCAGCGGCGCGTTGATCGGTCGCGCCATCGCCGCCGGCAAGACGGCCGGCGCCGCTGTGCCAGGCATCGCAATCGCCGACACAGTGAAAGCCATCGATGGCGCGGCGAGCGTCGTCGAAACCCTCGACCGCAGCCGATTGCGCATCGTGCAAACGCCGCAGGCTTTCGCTTTCGATTTGATCCTCGAGGCGCACCGCCGCGCCGCCAAAGCCGGGCTCGACAGTTTCACCGACGATGCCGCGCTCGCCGAATGGGCGGGCCATCGCGTCAAAGTGTTCGAAGGCGAAGCCGGTAACGTAAAGGTAACGACCAACGACGATTTCGCCCGCGCGGAAATTTTGCATCTTGCCGGCTTTGCCGACGTGCGCATCGGCAGCGGCTTCGATGTGCATGCCTTCGCCGACGGCGATCATGTCATGCTCGGCGGCATCCGCATTCCGCATTCGCGCGGCGTCACCGGACATTCCGACGCAGATGTCGCGCTTCATGCGCTGGTCGACGCTATTCTCGGCGCGCTCGCGGATGGCGACATCGGGATGCACTTTCCGCCGTCCGATCCGCAATGGAAGGGAGTATCGTCAGACCGTTTTCTTGCTTTCGCCTGCGAGCGAGTGCGCGCACGTCGCGGCATGATCGCCCATCTCGACGTGACGATCGTCTGCGAGGCGCCGCGCGTTTCGCCGCACCGCGATGCCATGCGCGCGCGCATTGCCGCGATCGCCGGGATTGCGGTGGGGCGCATCGGGATCACAGCGACCACCAGCGAAAAGCTCGGCTTTACTGGGCGCGGCGAAGGCATCGTGGCGATGGCCACAGCGACGATCCGGCTGCCGTGGAGCGCCGCATGATCGAGGAGGGGGTGCGCCGTATCGCACGGCGGGTGCTCGATTTGTGCCGTGCGCGTGGGCTGCGCGTCGCCACCGCCGAATCCTGCACCGGCGGCCTCGTCGCCGCGGCCCTGACCGAGATTGCCGGTTCCTCCGATGTGGTCGATTGCGGCTTTGTCACCTATTCGAATGAAGCCAAGCAAAAATTACTCGGCGTGACGGCGGCGACGCTGACGCGCTACGGCGCCGTCAGTCGTGAGACTGCGGCAGCGATGGCCAAAGGCGCCCTGGAAAATTCGAAAGCGGATCTTGCCGTGGCCATCACCGGCATCGCCGGCCCAGGCGGCGGTTCGGCGCGCAAGCCCGTGGGGCTTGTCTACTTTGCCGCTGCCGCCCGTGAGGGCCGCCGCCTCGCGCGCCGCCGGCGATTTGGCAAGATCGGCCGCAGTCGCGTGCGACTGCGCTCGGTTGCCGAGGCGCTGGCGCTTCTCGAAATGCTCGCCGAGCAGGCGTCCGATTGAAGCGGAGCGAGCGCTCCTTCATCGTTGGGAAATGCTGCTATCGTTCGACGCGCTCCCCGGCGCCACCCCTTCAACCGCGAAAGCGCGGACATTCGAGATTTTGTGAATATCGTACAGCTTCTTGAACGCGTCGGACTGATGCCAGGCCTGCAGCCGTTCCATGCTGTCGAACGCAACAACGACGATTCGCATCGGCGGCTGCCCGTCAAAGGTGATCGTTCTGCCGGTATGGATGATGTAGTGGCCGCCAAATTGTTGAAAGGTTCCGGGCGAGAGCGACGGATAATCGGTACCCATGATCTCCTGATCCGACTGATCGCCAAATAGCGTCACAAAATAGGCGGGCCGAGACGCTTGGATTTCGAGAAGTTCAGTCGCGAAAGCACCGAGCCCGAAGCTCGCAACGACCGCCACTGCTCTGATGAGCCAAGTTATCATCATCCGTCCTCTACGGGGACAGCAAACTTAGCCGCCCGGCGCAGATCGGCGTTTGATCCAGGTCAACCGATTGGTTTCCGTCCTAAGCCGGTCGTGCCCCGTAAATTTGATCGGCACGCCGTTCGAAGGCCACAGAGAAGCGGCGGAAGGCAGTTTCGAACATCGCTCCCATGAGGAGCCCGAGCGTGCGGCTGCGAAATTCGTAAACGATGAAAAACTCGACGTCGCAGGCGACCTCCCCCGCCGGGAGAAACCGCCAGCGGTTGTTCATTTTGCGGAACGGGCCTTGGAGATACTCGACGAGGATCTCCAGCTTCTTGCGATCGAGTGTCACCCTGCTGGTGAAAGTCTCGTGGATGAGCTTGTAGGCGACCGTCATCTCGGCAACGATCGCTTCTCTGCCGTCGCCGTCCGTCGTGCGTTGGCGCACCTGCAGCGATCGGCACAGCGGCACAAATTCCGGATAATGCTCGACGTCGGCGACGAGAGCGAACATGTCGACTGCGGAATGCTGCACCCGCCGCTTGGTCGAAAATTGCGGCATCAAATCATCGCGCCGTTCGCAGCGCCTTCAGCCGTGCAAAATCCTCGCCCGCGTGATGCGACGAGCGCGTCAGCGGGCTTGCCGCGACCATCGAGAATCCTTTGGCGTAGGCGATCGTCTCAAGCGTCTTGAATTCCTCCGGCGGTACGAAGCGCATGACCGGATGATGTTTGCGCGACGGCTGCAAATATTGGCCGATGGTCAGAAAGTCGACGCCTGCGGCGCGCAAATCATCCATGACCTGCAAGATTTCATTCCGCTCCTCCCCCAGCCCGACCATGATCCCGGATTTGGTGAACATTTGCGGGGCGATGTCCTTGACACGCTGCAGCAGCCGGATCGAGGCGAAGTAGCGCGCGCCGGGGCGCACCGTGAGATATTTCGACGGCACGGTTTCCAGATTGTGGTTGAAGACGTCGGGGCGCGCGGCAACGACGGTCTCCACAGCGGCATCCTTTCGCAAAAAGTCCGGCGTCAGCACTTCGATCGTGGTTGCCGGACAGCGCTCGCGGATAGCGGCGATCACGGCGGCGAAATGCGCCGCCCCGCCATCGGCGAGATCGTCGCGGTCGACCGAAGTGACGACGACATGCGCGAGCCCTAGCTTGCGGGTCGCCTCGGCGACGTGCTCCGGCTCGGTCTGATCGAGCGCGCCGGGCAGCCCAGTCTTGACGTTGCAGAAGGCGCAGGCCCGGGTACAGGTGTCGCCCATAATCATAAAGGTGGCGTGCTTTTGCTCCCAGCACTCCCCGATATTGGGGCAGCCGGCCTCCTCGCAGACGGTATGCAGCTTGTTTTCGCGGACGATCCGCTGGGTATCGCGATAGCCTGCCGAGACCGGCGCCTTGACGCGAATCCAAGCAGGCTTTGGCGGGGCCGGCTGGTCCGGCCGATGCGCCTTTTCCGGGTGACGGAGCCGGCCAGCAGCGTCAGTCACTGTGTCGATCAGGACGGCCATGGGCTTTATATGGAGACTCGCGCGGGAATTGCCCCGCAGCAAATACTTACGGCTCCGCATGCGGCGCCGCAAGGCTTCGGTTCCTTGGCCGCAACACAGCGCCCTGCATGAATAATTGGTTAGGTTTCGGCTGCGGATTCACCACTTCGCACCGCAACTTTTGCCATAATAAAACGCATGCTGATTTTCGAGCGACGTGTGCGGTCGCGCGGGGAATTCATGATCCTCACCGGCAAAGCGGTTTCGGGCAAGGAAGCGGCGGCGCTCGCGTTGCACAGATTCGGCTTCGGCCCGCTGGGTGATCAGATTAACGCCATTGCCGCCGATCCGCGCGGCGCGCTAGCGGCCGATATCGACCGGCCTGCAGCCGGCGAACTGAAAGTCGATTTGCCGTCGAGCGCGGAAGCCGCGCGCGCCGTGTTTGACTTTCAAGCCGAGCGACGCGCCCAGCAAATTTTGGCCCAGCGTGGGCAAAAAGAAGAGCAAGCAAACGACGCGCCGCGCATGTCCGATGCGCCCGGCGCCGCGGCTGCGCCAGAGAAACCGGCTGCGCCGCCGCTGCCGCAGCAGCTTCTCTTCAATGAAGCGAAAGCGCGCTTCGACGCCGCTGCCAAAGCCGAGATCGGCTTTGTCGAACGGCTGGTGTGGTTCTGGTCGAACCATTTCTGCGTCTCGGCAGACAAGATCGTTGGCATGGCCGGTCCGTATGAACGGGAGGCGATCCGCCCGCACGTGCTCGGGCGCTTCGCCGACTTATTACGAGCGGTCGAAAGCCATCCGGCGATGTTGTTTTATCTCGACAATGTCGAATCGATGGGGCCGAATTCGGTCGCCGGCATCAACCGGGACAAGGGCTTGAACGAGAACCTCGCCCGCGAGACGCTTGAGCTGCACACGCTCGGCGTCCGCTCGGGCTATACGCAGGCCGACGTCACGAGCTTCGCTAAGGTACTTACCGGATGGACCTGGATCCCGCCGGGCGAGCCCATTCATGGCGGTGAATTCGTTTTTAACGCACGCCTGCATGAGCCGGGCGCCCAGACCGTGCTCGGTGGAATCTATCCGCAAGCCGGCGTCGATCAAGGCCGCGCCGTGCTTGCCGACCTGGCGCGGCATCCGGCAACGGCGCAACATATCGCGCGGCAGCTCGCGGCGCACTTCATTGCCGACGAGCCGCCGCCGGCGCTGGTCGGCAAGCTTGCAAAATCCTTCAACGACAGCGGCGGCGACCTCAAAGAGCTCGCCAAAACACTGATTGCAGCCGACGAATCCTGGACACCGCGGCGGCAAAAGCTCAAGGCTCCCGCGCAGTGGGTCGCAGCCGTGCTCCGCCTTACTGGCGCGCAGGCAACAGCTCCGATCGGCCTCGTCATGAACGCACAGGCCACGCTCGGTGAGCCGCTATGGCGGCCGCCGGCGCCGAACGGGTTTTCCGACACCGAAGCGGCCTGGATCGACGGCGTGCCGAAACGGCTCGACATCGCCAATATTTTTGCCGGACGGGTGCCGGCAGCAGACCCGCTGGCGCTCCTCGAATCAAGCCTCGGCCCGCTCGCCTCTCCGTCGTCGCGCGCGACGGTGGCGCGCGCGGAAACCCGCCGGCAGGCCTTGGCGCTTCTGGTCATGACACCCGAGTTTCTGCGCAGCTAAATATTCGCGGAGATGAAGCAATGAGACTGCATGCCCCATCGCGCCGCGAGCTGCTGCTCGCATCCGGTACGCTGTTCGCATGGGCGCATGTGCCGAAGTTCGCTTATGCCGAGGGCCGCGACCCTCGCTTCCTCGCCATCATCCTGCGCGGCGCCCTTGATGGGCTGGCGACGGTCGCTCCGATCGGCGATCCGGATTGGGTCGGTTTGCGCAGCGAGGACGCGCTCACGCTGTCGGGCAGAACGCCGGCGCTCAAGCTCGACGATTTCTTCGCGCTCAATCCGGCGATGCCCAACCTGTATCGCATGTTCCAGGCCCATGAGGCGATCGTGGTTCACGCCGTCGCCACGCCGTACCGCGAGCGTTCGCATTTCGACGGCCAGGATGTGCTCGAAAGCGGCATGACCAAGCCGAATGCCGCGGATTCCGGTTGGCTTAATCGGGCGCTTGGCGGGCTGACGCCCGGCGAGCACGTCAATCCCAAAGGCAGCAAGATCTTCGCGGTCGGGCCGGTGACCCCCCTGATCGCACGCGGCGCGGCGCCGGTGCTGTCGTGGTCGCCTCAGCATATTTTGCCGGCGAGCGAGGATACCGTGCGTCG